>NZ_JBFBBK010000002.1:0-379603 GCF_040682635.1 Streptomyces sp. NPDC051133
CCTGACTTCGGGGACTCCGTGGACCGTGCCTCCGTCATGCTCTCCCCCTCACCCGGCCACTGCGCTCGACAGCGGTAGCGGCCATTGTCCGCGCATGGCGGGCGTTTGCCACCCGTTCACCGGTGTCGAACAGATTGTGAAGTGGTCGGGGGTCTGCCACCGCAGCATGCCGACAACGCCTCCGCCGTGCTGTAGCCTCGGCGGCCCGCCCCCAGGTAGTCAAATTTGAGGAGTACGGCAGAGCAGTGCAGACGATCCTCACGACCCCCCTCACCCCCCTTGGACCTGTCCGAACTGACCCGCTGCTGCACCGTGTTCCTGCCGGCCGACCCCGCGCGTGCGGGCAGCTTCGCCTTCTGGCGACGGGACGGAGCCGCCCCTCCCGCCGTCGCGGACGGCTCCGTGACAGAGCTGGACATCGTCGTACCGGCGGCCGGTGGCCGTGTGGAACAAGTCCGCACGCCCGCCCTCCTGTTGCCCGTACGCCGGGCCCTGCCTCTGCTCACGCGCGCGCGTGCCCTGCCCCGAAGCCACCGGTCCGCCGGCTTCTGGAGCGCCGCCTGCTCGCTGGCCCTGCATTTCGTGGCGCGCGGTCTCCTGCTGCCGGGGCTCACGCCGGACGACCACGACGCCTGGCGGGTGGGGCCGTTGTCCGCGGGCGACGTGGAACTGGTCCGCGAACTCGCCGCCGCCATGCCGCCGGAGGCGCACGCCGTGCCGCTCACGGCCGGGCACTCGCTTCGGCTGCCCGACCCGGAGCGGCTGCTGCGGGCTTTCCTGGATGCCGTCGCCGACGTGCTCCCCCGCTCACCCGCCGCGCCCCTGGTGACCGACGGCCCCGCGTACACGGCGCCCGGGCCACAGCGGCTGCCCGCGCTGCGCGCCTGGGCCGACGACATCGCCGCCCGCCACGACGCGGGAGTGCGGCTGTCCCTGCGCGTGGAGGCCTCCGGTCTCGATGAGGTCGCAGAGCAGGAACAGGCCGCGCAGGAGCAAGAGGCCGCGGAGCGGAACGGGGCCGCGGTCCGGTTCCGCGCGGTGCTGCAAGTGCACGGTGCGACCGGCTCGATGGACGTCACGGACGCCGCCCGGCTGTGGACCGAGGCGGAAGCGGCGCCGCGGGCGTTCGGGCCACGCGGGCGTGCGGACGCACTGCTGGCGCTCCGCCGCGCCGCCCGTGCCTGGCCGCCGCTGCAACCACTGCTCTCCGCCGCCGTCCCCGACGCCGTCGAACTCTCCGACGAGGAGATCACCGAACTCCTGGGCGAGGGTACGCGGGCCCTCGCCGCGACGGGGGTCGAGGTGCACTGGGCGAAGGAGCTGTCGCGCGATCTCGCCGTGCACGTGACCGTCGGCCCGTCGGACGAGGGTGCGGCAGCCTCGGGGGCCGGTCCGGCACCGTCGTCGTTCCTCTCGGCGGACACTGCCGTCGGGTTCGCCTGGGGTTTCTCGCTGGGCGGGCGGCAGTTGTCGCGGCAGGAGCTGGACCGGCTGGCCGAGGCCAAGCGGCCCCTGGTCCGGCTGCGCGACGGCTGGGTGCTGGTCGACCCGCGGGAGGCGCGCCGCGCCCGGACGCGTCAGGACCGCTCCCTCAGCCCCGTAGCGGCGCTGGCCGCCGCTCTCACCGGCTCGGTGGAGGTCGAGGGCCGGCAGGTCGACGTACGGCCCACGGGATGGCTGGAGCGGCTCCGGGACCGGCTCACGGATCCGGCGGTGGAGCGGACCACCGTGCCGCCGCCGGGCCTTGCCGCCACTCTGCGGGACTATCAGCTGCGCGGCCTGGACTGGCTGGCCCGCACGACCTCTCTCGGCCTGGGCTGCTGCCTGGCCGACGACATGGGCCTCGGCAAGACGGTCACGCTGATCGCCCTGCACCTGCACCGGCGGCAGGACGCCTCGACTGCCGGTCCCACGCTCGTCGTCTGCCCCGCCTCGCTGCTCGGCAACTGGCAGCGGGAGATCGAGCGGTTCGCTCCCGGCATTCGGGTACGCAGGTTCCACGGAGCCGGGCGCTCGCTCGGTTCGGTGACGTCCGACGAGTTCGTCCTGACCACTTACGGCACGATGCGCCTGGACGCCGAGCGGCTCGCCGGGGTGCCGTGGGGCATGGTCGTGGCCGATGAGGCGCAGCACGTGAAGAACCCCGGTGCGGCGACCGCTCGGGCGCTGCGTTCCATCGGCACACGCGCGCGTGTGGCGCTCACCGGCACGCCGGTGGAGAACAACCTGACGGAGCTGTGGGCGATCCTGGACTGGGCCACACCTGGGCTGCTGGGCCGTCTCGGCACCTTCCGCGAGCGGTACGCACAGCCCGTCGAGGGCGGCCGGGATCCCGCCGCCGCGGAGCGGCTGGCCCGGCTCGTCCAGCCGTTCCTGCTGCGGCGGCGCAAGTCGGACCCCGGCATCGCGCCCGAGCTGCCGGCGAAGACCGAGACCGACCATCCGGTGGCCCTCACACCTGAACAGACCGGCCTGTACGAGGCGTTGGTCCGCGAGACCCTGGACCGCATCGCTGCCGCCGACGACATGGCCCGCCGGGGTCTGATCATGCGGTTGCTGACCGGCCTGAAGCAGATCTGCAACCATCCGGCGCAGTTCCTCAAGGAGGACGGTCCGCAGCCGGCCGGGCGCTCGGGAAAGCTGGAGCTGCTGGACGAACTCCTCGACATCATCCTCACGGAGGGCTCGGGCGTCCTCGTCTTCACGCAGTACGTGCGCATGGCCCGCCTTCTCGAACGGCATCTGTCGGAACGCGGTGTGCCCTCGCTGCTCCTGCACGGCGGCACTCCGGTCGCCGCGCGCGAGGCGCTGGTACGTCGCTTCCAGGACGGCGAGGTGCCGGTGTTCCTGCTGTCGTTGAAGGCCGCCGGCACCGGCCTGAACCTCACGCGCGCCGAGCACGTCGTGCACTACGACCGGTGGTGGAACCCCGCGGTCGAGGCGCAGGCCACCGACCGCGCGTACCGCATCGGGCAGACCCGCCCGGTGCAGGTGCACCGGCTGATCGCCGAGGGCACCCTGGAGGACCGCATCGCACAGATGCTGGCCCGCAAGCGGGAGTTGGCCGACGCGGTGCTCGGCGCCGGTGAGAGAGCCCTGACGGAACTGACGGACGCGGAACTGGCCGCACTGGTCGAACTGCGCGGGGAGACGCGATGAGCCGCCACGACGACGAGCAGGGCCATGACGCCGGGCGCACGATCGCCGCACTCCCGCCCGCACACGGGCGGGGCTTCGCGCAGAGCTGGTGGGGACGCGCCTGGCTGCGGGCGCTGGAGGACACGGCTCTGGAGCCTGCGGCGGTCAAGTCGGGGCGCCGGCTCGCGCGCGCGGGCGGCGTGGGCGCGGTCACCGTGCGACCGGGCCGGGTCACCGCCGTCGTCCGCGATCGTGGGGGTGCGGCGCACCGGGCGGACGTGCTGGTGCCGGAACTGTCCGGGCAGGAATGGGCACGGTTCCTGGACCTGGCCGTGGAGCAGGCCGGGCACATGGCGGCGCTCCTCGACCGGGAGCTTCCCCCGCACCTGATCGAGGACGCGGCGGTCGGCGGCATCGAGTTGCTGCCGGGCCTGGGCGATCTGGACCCCGAGTGCGACTGCGGCACCTGGGGCCACTGCGGCCACACGGCGGCGCTGTGTCACCAGGTGGCGCGCCTGCTGGACGAGGATCCGTTTCTGCTCCTGCTGATGCGCGGACGGGACGAGGATACGTTCCTCGCTGAGCTGCACGTGCGCAGCGCCGCGCCCGGGGCGGAGCCTTCCGGGGCCGCGGCCGCCGCCGCGGGTGTGGACGCGGCGGAGGCGTGGAGCGCCGCGGGCATCCTGCCGCCTCTGCCCGAGCTGCCCGGCCTCCCGGGGACACCCGGTACCCCGCCGTCCCTCGACACCGGCCTGGAGCCGCCGCCCGGAATCGATGCCGTGGCACTGGAACACCTGGTGGGCCGTACCGCAGTGGAGGCCTGTCGGCTGCTGTCGGAAGCGCCGCGTGTCGAGCCATGCGGCGAGGCCGAGTCGACGGTTGCTCAGGATGCCGTACGGCTCGCCTGTGGTGCGCCGCCCGGGGCCGTCGCCGAGCGGCTCGCCGAAGCGTCGGGGCGGGGCCGTGCCGGGCTGGCGACGGCTGTCCGGGCCTGGTCGGCCGGGGGCGCCGCGGCCCTGTCCGTGCTCGACGCGGAGTGGCCGGTGGAGGGCGTGCCGCTCGCACGCGCGCGTGCGGCGCTGGACGTCGCCTGGGAAGGGGACGAACGACCGTCGTTCCGCAGGAGCGGCAACCGGTGGACGGTCCCGGGTGAGGGAATCCAGCTGCGCCTGGGCCGAGACGGCCGCTGGTGGCCGTACCGGGAGGGTGACGACCGCTGGATCCCGGTGGGCGGAGCGGAGCGTGATCCCGCGACGGCCCTGGCCTCGGCCCGCTGCGAATCGGAGTCGACGACCGCGGAGGGAGAGTGACACGCCGGCATCCCGTCGGCGCGATCCGATGAACGGCGGTCGCCGGCCGTTCATCCCGCGGTCGCGCCGTGTTCCGCTGGGGGCCCAAATGTGCGCAACGCGCTCCTGCCCGGGAGCGTGGACGACGACCACGGCATCGCGCTCGGCGGCATCGGCAGCGACATCTACCCGGCGGGCCGTAAGGGCGAGGACTGGACGGTGACCGACCGCGGCCCGAACGGTCAGATCAAGGTGGACGGCAAGAAGCGCCGCACCTTCCCGGTGCCGGGGTTCGACCCGTCGATCGTGAAGATCCGGGTCGTCGGGGAGTCGGTGAAGGCCGTCGACGCGATCCCGCTGACCACCTCGTCCGGCGAGGCCGTCACCGGGCTGCCCGACCAGCAGAGCCGCGACGAGGCGCCGTGCACCTACGACGCGAGGACGCCGCGGTCGTACGACCCGAACGGCCTGGACACCGAAGGCATCGTGCGGACCGGGGACGGGACGTTCTGGCTCGTGGACACCCGCTATGTGCCCCAGGGCCTGAGGCTGACCGGCGCCGACTACCCGACGACACCTCCGAGCTGAAGATCTCCTCCATGGTGGCGGTGGGCGGTGACCGGCTGCTCGTGGAGGAGCGCACGGACAAGGCGGCCCGGCTGCAACTGGTCGAGCTGAAGCGCGGGTCGAGCGTTCTCGGCGGTCCGTGGGACGACGACACGACGTCGCCGTCCCTGGAGCAGCTGGACGATCCCGCGGCCGCCGGGGTGCCGGTTCTGGCCAAGCGGCTCGTGGTCGGCCTCGGCAAGGCCGGCGGGGTGCAGCAGAAGATCGAGGGCATCGCGCGCGTGGACCGCGACACGCTCGCTCTCGTCAACGACAACGACTTCGGCATGACGGACGGCGCGGGTGCCTTCGACGCTCAGGGCCGGCTGGTCGACAGCGGCGTCAAGACGACCGTGACGTACCTGCGGCTGCCCAGGGGGCTGTGACCGGTTTCCGGCCCCGGTCGGTCCCGGGACCTCGCTCGGCCCAGGCCGGGGAACAGCTCGTGCTCGTGCCGTTCCCCGGCCCGCGCCATGCCCGGTGGCCAGGCCTTCGTCATGCCCGGGTCGCCCGGCCACTGCCGTGCCCGAGTGCGGGCACGCGCGCGTGGGGCCGTTCAGCCGCGCGCCCCCAGCAGGTGGTCCATCGCCAGCTGGTCGAGACGTTCGAACGCCATCCCGCGCGCGGCGGCGGCCTCCACGTCGAAGTCCTCGAAGGCCGAGCGGTCGGCGAGCAGCGCCTGCAGGCCGTCGGCCGCGGTGGGCTGGGCCAGCTGGTCCAGGCGCGACGCGCGCAGCGCCTCCTGGACCTCCGGGTCCGCACGGAAGGCGGCCGCACGCTCCTTGAGGATGAGGTAGTTGCGCATGCAGCCGGCCGCCGAGGCCCACACGCCGTCGAGGTCCTCGGTCCGTGGCGGCTTGAAGTCGAAGTGACGCGGGCCGTCGTAGCCGGCGCTCTCCAGGAGGTCGACCAGCCAGAACGCCGCCCGCAGGTCACCGGCGCCGAACCGCAGGTCCTGGTCGTACTTGATGCCGGACTGGCCGTTGAGGTCGATGTGGAAGAGCTTGCCGGCCCACAGCGCCTGCGCGATGCCGTGCGGGAAGTTCAGGCCCGCCATCTGCTCGTGCCCGACCTCCGGGTTGACGCCGTACAGCTCCGGGCGTTCCAGGCGCTCGATGAAGGCCAGCGCGTGACCGACGGTGGGCAGCAGGATGTCGCCGCGCGGCTCGTTGGGCTTGGGCTCGATGGCGAAGCGGAGGTCGTAGCCCTGGGCGGTGACGTACTCCCCGAGGAGGTCGAATGCCTCCTTCATCCGGTCGAGAGCCGCACGGACGTCCTTGGCGGCTCCGGACTCGGCACCCTCGCGACCGCCCCAGGCGACGTACGTCCGAGCGCCCATCTCGGCCGCCAGATCGATGTTGCGGATCGTCTTGCGCAGCGCGTAACGCCGCACGTCGCGGTCGTTGGCGGTGAACGCGCCGTCCTTGAAGACGGGGTGCGTGAACAGGTTCGTGGTGGCCATCGGGACGGTCATGCCGGTGGCGTCCAGGGCCTGCCGGAACCGCTTGACGTGGGATTCGCGCTCGCTGTCCGTGGACCCGAAGGGGATCAGGTCGTCGTCGTGGAAGGTCACCCCGTGCGCGCCCAGCTCGGCCAGGCGCTGCACCGTCTCGACCGGGTCGAGGGCACGGCGCGTGGCGTCGCCGAAGGGGTCCCTGCCCTGCCAGCCGACGGTCCACAGGCCGAACGTGAACCTGTCCTCGGGGGTGGGCTGGTAGTTCATGCCGCGGCTCCTTGCTGCGTACGACTATTTCGTCATGGCCGTTTACAAATTAGTATGCGGGCGCACCTCTGGGAAGAGACAAGATGTGTTTGACCCGCACGCCGCGGAACATCACACACGTCTTGGAAGATCACGGAAGTCGCTGAACGGCACGGAACGTCACGGATCGTCGTGGAAAAGGGAGAGCCCGATGTCAGCAGCCGAGGGTCCGCTCGTCGTCGGCGTGGACACATCCACTCAGTCCACGAAGGCGCTGGTCGTGGACGCGTCGACCGGGCAGGTGGTGGCGAGCGGCCAGGCCGCGCACACCGTGTCCTCGGGCGCGGGCCGGGAGAGCGATCCGCGTCAGTGGTGGCAGGCCCTGTGCGAGGCGTTGCGCCAGTGCGGTGACGCGGCGCACGAGGCGGCGGCCGTGTCGATCGGCGGTCAGCAGCACGGTCTGGTGACCCTGGACGAGCACGGGGAGCCGGTGCGTCCGGCGCTGCTGTGGAACGACGTCCGCTCCGCGCCGCAGGCCCGCCGTCTGGTGGAGGAGCTGGGCGGCCCGAAGGCCTGGGCGGAGCGCACGGGCAGCGTGCCCGGGGCGTCCTTCACGGTCACGAAGTGGGCGTGGCTGGCCGAGCACGAGCCGGACGCGGTGCGCGCGACCAGGGCGGTACGGCTCCCCCACGACTACCTCACCGAGCGCCTGACCGGGCAGGGCACGACCGACCGCGGCGACGTCTCCGGCACCGGCTGGTGGGCGTCCGGGACGGAGGCGTACGACCCGGAGACCCTGGCGCACGTCGGCCTCGATCCTGCGCTGCTGCCCCGGGTGGTGCGGCCGGGCGAGGTGGCCGGCACCGTGCGCGACAGCCACGACCTGCCGTTCTCCAAGGGCACGCTGGTGGCGCCCGGCACCGGCGACAACGCGGCGGCGGCGCTGGGGCTCGGGCTGCGGCCCGGCACCCCGGTGCTCAGCCTCGGCACGTCGGGCACGGTGTACGCCGTCTCCAAGCGCCGCCCCACCGACCCGACCGGCACCGTGGCGGGCTTCGCCGACGCGCACGGGGACTGGCTGCCGCTGGCCTGCACGCTGAACTGCACGCTCGCCGTCGACCGCGTCGCGACCCTGTTGGGCCGGGACCGGGAGGCGGTGGAGGCGGGCGGCTCCGTGACGCTGCTGCCGTACCTGGACGGCGAGCGCACCCCGAACCTGCCCGACGCCTCCGGTCTGCTGCACGGACTGCGGCACGACACGACCGCGGGCCAGCTGCTGCAGGCGGCCTACGACGGCGCGGTGCACACGCTGCTGGGCGCGCTCGACCTCGTCCTTGAGGAGGACGCGGACCGCAGCACCCCGCTGCTGCTGATCGGTGGCGGGGCCCGCGGGGCGGCCTGGCAGCAGACCGTGCGCCGGCTGTCGGGGCGTCCTGTACAGGTGCCGCAGGCGCGGGAGCTGGTCGCCCTGGGTGCGGCGGCACAGGCCGCCGGGCTGCTGACCGGCGAGGATCCGGCAGCCGTGGCCCGCCGCTGGAACACGGCCGCGGGTCCGTTGCTGGAGGCCGTGGAACGGGACCAGGAGACGCTGAACCGGATCACCGGGGTACTCTCCGACGCGGCCCCGCTGCTGGAGCGGGGGACACACGCCCCGTCGCGCACATCGAGCTGAGCGGCAGACACCGAGGATCACTTCAGGCATGACCGCACCGCTGCACGAGGCCCGCCCGCCCGGCACCGGCCGCGCCCTGCCGGACACCCAGCAGGGCATGCGCCGGCGCAATCTCGCCCGTGTGCTGCACGCGGTCAGCGCCGAGGGTTCACTGTCCCGGGCCGCCGTCGCCTCGCGCATCGGTCTGACCCGGGCGGCCGTGTCAACGCTGGTGGACGAGCTGATCCGGTGGGGGCTGCTGGAAGAGCTGGGCCCGGAGCGGCCCGGCCGGGTGGGCCGCCCCGGTTCGGCACTCGCGGTCAGCGGCCGGGGTCCGGCCGGCATCGGGGCGGAGATCGGCGTCGACCATCTCGCGGTGTGCGCGGTCGACCTGCGCGGCGCGGTCCGCGCGCGTGCCGTGCGGCACGGCGCCAACCGGGGGCGGGACCCCGAGCACGTGGTCGCGGAGCTGACCGCGCTGATCCACCGGGTCGTCACGGAGGCCGAGCGGGAGGAACTCTGGCCCGCCGGGCTCGCGGTCGCCGTGCCCGGGCTGGTGGCCAGGGACGGGCGGACGGTCGTACGCGCCCCGAACCTCGACTGGCACGGCACGGATCTCGGCACACTGCTGCCCGGGGCCTGGCCGCTGACCGTGGACAACGAGGCCAACTTCGGCGCGCTCGCCGAATTGTGGCTCGGCGACGGCACGCCGGGGGACTTCCTGCACGTCTCGGCCGAGATCGGCATCGGCGCCGCCGTCGTCGTGGACGGCGGGCTGCTGCGCGGTACCCGGGGCTTCGCGGGCGAACTGGGCCACGTTCCGGTGCGGCCGGACGGGCCCCGCTGCCCGTGCGGGAGCCGCGGCTGTCTGGAGCAGTACGCGGGCGAGGAGGCGGTCCTGCGTGCGGCGGGTCTGGAGCCGCGCGAGGATCTGGTGGGCCTGCTCGCGGACCGCGCCGAGAAGGGCGACGACCACGTACGAACGGCTCTGCGGGAGGCCGGCACGGCGCTCGGCATCGCCCTGACCGGCGCGGTGAACCTCCTCGACCCGGAGACGGTGGTGCTGGGCGGGGCCCTGGCCGGCCTCTCCCCCTGGCTGCTGCCCTCCCTGGAGGCGGAACTGGCCGGCCGTACGGCGGGTCCGGCCTGCCCGGTGACGGTGTCCCGGCTGGGCTCGCAGGGCCCGCTGCTGGGTGCGGCGCACTCGGTCGTCCGCTCCGTGCTGGACGATCCGGCGGTGGTCACGGAACGATCCTGACGGGGGCTCGACCAGCTTCCGAGGACCGTACTTCCTGGAGGCCGGGTGACGGACTGGGTGCCGCGTACGGAATGGGTCAGGACGCAGCCGCAGGCGCTGCTCGCCTCGTGCGTGCTGATGCTCGACGAGCAGGCGCGCCTCCTGCTGCTGCGTTACGGCACCGGAGGGCCGTATGCCGGGCACTGGTGGCTGCCCGGCGGCATGCTGGACCATGGTGAGGATCCCTGGGCCGCGGCGCGCAGGGAGATGGGTGAGGAGACCGGCATCGACATCGGCCCGGTGCCCGCGCTGCTCGGCGTCGATCACCGGGTGGACGTGCTCGGCACGGGCCCGGTCCTCGACTGCTTCTTCCACGGCGGCACCTTGCCCGGTGGCGTCCCCGTACGGCTGAGCGCCGAGCACGACCGCTACGGACTGTTCGCGCCGTCCGAGCTGGCCGGGCTCCGGCTCGCGGCCCGGCTCTCCACACTGCAGGCGCTGCACGCGGCGGCGCGTGCCGGAGGCGTGGTGTACCTGCGGGAGGGTGTGCCGCTGTGACGGCCGGGCGCCCGCGGCCCGCCGGCGCCCGAGGATCGGCGGGCGGCCTCACCATCCCGGCCCCGGCCAACACCCGGGATCCCCCGATCGGGTGACGGACTTGTCCACAGGCCGCCCGCTGTCCACGGAACCGCTCCACGGCCTTCTGCCCGCCCCTCCCGCGCCGTACCGTGATGCACACGAGCCGCAGCCGTGGGGCGGTCAAGTCCACGGTGCCGCTCGCGAACTGAGGAGCCATCACACGCATCGGGCAGCCAGTGGGCCGACACGCATCGGGGGGACACGTGGGCGGGGAGACGACCGGAACTCTGCGGCGAGACGCGATCGGTCTGCGCGAGGTCCTGTTCCAGAGCGTGACGGCGATGGCGCCGGCCGCCGCGGTGGCCGCGTCGATTCCGTCCGGTGCCGCCTTCGCCGGCGGCAGCCTGCCGTTGGCGGTGCTGATCGCCCTGGTGGCCTGTCTGTTCACCGCCTCGTGCGTGGCCGAGCTGGCCCGCGAGCTGCCCGCCGCGGGCTCGGTGGCCACCTATGCGGCGCGCGGGCTGCACCCGGCCGTCGGATTCCTCGTCGGATGGGGCTATGTGTTCGTGGAGATGCTGGTCCCACCCCTGTTGCTCCTGCAGCTGGGGTTCACCGCGGCCGGCACGCTGCACGAGGAGTGGTCCTCGTACCCGGCGGACCTGTGGTGGCCCTGGTCGCTGGCGGGTGCCGGTGTCATCGCCGCCGCCGGTTATCTGGGCGTCCGCGCCTCGGCCCGCTTCGGCACCGTCCTCGGCGTCTTCGAGATCGTCGTCTTCCTGGTGTTCGCCCTCCTGCTCATCGGCAAGGCGGGCGACGCCAACACCCTCTCGGTGTTCGGCACGTCCCACACCGCCGACGGATACGCGGGGGTCGGCGGCGTGTTCGCCGGGTCCGTGTACACGGTGCTGGCGTTCGCCGGGTTCGAGGCGGCGGCGCCGCTCGCCGAGGAGACACGCGACCCCCGTCGGACGATGCACCGCGCGGTCCTCGGCGCGGCGCTGGGCATCGGGCTCTTCTACGTGATCACCACCTACGCGATGACCGTCTACTTCGGGCCGGACCGCTTCGCGAAGTTCGGCGCGTCGGGCGCGGCGTCCTGGGACGGGGTCGCCCGGGCGTCCTTCGGTCTGTTCTGGGTGCTGGTGTTCCTCGCGGTGGTCAACTCCACGATCGCCAACGCCAACGCGTGCGCGAACGTCTCCACCCGTACGGCCTTCGCCCTGGCCCGCATCCGGGTCCTGCCCCGTCTGCTCGCCACGCTGCATCCCCGGCACCGCTCTCCCGTGGCCGGGATAGCGGCGCAGACCGTCGTGGCGGTCGGCACGGCGCTGGGGCTCGGCTTCGCCTACGACCCCGTGACCGCGTTCCTCCTCCTCGCCACGGTGATCGTCACCGTCGTCGTCGGCGTCTACATCGTCGTCAATCTCGCCTGCCCCGGCCACTTCCTGCGGGCAGGCCGGGGCGCCCTGAAGCCGGTACGCCATCTGCTCTTCCCGGTGCTGGGCATCGTGGCCTTCGTCCCGGCGCTGCTGACGGCCGCCGGACTCCCGGTGTTCGACTTCGTGACCGAGCTGACACCACCGGTGTCCTATGCGGGGCCGGTCGTCGGCGGCTGGATGGCGGCGGGCGTGGTGGTCCTGCTGGTGCTGATGCGACGTCACCCCGAGCGCATAGCCGAGACCGCGCGCGTGCACCTCGAGGAGTACGAGCCCACGGCCGGCCCTCGGCAGGACGGCACGGTACCGCGCTGACCGGCACTCGAACCGGAGGAACGGAGCCGGCCACGCCCGGGTGCCACCACGCCATCGCCCCGAACCGTGGCCACGCACGCCACGCCACACCACGCCTTTGAGCCGCCTCCACCCGACATCCTCAAGCCACGATCACCCCACCACCCCGGGCCGCCACCACCCCACGCCCCCAAGCCGCTTGCCGCGTGACCCGAGCCGCCTGGACCGTGCCCACCCCCGAGCCGCCTGCCCCACGACCACCGCTGCCAGAAGGGACCCCTGTCACGATGACCGACCCCCGGATCCTCACCGTGCGCCCGGAGCCGGACCAGTACGCCTGGACGTTCGGCGGCGCGGCGCCCATGGCGCGGATCGCGCCCGGCACCGTTCTCGATCTGTACACCGAGGACTGCTTCGCCGGGCGGGTCCGCTCCGAGAAGGACCTGGTCTCCGAGGTCTGCGAGTTCCCGTTCCTCAATCCGCAGACAGGTCCCTTCCACATCGAGGGAGCCGAGCCCGGAGACACCGTGGCCGTGCACTTCGTGTCGATCGAACCGGCCCGCGACTGGGCGGCGTCGACGACGGTCCCCCTGTTCGGAGCACTCACCTCCACGCACAGCACGGCCACGCTGCAGCCGCCGCTGCCGGAGCGGGTCTGGATCTGGCAGCTCGACCGCGCACGGCGTACCGCCCTGTTCCGGGCGCAGGACAGTGACATCGAGATCGAGCTGCCCCTGGACCCGATGCACGGGACGGTGGGCGTGGCCCCCGCCAACCTGGAGGTGCGCTCGGCCCTGGTCCCGGACGCGCACGGCGGGAACATGGACACCCCCGAGATGCGGGCCGGCGTCACCTGCTACCTGGGGGTGAACGTCGAGGGCGCCCTGCTCAGCCTCGGCGACGGACACGCCCGGCAGGGCGAGGGCGAGACCTGCGGGGTCGCCGTGGAGTGCGCCATGCACACGGTGGTGATCGTGGAGCTCCTCAAGGGCGTCGTCACACCGTGGCCCCGGCTGGAGTCGGACACGCACATCGTCTCGACCGGCTCGGCGCGCCCGCTGGAGGACGCGTTCCGGATATCGCAGCTCGACCTGGTGCAGTGGCTGGTGCGCGACTACGGGTTCAGTGAGCTGGACGCGTATCAATTCGCAACCCAGGCGGTCGAATCACCGTTGGCCAACGTGTGCGACACGAACTACACGTGCGTGGCCAAGCTCCGCAAGGAGTGGCTGCCCGCGCGGGAGACGTACCGCGGTGTGCACGCGGGGCTGCGGGAGACCGCGGCAGCCCTGCGCCGCTGACGGACGTCGGCGGGCCCCCACGGCGCCGAGATCCGGCCGACGCCGAGGACGTGTCCGCACGGCGGCGCCGCGTCCCCCCTCCCCGCGTCCCCCCTCCCCGCGTCCGCGCCTCCCCGCGCGTCCGCCCCTCCCCCTCCCCCCACATCCCTGAAAGGCACCCGCCGATGGACATGGACCCGATCGGCCCGGCTGAACCGACAGCGTCAGCGGGCCCCGCACAGCCGCGCCTCAACAGACGCCGGCTCCTCAAGGGCGCGGCGCTCGCCGTCGTCCCCTACGCGCTGCTCCCCGACGCCCGTGCCGGTGCGCAGACCGGCAGCGTCGACTATCCGCCCGCCGAGTGGCGGCCGGCGAACGCCGCCAACTACACCGCGTCCGACCGCCCCGGCAGCTACACCGTCGACCGGGTGATCATCCACGTCACGCAGGAGACGTACAGCGACACACTGGCGATCTTCGGTAACCCGCAGAAGAAGGTCTCCGCGCACTATCTGGTCCGCTCGGCCGACGGTCATGTGGCCCAGTGCGTGCACGAGACCGACATCGCCTGGCACGCGGGCAACTGGGACTACAACACCCGCAGCATCGGTATCGAACACGAGGGCTGGGTGGACCAGCCCGCCTACTTCACGAACGCCCTGTACGAGCAGTCGGCGCGGCTCACCGCGGCGATCTGCGATCTGTACGGCATCCCGAAGGACAGGGAGCACATCATCGGCCACTACCAGGTCCCGGGCACCGACCACACCGATCCGGGGCCGGAGTGGGACTGGGTCCGCTATCTGAGACTCGTCAACTTCGCCTAGCCGGACGCCACCGTCCGACCGACCGCTGTCGAACCGGTTGTCCGCGCCAACACCGCGCGTGACGATGGTCGTAGCCGCAACACCGCCGTCGCACCGTCCGGGGAGGCCGGCTTGACCGATCCGTGGGTGGCCCTGGAGCCGGGGGCCGACCCCGCCGAGCGTGTCCGTGTGCTGCGCCGGGCGCACGAGACGTTCACCAGCGCGGGCACGGTCCCGCGCCCGGTGCGGTCGGTGGTGGCGGAGTCGTGGCGGCGCAGCGCACGGGCCGGGGTCGGGCCGGACGGCTCCGCCAGTGTGGAGCTGACCGACGCCGACCTCGGCGCGTACCGTGCGGAGCATCCGCTGGCCCCGGTGATGCCGCTGTTCCGGGAGCTGATGGGTACGTTCGCCGCCGACGGCGAGCATCTGCTGGCGGTGTGCGACGCGCACGGCCGGCTGCTCTGGGTGGAGGGGCATCCGGCGACCCGGCGGCGGGCGGACGGGATGAACTTCGTGCCGGGAGCGCGCTGGTCGGAGGCCGCGGTGGGCACCAACGCGCCGGGGACCGCGGTCGCCGTGGGCCGGCCGGTCCAGGTCTTCGCCGCGGAACACTTCATACGCCGGGTCCAGCCGTGGACCTGCGCGGCGGCACCGGTGCACGACCCGCGCACCGGCCGGGTCCTGGGCGCGGTGGACATCACCGGCGGGGACGGGCTGGCGCACCCGCACAGCCTGGGGTTCGTGCAGGCGGTGGCGCGGGCGGCGGAGGCGCAGCTGGCCCTGCTCGTCCCGCCGCCCCGCACGCAGGACACACCGCTGCTGAGCGCGCTGGGCCGGCACGAGGCGGAACTCGTCCTGGACGGACGCCGGATCCGGCTCGGACGCCGCCACAGCGAGATCCTCGTGCTGCTGTCCCGGCATCCCGAGGGGCTCACCGGTGACGAGTTGCTGTGCGCGCTGTACGCGGACGAGTCGGTGACGCCCGTGACGCTGCGCGCCGAACTGGTCCGGCTGCGCAGGCTGCTGGGTCCGGGGCTGCTCGCTTCACGGCCGTACCGGCTCGCGGTGGCGGTCGAGTCGGACGCCACCGTGGTGGAGCGGCGGCTGGAGGCGGGCGCGCTCACCGCCGCCACGGAGGCGTACACCGGGCCGCTGCTGCCCGGGTCGCAGGCCCCGGCGATCGTGCGGCTGCGGGACCGTCTCGCCGACGGGCTGCGCACGGCACTGATCGCGCACCGCGACCCGGACCTGCTGGCGGACTGGGCGCACGCGTCCTGGGGGGAGGACGACCTGGAGGTGTGGCGGGCGCTGGCCGCGGTGCGGCCCACCGCGCCGGTGCGGGCCCGGCTCACCGCGCTCGAGGCCGAACTGACCGCGCCGGCCGGCCGGGCACCGGGGCGGACCTGCGGCGCAACGTAGGTGCAACGTCCGCCTGCCTAGCCTCCCGGGCGAGAGCTGCCCAACGGCGGGCAGCGCTGCACCGGGAGGCAGACCAGCATGACTCGTTACGCGGCGCCGGGCACCGAGGGCGCGATCGTCTCCTACCAGGCGCGCTACGACCACTTCATCGGCGGTGCGTACGTGCCGCCGACGCGCGGGCAGTACTTCGAGAATCCGTCGCCGGTCAACGGGCAGCCGTTCACGGAGATCGCGCGCGGTACCGCGGAGGACGTCGAGCGGGCGCTGGACGCGGCGCACGAGGCCGCCCCGGGGTGGGGCCGTACGTCGGTGACGGAGCGCAGTGACGTCCTGCGCAGGATCGCCGACCGGATGGAGGCCAACCTCGAAGCCCTCGCGGTCGCGGAGAGCTGGGAGAACGGCAAACCGGTGCGGGAGACGCTGGCGGCGGACATCCCGCTGGCGATCGACCACTTCCGCTACTTCGCGGGGGCGATCCGGGCGCAGGAGGGGTCGCTGGGCGAGATCGACGACGACACGGTGGCGTACCACTTCCACGAGCCGCTGGGGGTCGTCGCGCAGATCATCCCGTGGAACTTCCCGATCCTCATGGCGGCGTGGAAGCTGGCGCCGGCGCTCGCCGCGGGCAACGCGGTCGTCCTCAAGCCCGCGGAGCAGACCCCGGCGTCCATCCACTACTGGATGAGCCTGATCGCGGACCTGCTGCCGCCGGGTGTCGTGAACATCGTCAACGGCTTCGGGGTCGAGGCGGGCAAGCCGCTGGCGTCCAGTCCGCGGGTGGCGAAGGTGGCGTTCACCGGTGAGACCACTACGGGGCGGCTGATCATGCAGTACGCCTCGGAGAACATCAAGCCGGTCACCCTCGAACTCGGCGGCAAGTCCCCGAACATCTTCTTCGACGACGTGTGGGCGCACGACGACGACTTCCGCGACAAGGCGCTCGAGGGCTTCACCATGTTCGCGCTCAACCAGGGCGAGGTGTGCACCTGCCCGTCCCGGGCGCTGGTCCAGCGGGGCCACTACACGGAGTTCCTCGAGGCGGCGGTCGAGCGCACCCGGCAGATCAAGCCGGGCCACCCGCTGGACACCGACACGATGATCGGCGCCCAGGCCTCCAACGACCAGCTGGAGAAGATCCTGTCCTACCTGGACATCGGCCGGCAGGAGGGCGCGAGGGTCCTCACGGGCGGGGAGCGCATCGAGCACGACGGCGAGCTGAAGGGCGGCTACTACGTCCAGCCGACCGTCTTCGAGGGCGACAACCGGATGCGGATCTTCCAGGAGGAGATCTTCGGGCCGGTCGTCTCGGTGGCTTCGTTCGACGACTTCGACGACGCGATCAAGATCGCCAACGACACGCTGTACGGCCTCGGCGCGGGCGTGTGGACCCGGGACGCCAACACCGCCTACCGCGCGGGACGCGCGATCCAGGCGGGCCGGGTGTGGACCAACTGCTATCACGCCTACCCCGCGCACGCGGCGTTCGGAGGCTACAAGCAGTCCGGCATCGGCCGCGAGACGCACAAGATGATGCTGGAGCACTACCAGCAGACGAAGAACATTCTAGTTTCATACAGTCCTCAGAAGCTCGGGTTCTTCTAGAGCCTGAAGTCGGTTTGCCTGGAGGCAACATTGGGCTCCAGGCAACCAGACCCGGTAGGTACCTGCTGTAATCAATTGGGTTCGTCGCGTTACCGACTGGCATCCGAGAGAGTTCCCGCCGGACCAGTCGCGGACCAATAGCGCCGAAAGACATCGCTCCAGGAGCCGTCCGCTCACGAGCGCAGCGACCCGCCGATACTCGGCAGCGGCGCCCGAACAGCCAGCAGTTCTCAGCTGGGCAGCGGCCACCGTTGAGCGCCGCGACCCATTGAACACACCGCCCCGGCTGCCCGACATCCCCCAAGCCACGAGCCGACGACCTGAAACCCTTCCTCGGGCACTGGAGCCCTTACGGCCCACCTACTGAACGTCCGCACCGCACGGTGAGCGCACACACAACCGCAGTTCAGTGGCTCTTCGCGACCGGTTCAATCGCGGCACACCGACGTGGTGGGTCATCGGAAACACGTGGCAGGAACGCCAACCTGCCATAATCGCAAGTCAATCTGGCCTGTGGCCGTCGTGGGCGGCGGTCAGATGGGCGCCGGCATCGCCGAGGTCTGCGCACGGGCAGGGCTCGACACCGTGGTGTGCGAGGTGGACGCGGTGGCGGCCCGCGCCGCACGGGATCGGGTGTCGGCGTCACTCGACCGCGCCGTACGGCGCGGCAAGCTGGAGGATGCCGCCGCGCGGGACGCCTTCGCCCGTTTGGTCTTCACCGGTGATCTGGAGGACCTGGCCGACCGGCAGCTGGTCGTCGAAGCCGTTGTCGAGAACACGGATGCCAAGGCCGAGGTGTTCGCCGCCCTCGACAAGATCGTCGAGGATCCCGCCGCGGTTCTCGCCACCAACACCTCATCCCTCCCGGTCATGCGGCTCGGCATGGCCACGAGCCGCGCGGACCGGGTCGTGGGACTGCACTTCTTCAACCCCGTCCCCGTGCTGCCGCTGGTGGAGGTCGTGACCTCGCTGCACACGTCGGCCGGCACGACCTCCGCGGTCGAGGACTTCGCGGCCCGTGTGCTCGGCAAGACCGTGATCCGGTCCCAGGACCGGGCCGGCTTCGTCGTCAACGCGCTGCTCATCCCCTACCTGCTGTCCGCGATCCGAATGGCCGAGTCCGGCTTCGCCACGGCCGCCGACATCGACACCGGCACGGAGCTGGGCTGCGCTCACCCGATGGGCCCACTGAAGCTCGCAGACCTGATCGGACTGGACACCGTCGCCTCGATCGCCGAGTCCCTCTACGACGAGTTCCGCGAGCCGCTGTACGCGCCACCGCCGCTGCTCCACCGGATGGTGGAGGCAGGACTGCTCGGCCGGAAGACCGGCAGGGGATTCCACACCTACGACCAGGGCTGAGGACCTGGTACGACGCGGGCTGAGGGGCCCGTACCGCCGGCGGGTTGAGGGTCCCGCACGGCGACTCAGGGGAAGGGCGGGAAGCGTGAGTGCGGGCGCTTCCCGCCCCGTGGCGTTCCTGGCGTCGAGATTCCCACTTCACCATCCGGATGGTGGACGTAGCGCGTTCCTCGAACGCAGTACCCCGTACGCTGACCGGAGCAGCTGGTTCGCCCCGTCCGCCAGGCGGGATGCGTCGCAAGAGGGAACCCGGTGGGAATCCGGGACTGCCCCGCAGCGGTGAGCGGGAACGACCGCCGTCATACGCACTGGGCCCGACGTACTGGGCCTGGGAAGCGACGGCCAGTAGGTGTCCTCCTCGGTGAGGACGTGCCCGCGAGTCCGAAGACCTGCCAACTGCCCGCGCTCGAAGCACTCGTGCGCGGACATCCCGGTGACCTCGAGGGCGGGTCGGCGTACACACCAGACGGACGACCGTGCCTTGCCGCGCCAGGTCATTCCTGTCAGGTTCGTCACCCCTTCGCGCTCTCGTCCCGTCTCCGGGATCTCAGGGATTCATCTCGCGAAGGAGATCTCCGTGACAGCGAAGTCCGCAGCCGCGGCAGCACGGGCCACCGTGTACGGCTACCCCCGCCAGGGTCAGAACCGGGAACTGAAGAAGGCGATCGAGGGCTACTGGAAGGGCAGCGTCACCGCCGACGCCCTACGAGCCGCCGCCACCAACCTGCGCCGGACGAACTGGCAGCAGCTGGCCGAAGCCGGCATCGACGAAGTGCCGACCGGTGACTTCTCGTACTACGACCACGTGCTCGACACCACCGTCATGGTCGGTGCGGTCCCCGCCCGCCATCGGGCCGCCGTCGCCGCGGACGCGCTGGACGGGTACTTCGCCATGGCGCGCGGCACCAAGGACGTGGCGCCGCTTGAGATGACGAAGTGGTTCGACACGAACTACCACTATCTGGTGCCGGAGTTGGGCCCGGACACGGTGTTCACCGCGAACTCGACCAAGCAGGTCGGCGAGTTCAAGGAGGCCCTCTCCTTGGGCCTGACCGCCCGGCCCGTCCTCGTCGGACCCATCACCTACCTCCTGCTGGCCAAGGCCGCGCCAGGCGTGGCCGCCGGCTTCGACCCCCTCGTCCTCCTCGACCGGCTCCTTCCGGTGTACGCCGAGGTCCTCGTCGATCTGCGCGCGGCCGGCGCGGAATGGGTGCAGGTCGACGAGCCCGCCCTGGTCCAGGACCGTACGCCGGCCGAGCTGAGTGCCGCCGAACGTGCCTACCGTGACCTCGGCGCCCTGACCGACCGTCCCAAGCTGTTGGTCGCCTCCTACTTCGACCGCCTGGGTGACGCGCTGCCGGTGCTCGCCAAGGCTCCGGTGGAGGGGCTGGTCCTGGACTTCACCGAGGCCGCCGCCGCCAACCTGGACGCGCTCGCGGCCGTCGGCGGGCTGCCCGGCAAGCGCCTGGTCGCGGGTGTCGTCAACGGCCGCAACATCTGGGTGAACGACCTGGAGAAGTCCCTCTCCACGCTCGGCACTCTGCTCGGTCTTGCCGACCGGGTCGACGTGTCCGCTTCTTGCTCCCTGCTGCACGTCCCCCTCGACGCTGCCATGGAACGCGGCATCGAGCCACAGATCCTTCGCTGGCTGGCCTTCGCGAAGCAGAAGACGCGTGAGATCGTCACCCTCGCCCAGGGCCTCGCGCACGGCACCGACGCCATCGCCGCGGAGCTGGCCGCGAACCGAGCCGATCTGGCCTCCCGCGCGAACTCCCCCATCACGCACGACCCAGCCGTCCGTGCCCGTGCAGCCGCCGCCACCGAGGCCGACGCCCGCCGGTCCCAGCCGTACGCCGAGCGGACCACCGCCCAGCGCGCCCGCCTCGGGCTGCCGCTGCTGCCGACGACTACGATCGGCTCCTTCCCGCAGACGGACGAACTGCGCACGGCCCGCGCCGACCTGCGCGCCGGACGCATCGACACGGCCGGCTACGAAGAGCGCGTCAAGGCCGAGATTCAGGAGGTGATCTCCTTCCAGGAGAAGGCCGGCCTGGACGTCCTGGTGCACGGCGAGGCCGAACGCAACGACATGGTCCAGTACTTCGCCGAGCAGCTCACCGGCTACCTCGCCACCCAGCACGGCTGGGTCCAGTCCTACGGCACCCGCTACGTCCGCCCGCCGATCCTGGCCGGCGACATCTCCCGCCCCGAGCCGATGACCGTGCGCTGGACGACGTACGCCCAGTCCCTCACCCACCGCCCGGTCAAGGGCATGCTCACCGGCCCCGTCACCATGCTCGCCTGGTCCTTCGTCCGCGACGACCAGCCCCTCGGCGACACCGCCCGCCAGCTCGCCCTCGCCCTGCGTGACGAGGTGAACGACCTGGAAGCCGCGGGCACCTCGGTGATTCAGGTGGACGAGCCCGCACTGCGCGAAACGCTGCCGCTCCGCGCCGCCGACCGGCCCGACTACCTCACCTGGGCCACGGAGGCGTTCCGGCTCACCACGGCCGGTGTGCGTCCGGACACTCAGATCCACACACACATGTGCTACGCCGAGTTCGGCGACATCGTCCAGGCCATCGACGACCTCGACACCGACGTCATCAGCCTGGAGGCCGCCCGCTCCCACATGCAAGTCGCCCGCGAACTGGCCGCGCACGGCTACCCGCGCGAGGCCGGACCCGGTGTCTACGACATCCACTCCCCGCGCGTACCGAGCGCCGAGGAGGCGGCCGAACTGCTGCGCATCGGCCTGAAGGCCATTCCCGCAGAACGCCTGTGGGTCAACCCCGACTGCGGCCTGAAGACTCGCGGCTGGCCGGAGACCCGCGTCGCCCTGGAGAACCTGGTCGCAGCCGCCCGCATCGTGCGCGGTGAGCTCTCCCAGTCCTGATCCTGTCGAGAACCAGGGCCGGGGCGCTCGTGCCCCGGCCCTGCCAAACAAGTACCTCTCCTGCCCGACGTGGGGCTACGAGGCGCTCGGAACCGGCCGCTGCACCGGTGCGTCGTAGGAGGCGAGCGGCTGGGTCAGCGCGTTGTGGGCGAGCTGTCCGGTGATGTGAGCGGTCCAGCCGGTGATCCGGCTCATCACAAAGTTCGGCGTGAAGACAGGGACGTCGAAGCCCACCAGGTCCCTGCCGGGGCGGTCCGCGCCGCCTGAGGCGTCATGGCGCGGCGCGCCACGTGAGCCTGGAAGTGTGACCAGGTGGGGCTGGTCGTTGTGCGCGGCGAAGTCGTACATGCCCACGACGTCGGGGTGGTTGAGCCGGGCCGCGATCTGCGCCTCCAGGCGGAATCACTCGGTGTCTTCCGCCTCCTCGGCATGCAGCAGTTTGACCACCACGGCCCGCCCGAGGAGTTGGTCGCAGTCCCGCCACACCTCGCCCGGAAACTGGCGGCCAAGGAATGCGGCGGCACCCGAATCACACGCCCCCATTCCGTACGGAAAAGTGCCCTGCCGCGTGAACATTTAGGCAAGTGCCTGCGGTGAGCGTTTGGGAACATCGAACTGCTCGGTCAGGCCAGAAAGCACGGAAGGCCCCGGCAGGAACACGGGAGTGCCGGTTGCGGATCCCCTCACTGTCACCCTGTGTCGCTTCCTCGTCCTGACAGTGCGCCGTCGACGCTCACCCCCTCGTGTGACGCGCAGTGTTTCAGCAAAGCGGAGATCCGGTCGTCGACGAGACGGTAGCGCACGATCCGGCCGTCCTTCTCACCCTGGACGATGCCTGCGGCCCGCAGCAGACGCAGCGCCTGGGACACGGCGGTGTCCCGCATACCGGTGGCAACGGCGAGGTCGGAGACGGCGATGGGGCCCGCCTCGTGGAGGGCCAGCAGCAGGGAGAGGCGCCCAGGATCCGAGAGCAGGGAGAAACGGTCGGCCCAGGCGCGTACCCGCTCGGGCTCGCCGACGGCCGCGATGGCGTCGCAGACCCGATGGCCGTCGATGGTCCGCTGCCCTGCACGTTCCGCGGGGACGAGATGCATGCGCTCATCATCGCAGTCACCGGCCCCCGTCTCCATACCTGATCAGTTGTGCAACCTTGCAGCCACCGGCTGCCGCCTTCTAGGGTGGGCGGGCCGTGGTGTTCGGGAAGACCGGTGACAGCCCCTCAAGGGCTCAGTCCGGAGCGGCCCTCGCCACTGTGATCGGGGAGTTCCCGCCCCATGCGTTGCCACTGGCCTCACGGCCGGGAAGGCAGGGGCGGGCGCGATGACCCGTCAGCCAGGAGACCGGCCACGGCAGCACGAAGCTGATCCACGAGGTGTTGGAGCGTGACCGTATGACCGTGTCCCCAGGCGTGCCCGAAACCGCCGCCGCCCCTTCCTTCCGCTGGCGCCGCGAGGACACCGTCCGCACCGCCGGCCTGCTGGCCGTGATCGTCGCTCTGCACGTGGCCGCCTTCGGAATCCTGTTCCTGCTCGTGGTGCCGCACCACTACGAGGTCGGTACCAAGGCGTTCGGGGTGGGCCTCGGCATCACGGCCTACACCCTCGGTATGCGGCACGCCTTCGACGCGGACCACATAGCCGCGATCGACAACACCACCCGCAAGCTGATGGCCGACGGCAAGCGGCCCGTCTCGGTGGGCTTCTGGTTCGCCCTCGGCCATTCCAGCGTGGTGGTCGCCATGGCCGCGCTGGTCGCCGGCGGCGCCAAGCTCGCCGGCACCCTGATGAACGACGGCTCCAGCACCCACCAAGTCCTCGGCACCGTGGGCACCACCGTCTCCGGCGGCTTCCTGTACCTGATCGCCGCCCTCAACCTGGTCGCCCTGCTCGGCATCGCCCGCGTCTTCAAGGCCATGCGCGCCGGGCAGTACGACGAGGCGGAGTTGGAAGCCCACCTCGACTCGCGCGGCTTCATGAACCGCCTCCTGGGCCGCCTCACCAAGTCCATCCGCCGCCCCGGCCAGATGTTCCCGCTCGGCTTCCTCTTCGGCATCGGCTTCGACACCACCACCGAGGTCCTGCTCCTCGCCCTGGCCGGGAACGGCGCCGCGGCCGGCCTGCCCTGGTACGCGATCCTGTGCCTGCCCCTCCTCTTCGCCGCCGGCATGAGCCTGTTCGACACCCTCGACGGCACCTTCATGAACTTCGCCTACCAGTGGGCCTTCTCCAACCCCGTGCGGAAGGTCTTCTACAACCTCACCATCACCGGCCTGTCCATCGCGGTGGCCTTCTTCGTCGGCACCATCGAACTGGTCGGGGTGCTGCACGACAAACTGGGACTGAACGACGACGTCTCCGGCTGGATCGCGGACCTGAACCTGGACAACGTGGGCTACGTCATCGTCGGCCTGTTCGTGGTCGTCTGGGCCGCGGCCATCGGCTACTGGCGCCTGGCGAAGGTCGAGGAGCGCTGGAGCGCCCGCACCGCCGACACCGGCTGACGGCACAGCCGCAAACCGGCCGGCCGACGGACCCCGGTTCACTACTGCACCGACAGCAGAAAGGCTCCCGCGAGCATGTCCTCGCGGGAGCCTTCCGTTGTGCCGCCTGCCTGTGAAAGGTGAGAAGACGATCACGAGGCAGGACGCTTTGAGTGCTCTACGGCGTCACGGCTTGAGCAGCAGGCTGTCGCCGCGCTCCTTGGCGGCGGCGTAGCGCTTGGCCACGTCCTGCCAGTTGACCACCTGCCACATGGCCTCGATGAAGTCCACCTTCTGGTTCTTGTACTGCAGGTAGAAGGCGTGCTCCCAGGCGTCGAAGACCAGGATGGGCGTGGAGCCCTGGCCGACGTTGCCCTGGTGGTCGTAGACCTCTTCGACGATGAGGCGGCCGCTCAGCGGCTCGTAGGCGAGCACACCCCATCCGGCCGCCGACCGGCAGCGTGACCCAGCAGGCAGCTGGCAGACCGGGCGCGGTGAGCCCGCCACAGATGAACACGGTGTCTGGCGCCGGGAGTTCGGTCAGCACGGCAGGTGCCGTGCCAGTGACGACGGGGAGCCCGGGCACGCCCAGTCGCTCGGCGTTCCGCACGATCCACTCCGCACGCACCGGGCCCCGCTCGACGGTGAGCGCCCGGCAAGACGGCTGCGTGCGCAGCCACTCGATCGCGATCGATCCCGATCCCCCGCCGATGTCCCACAACAGCTCGCCCGGCACGGCTGCGAGCACGCCCAGCGTGGCGGCCCGGACATGCCGCCTGGTGAGCTGCCCGTCTTGCTCGTACGCGCCATCGGGCTGCCCGGGAACGGCGCCGAGCCGGGGCCGGTCGGTGTCCGGTGCGCGGCGGACCTCGGCGGCGACGACGTCGAGGGGATCCCCGGGCCGGTGCGACCAGTCGTCGGCAGCACCTGGCTCCGACCAGCATCTTCGCGCCCAGGTGCACAACGCGGAGCCTTATTGCACACTATTCGCAATAACTTATCCATCGCAGACAGAGGTGAGTATGAGCTCTCCCGTCGTGCTCGGAATCGAGTCGTCCTGCGACGAGACCGGCGCGGGACTCGTCCAGGACGGGCGGCTGCTCGGTCACGCAGTGGCGTCGAGCATGGACGAACACGCCCGCTACGGCGGCGTCGTACCGGAGATCGCGGCCCGGGCGCACGTCCATGCGGTCCGGCCCGTGGTCCAGCGCGCCCTGGACGAGGCCGGACTGCGGCTGACCGACATCGGCGCGGTGGCGGTGACCACCGGGCCCGGCCTGTCCGGCGCGCTCCAGGTCGGCCTGGCCGGGGCGAAGGGGCTGGCCTACGCCCTGGGCGTCCCGCTCTACGGCGTCCACCACCTCGCCGGCCACGTCGCCGCCGACACCCTCGAACACGGCCCGCTACCCCACCCCTGCATGGTGCTGATCGTCTCCGGCGGCCACACCTCTCTGCTCCTCGTCCAGGACCTCGCCCGCGACCCGATCACCCATCTCGGCGACACCCTCGACGACGCCGCCGGTGAGTGCTTCGACAAGGTCGCGCGCGTCTTCGGACTGCCGTACCCCGGTGGCCCGGCCATCGATCGGGCAGCGCGCGCGGGGGATCCGTACGCTGTCCCCTTCCCCCGCCCCCTGCCGGGCTCGTACGACTTCTCCTTCTCCGGGCTGAAGACGGCGGCGGCGCGCTGGGCCGAGAGTCACACGGGCGCCGAGCTGCCGGTCGCGGACGGGGCCGCGTCCCTTCAGGAGGCGGTCGCGGACGTGCTGACCCGCAAGTCGGTCGCGGCCTGCGTCGAGCACGGAGTGGGCACCCTGGTCGTGGTCGGCGGGGTCGCCGCCAACTCGCGTGTCCGCTCGCTGGCCGAGGAGCGGTGCCGTGCCGCGGACATCGAGCTGCGCGTACCCCCGCTGCGGCTGTGCACGGACAACGGCGCGATGATCGCCGCCGTCGGCGACCTCCTCGTACGGGCCGGAGCCGAACCGGCACCCCTGGACCTGTCCATCGACCCCTCGGCACCCCTGGAGTACGCCGCCCTTCATCCCACGGCCAGGACGGCGGTGGCCGCCTGATGACTGCGGACATCCACGTCTTCCGCGACGAGCACCTGCTGGAGCACTCCGACGCCCTGCGCTCCCTCTACGCCGACGCCTTCTGCGCCCCGCCCTGGAACGAGGGCCAGGAGCGGGCCGACGCGTTTCTCATCCGGCTGGCGGACAACGTCAGGCGCCCCGGCTTCACAGCAGCGCTCGCCTTCACGGGATCGGACGTCGTCGGCTTCACCACCGCCTGGACGACCATGGCTCCCTTCCCCACCGACCGCTGCTACCCCCAGGCCGCCGCCGGCCTGGGCCCGGAGCGCACCAGGGAGTGGCTGTGCGGAGCCCGCGAGATCGACGAACTCGCCGTCTGCCCCGCAGCACGCGGCACGGGCCTGGCCGACGCGTTGCTGGAGGCGGTCACCGCGGACGCTCCCGAGGGCCGCTCCTGGCTGCTCACCTCGGTGCGGTCCCCCAGGGCCATGGCCTTCTATCGCCGCCACGGCTGGACCCAGGCCACCCACCCTTCCCCCGAAGGCATAGGCACTGCCGTCTTCCTCGGCCCGCGCCATCCGGCGCGCGCCCTCGCCGCCTTGCCTCCGTAGACCTTCACGTCCATCCCGGGGGGCGTACCTCCGCCACTCGAAGTGAGAGGACAGCTCCATGACCGTTACGCCACACATCGACACCGCCCGCCCCGTGGCAACCCTCATCAACGTCTTCACCGTCTCCCCCGACCGCCAGCCCGAACTGATCGACCTGCTCGCCCGCGCCACGGAGGAAACGATGAAGCACCAACCCGGCTTCATCTGCGCCAACTTCCACGCCTCCCAGGACGGCGAACATCAGCCCACCGCCGCTGAGTCCGAGACCACGAGACGGCAGGTGAGTTCTCGGAAACGTCGCGTTCACGACGGCGGGAACCGACGGTAACAACCGCTTTCTAGCGTGACCGGCCGTGGGATCAGAACCGTATAAACGGCCGCACGCGACGCATGACGGTCCGTCGGCTCCCCCGTCCTGCCGATGACGCCAAGCGGGGCTCTTCCCCACCTCGAAGCACCCGCACAGGCACCATCGGGAGGCGCAACGTGAGTACCACCGAGTCACGGCTCACATCGACAGGCACGGCGAAAGCCACCGACGAACAAGCGGTCAAGGAGACACTGGAGGACTACACCCTCCGGTTCGCTCCGCGCAGTTACCGCCGCTGGGCCCCCATGGTCGTGGCGACCACCGCGCTCGGCGGCATCGCCTACATGGCCGACTTCTCCATCGGCGCCGGCATCGGCCTGGCCCATGGCACCGGCAACGCGCTCGTCGCCATCGCGGTGGCCGCCGTCGTCATCTTCGTCACCGGCCTCCCCCTCGCCTACTACGGCGCCCGCTACAACATCGACCTCGACCTCATCACCCGAGGCTCCGGCTTCGGCTACTACGGCTCGGTCCTCACCAGCGTCATCTTCGCCAGCTTCACCTTCATCTTCTTCGCCCTCGAAGGCTCGATCATGGCCCAGGGCCTGAAGCTCGGCCTGGGACTGCCGCTGTGGCTGGGCTACTTGATCTCCACGTTGATGGTCATCCCGCTGGTCGTCTACGGCATGAAGGCGCTCAGCAAGCTCCAGATATGGACGACCCCGATCTGGCTGCTGCTGATGGTCGGCCCGCTGGTCTACCTCATCGCCACTGACCCCGGCACCGTCGACCGCTTCCTCTCCTACGCCGGCACGAACGGCGACGGCGGCGTCAACACCGCATCCGTACTGCTGGGCGCGGGCGTGTGCCTGTCGCTGATCGCGCAGATCGGCGAGCAGATCGACTACCTGCGCTTCATGCCGCCCAAGACCGAGGCGAACAAGCGCACCTGGTGGACCGCCGTGGTCATGGCCGGCCCGGGCTGGGTGGTGCTCGGCGCGCTCAAGCAGACCATCGGCGTCTTCCTCGCCGTCTACATCCTCGCCAAGGTCGGCCCGCCCACCGCGACCGAGCCGATCCAGCAGTTCCGCGGCGCCTTCGACGCGATGATGCCGTCCTGGCTGGTCATCCCGCTGGCCGTGGCCCTGGTCGTCATCAGTCAGATCAAGATCAATGTGACGAACGCGTACTCCGGCTCGCTCGCCTGGACCAACTCCTTCACCCGCGTCACCAAGCACTACCCCGGCCGCATGGTCTTCGTCCTCGTCAACCTCGGCTTCGCGCTCACCCTGATGGAAGCCGACATGTTCAGCTTCCTCAACAGCATCCTGGGCTTCTACTCGAACTGCGCCATCGCCTGGGTCGTCACCGTCGCCACCGACATCGGCGTCAACAAGTACCTGCTGAAGCTGTCGCCGCTCCAGCCCGAGTTCCGCCGGGGCATGCTCCACGCGGTCAACCCGGTCGGCGTCGTGTCCTTCGCAGCCGCCTCCGGCCTGTCCATCGCCATGTACTTCCACGGCCTCGGCGACACCCTCCAGCCGTACTCCCCCGTCGCCGCCGCCGTCATCGCCTTCGTCCTCACCCCCATGATGGCGATCGTCACCAGGGGCAGGTACTACCTGCGCCGCACCGACGACGGCATCGAGGAGCCCCTGCTGGACGCCGACGGCAACCCGAGCGCGCTCACGCTCGACTGTCACGTCTGCCACCAGCCGTACGAGCGCCCGGACCTGACCGCCTGCGCCACCCACGACGCGGTGGTGTGCTCCCTGTGCCTCAGCACGGACGAGCTCGGCGACCACGTGCTGCCGGCCACCGCATAGCCGGCGCCCCATCGCTTCCCCGCAGTGGGCGGGGCTCTCCGGTCCCCCTCATGTCCTTGAGAGGCCGTCTACGATCACCCCTCATGGACTGGCTGGAGCGGGTCGCGAAGCTGAGGCAGTGGACCAGGAGCGGCACCCGCGCTCCGCACAAGCCACTGCTGCTCCTGTACGCCCTCGGCCGGTTCCAGGAGGACGCGGAAGGCGGCCTGCGCTACAGCGCGGTGGAGCAGAACCTGCAACGGCTTCTGACCGAGTACGGCCCGCCCAACAAGACCACGCCCGCCTACCCCTTCCACCACCTGGTCAGCGACGGTGTGTGGGAAGTGCGCACCGATCGCGGGCCCGGCAGCCCGGGAAGCGGAGTGCGGGATCTCCGGGAGACGGGCGCCACCGGGCAGCTCGCGCCCGACTTGAGAGCAGCTCTGCGGCGCGAGCCCGCCCTGCTCGGCAGAATCGCCAGGTTGCTGCTCGACCTGCACTTCCCGCCCTCCCTTCACGGTGACCTGTGCGAAGCCATCGGCCTTGAGCTGGAGCCGGCAGAGACCGAGCAGCTCGCGACGGTGCCCAGGCAGCGGGACCGGCGGATGCGCGAACTGGTGCTGACCGCCTACGAGTACCGGTGCGCCTTCTGCGGTTACGACGGCAGGATCGGCGCGGTGCCGGTCGGACTGGAGGCCGCCCATGTGCGCTGGTGGGCGTTCGGCGGCCCCGACGACATCGACAACGGGCTGTGCCTGTGCTCGCTGCACCACAAACTCTTCGACAAGGGCGTCCTCGGTGTCGGCGACGGCCACCGCATCCTGGTCTCACAACGCTTCGTCGGCCACAGCCCCGCCGCCCACGAGCACGTCATAGCCCTCGCCGGCCGCCCACTCCTCGGCCCACAGCCCGGCGCGCGCCCTGTTGCCGCAGCTCACCGCGACTGGCACGCCCGCCAGGTCTTCCACGGCGAACCGCGCCCCGCTACGGCTGCCTGACCGCTGGGCATTCCCTGAGATTGCCCGCCTTCACAGGAGCCCCTCACACCCATCGGTGATGGAGCGCATCAGCCTCGCATGACGTCATGCTTCCGAGCGAGCCCGGCCCAGCGAAGTCGCGTCCGGACTTCGTGAAGGGTCACGCGGCCGGATTTTCCTCGAAATGGCTCGGTCTGCCGTCCTGCATCATGAGGCGGCCCCTGGGAATGGCTTGCCGGTGGGGCAGGAGGGTCCACGTGTCGTCCCTGCGATGCAAGGCCGTCGAGTGCCAAGGAGTCGTCCAGGCGTCGGGAGCGTCGAGGAGGCGGATGCCGAATTTCGGGGCGCCGATGGGTTGGGGGTGGATGGAGAGGCGTACGGCGCGGGGGTGCTGTTCGGCGATCAGGGCGCCCCAGGCGCGGCTGCGCTGGATGACGCCGTAGGCGCGTTGCCGGCAGCCGCGTTGGAGGGCGGAGCGGGTGCCGGTCCAGTCGGCGGTGTCCTCGACGAGGAAGCGGGTGATGCCCCGGTAGAGGGCGAGGGCCTGGTCGTCGGCGCGGGTCTCGGCGCGGAGGGCCTCCAGGGTGGGGGCGTAGCGCTCGTGGATGTGGGTGCGTTTCGTGTCGTGCGGGAGGTCGCCGAGGACGTCGCGGAGGTCGAAGACGGACAGTCTGTGCAGGTCCATCCGGCCCATTTGGATGCGTAGGTCGTCGGCGTAGGCGTCGATGTGGTCGTCGGGGACGCCGATGAGGTCACCGAAGGCGTGGCCGTCGGAGCAGATGATCACATGGGCGCCGGGCGAGTAGATCCGCTCGATCTGGGTGCACAGGGTGTTCAGGAAGGTCAGGGAGAGGCGTTCGCCCTGGTCGGGGAGGTGGCCGAGGACCTTGGTCGGGTTGGGGGACTTGCAGGGGAAGCCGGGCAGCGTGAAGACGATGGGGGCTCCGTCGCGTACGAAGGCGGCGATGCGGCGCAGCTGATGCGGGAACGCTTCCGCGGGAGCGGGGACGCGGTCGGTCGTGCGGTGATGGGGCAGGAGCAGGTTCAGGATCTCGGTGGCGATGCTCGCGGGCAGGGTGTCCGGCGCGGTCGTCAGGGGCATGTCGCCTCTCCTGGAGTACGAGGAAGTACGAGGGCACGTCGACATGGCGCCGTGGCGGGAGGGAGTGGAAGCCAGGCGCCTGGGGTCAGGGGGCGTGGGTCAGCCGGGGCCGGGTCGGCCGGTGTGGCCGGACCCGGTCAGCGGTACGTCGGTGTCAGAGGCGCCGGTCGTAGCCGACGGGCAGGTGGTTGGTGCCGCGGCCCAGGACGGCCGGGATCCACTCGATATCCTCGTCTCCGACGGCCGGATGGAGGCCGGGCAGGCGGGCGAGGAGGGTGCCGAGGGCGATCTGGAGTTCGGCGCGGGCGAGGGCGGCGCCGGGGCAGAAGTGGATACCGTGACCGAAGGCGAGGTGGGGGTTGGGCGCGCGGTCGAAGTCCAAGGTGTCCGGGGCGGGGAAGCGGCGCGGGTCGCGGTTGGCCGCGCACAGGGAGACGATCACGGAGTCACCGGCCGGGACCTCCGTGCCGTGCAGGTCACTGTCCTTGTCGAAGAAGCGCCAGGTGGTCAGCTCGAAGGCACTGTCGTAGCGGAGGAGTTCCTCGACCGCGCGGGGCAGCAGGTCCGGGTTGTCGCGCAGGCGGGTGAGCTGCTCCGGGTTGCGGAAGAGGGCGATCAGGGCGGTGGTGATCTGGTTGGTGACCGGCTCCTGGCCTGCGACCAGGAGCTGGAAGATCATCGAGTCCAGCTCCTCCTGGGACAGTTCGCGGCGGTCGCGGGCCACGACGAGGCGGCTGAGCAGGTCGTCGTCCCAGTGTTCTCGCTTGTGGGTGACGACATCGGCGATGTAGCTCTGCAGGCCGTGCAGGCGGCCCTCGTAGAGGGGGCGTCCGGGGTCGGTGGGTCCGACCGGCTGGACGACCTTGCCCCAGTCGCGGTCGAAGCGGGCCGCGAGTTCCTGCGGGAGACCGATGACTTCGGCGAGGACCTGGAAGGAGAAGTGCGCGGCGAAGCCGGTGACGAGGTCCGCGGGACCGTGCTGCGGCAGTGCGTCGACGAGGGCGTCGGCCAGTTTCTGGAAGCGCGGGCGGAGCTGCTCGATGCGGCGCGGGGTGAACGCGTCCGTCACGAAGCGGCGCATCCGGGTGTGCTTGGGCGGGTCCTGGTGGAGGAGGTGGACCTGGAGCTGGGAGTGCTGCGGCTCGGGCATGATCGAGGCGCGGGCGCGCCAGCGGTCGTTGCCGCGGTCGTGGTTCTTGCCGAGGCGGTCGTCGTTCAGCGCGGCGTGGGCGGCGTCGTAGCCGGTGACGAGCCAGGCTTGGACGCCGCTGGGGAAGAGGACCCGGTGGACGGGTCCGGCCTCGCGCATCTGCTCGTACAGGGGGTACGGGTTGGCCTTGTAGGGGCAGCCCATCAGCGGCATCGGGTCGGGCAAGGTGTCCGGATCCGCGGCTGACTGCTGTTCGTGGAGGGTCATGGGGAGGCTCCTCAGAGGGCGAGTTCGGGCCGGTGGTGGTCCAGCCAGAGGGAGAGGTCGACGACGCGTTCGAGGCGCAGGCGGTGGCCCCACTCCAACCGGTCGGGCGCCGTGTCGAGGCAGGGCTTGATGCGGGTCTCGTCGGCGAGGGCGCGGACCTGCTCGGTGGCCAGGGCTTCGCGGGCAAGGTCCTGCAGGCCGCGGTTGTAGTCCGGGTGGTGGGTGGCCGGGTAGTGGTTCTTCGGGCGGTACAGGACCGAGTCCGGAGCGAGGCCGGCACCCATCGCACGCAGAAGGCTCTTCTCGCGGCCGTCGAAGCTTTTCAGCGGCCAGGGTGTGTTGAAGGCGTACTCGACGAGCCGGTGGTCGCAGTACGGGACGCGCACCTCCAGGCCCTGGGCCATGCTGAGGCGGTCCTTGCGGTGGAGGAGTTGGCGCAGCCAGCGGGTCAGGGACACGTGCTGCATCTCGCGCTGCCGGTGCTCGGCGGGACTCTCGCCGTCCGCGTGCGGTACGGCGGCCAGGGCGGTGCGGTAGGTGTCGTCACGGAACTCGCCGATGCGCAGGTCGAGTTCGGGGTTGAGCGGCATGGCGGCCTCGTCGCCCGTCACCAGCAGCCAGGGGAAGGTTTCCGCTGCCAGGGCCTTCGGGTTGTGGAACCAGGGGTAGCCGCCGAAGACCTCGTCGGCCGCCTCGCCGGAGAGGGCGACGGTGGAGTGTCGCCGTATCTCGCCGAACAGCAGGTACAGCGAGGTGTCCATGTCGCCCACCCCGATGGGCGAGTCGCGGGCCACGACGACCGCCCTGCGGTGCTCCGGGTCGAGCAGGGCGCGCGGGTCGAGGACGACCGTGCTGTGGTCGGTGCCGATGAAGGCGCCGGCTTCAGTGGCGTAGGGCGTGTCGTGGCCGGTGCGCAGGACGTCGCCGGTGAACTGTTCCGCCTGGTCGCTGTAGTCCACGGCGTAGGAGCGGATCCGGGCGTCCGGGCCTTCGCGCAGGCGGAGTTCGTCGGCGAGCAGGGCGGTCAGGACGGTGGAGTCGATGCCGCCGGAGAGCAGGCTGCACAGCGGGACGTCCGCTTCGAGCTGGCTGCGGGCCGCCCCGCCGACCAAGGCGCGGATCCGCTCGATGGCCGTGTCCCGGTCGTCGGTGTGCTCGGCGGCCTCCAGCTGCCAGTAGCGGCGTTCGCGGAAGCCGGCCCGGTCCAGGACCAGCAGTCCGCCGGGCTCGACCTCCCGCACCCCGGACCACACGGTCGGCCCGGTGTTGAACAGCAGGCTGTACGCCTCGCGGAGTCCGTCCGAGTCCACGCGCGGCCGGATCTCCGGGTGGGCGAACAGCGCCTTCGGTTCGGAGGCGAAGGCGAGGCCGCCGTCGACAGTGGCCCAGAACAGGGGCTTCACCCCGAGCCGGTCGCGCACCAGGAGCAGCCGCTGGGCGCGCTCGTCCCACACGGCGAAGGCGAACATGCCCTCCAGGTGCTCGGCCACCGCCTCGCCCCACTCGGCGTACGCGCGCAGCACCACCTCCGTGTCGCTGCGCGTGTGGAACGCATGGCCCCGGCCGCGCAGCTCGGTGCGCAGTTCGTGGTGGTTGTAGACCTCGCCGCTGTAGCTGAGCACGATGGACGGCTTCTCGGGCCGGTCGGTCATCGGCTGTGCGCCGCCTTCGAGGTCGATGACGGCCAGGCGCCGGTGGCCGATCGCCGCCCGCTCACCGAGCCAGACGCCTCCGGCGTCGGGTCCGCGCAGGGTGAGGGTGGCGGTCATGGCCTCGATGACCGGGGCCTGGGTGTGGGCGTCGTGGTGGAAGGACGCCCAGCCGGTGATTCCGCACATGGGAAACGACTACTCGGTTCAGGGGCGGTGGGCGGCGGGAGCCGCGTCGGTGGACATCTCTTGCACGAGCGCCGGCCTGCGTCCCCGCAGTGCGAGCAGCGGTACGGCGACACAGGCGGCGACCGCCGCCAGGGCCAGCCCGGCCGTCACGCCGTCACCGCCTCCGGCCAGGCCCAAGGCGGCGGTGGCCAGGGCCGGGCCGAGGGTGAAGCCGAGGCTTCGGGCCAGCTGTACGGACGAGCCCACGGTCGCCGTGTGGTCCGGCGGGGCGGCACCCATGACGAGGGCCTGGGTGGGACCTCCGTTCAGCCCCATGCCGAGGCCGGCCACCGCCAGCCGCCAGGCCACGTCCACCGGCGACCAGTCACCCCCCAGCGGAACGAGGAGGAGCAGACCGGCGGTGATGAGGGCAGCGCCGATGACCGCCACTGGACGGGCCCCGCACCTGTCGGCGAGGCGTCCGCCGACCGGGCCGGCCAGTCCCATGCCGAGGGGGAAGGCGAGGACGGTCAGCCCTGTGGTGGTGGCGCTGACGCCGTCGTCGCGCTGGAGGTGCAGGGCGACGACGTAGTGCATGGCGGCGAACCCGGCCGCCAGCGCCAGCACCGCCGTATGCGCCCGGAACAGCCCCGCCGCCCGCAGTGCACCGGCCACCGGACGACCGCCCGATCCCCGCAGCCACCACCGCAACGGCGGTACAGCGGCAAGCGCGAGCACCAGCCACGCCGGACTTCCCGGCGCCAGGGTCAGCGCCAGCAGCAGAGCGGTCACGCCGGAACCCACCAGCACTGCATCCGCCGCCGACCGCCGGTCAGGCAAGCGCAGGCCGCCGTCCCTCGGCATCGCCCTCCACGCCACGACCAGGGCGAGCAGACAGAAAGGGATCTTGACCAGGAAGACGGCGCGCCAGCCCAGGTGGTCCAGCAGCAGTCCACCCACCGCCGGGCCGGTCACCGCGCCCAGCGGGCCCAGTGTCGCGGGCACGCTCATGGCGCGCCCGCGCAGCTCCGGCCGTACCGAACGCAGGGCGAGCACCGGCATCAGCACGAAGAGCACGGCCCCGAACGCGCCCTGCGCGAGGCGGGCGGCGATCAGCCAGGCCGGCCACGGTGCGGCGGCCGCCAGCGCGCTGCACAGACCGAAGCCGGCCGTCGCGACCAGCAGGGCGGAGCGCGTCCCGACCCCGTCCAGCCACCGGCCGACAGGCAACAGCAGAGCGACCACGGGAAGTTGATAACCCAGGACCGCCCACTGGGCGGTCGCGGCGGAGACGTGCAGACCGTCGGCGATGTCCGCCAGGGCCACGTTGACGATGTTCATGTCGAGCATCGCCACGAACGACAGCAGGCCGGCCACGGCGACGAGCAGCCAGCGGTCCTCGTCGCCGACGGGTATGTGGCCGGGCCGTTCCGAACCGGGACTGTGGCCTGTCACCGTTGCCGCCCCTCACGGTCGTGGGTGGGCTGCCGGACGGCAGCCTCGTCCCACAAGTCGGGAGGGATCGCACATGAGTTCCCGGGCGCGTCCAAAAATCATGGCGGGCAGGCTGAAACTTTCCGCGCGGATCAGTCGCGGCGGCCGCCGCGTGGTGCCTTGCCCGACACGGCCGACTCCACCAACAGGTACAGCAGCGCGCAGAGGATCAGCCCGGCGGCACAGCCGACGGCCGCGCCGAACGCTCCGTCGACGATGAAGCCCAGCCAGCCGTACCCGGCTACGAGAACGGCCACGGTGGCCGCGGGCAACGGCCAGGCGACCCCGTTGATCCGCGTTCCGCCGCACCGGATCGTCCTGGGCTCAGGATCCCAAGGCCACATCGGGTGGGAACCGCTGTGCACGTCGTGCCGGAGCCGCGCCATCCGACTGCCCTCCCCCGAAGTGCTCAACACGCCCGCTGCCCGGTGCGTGTCGCGGAGGGTTCCTTCCCTCCCCCCGGACATCGAATCAACGTGCCTACGGCGGAACTCCGCGCTCCGCTCAGCCGACTACTGAGGTGACGGCGTCGGCCTGAACATCCGCGTTCGGGCATCCGTACGCCACGCCAAAGTCCCGTCCGTATCCAGGAGTTGCGCCATGGACCAGAAGCAGTACGACGTCACGGGAATGAGCTGCGAGCACTGTGCGGCGAGCATCAGGGAAGAGGTCTCCGAGGTACCCGGGGTGAGCGAGGCCGTGGTCGACCTCGCCGCCAAGTCCGTCACTGTGTACGGCACGGACCTTGACGACGAGCGGCTGCGCGCCGCGATCGTCGAGGCCGGGTACGGCATCGCCGACTCGATCGCCGCCTGATCCCGGCGGACGGCCGAGCGGGCAGGACGCGACCGTCGTCCTGCCCGAGCCCGTTCATCCCCGAGTGGGTGTCTCCATCGGCACCGCCGTCGGCACCTCGTCCGTCGGCGCCCTGTGGTCGAAGGCGATGAGCGGGTCACCGGTCAGGGGATGGTCGACCACCGCCGCTCGCACCCCGAAGACCTCCGCCATCAGCGCGGGCGTGAGCACTTCCCGCGGCGTGCCGGAGGCGACGACCGCTCCCCCGTGCAGGACATGGAGACGGTCGCATACGGAGGCGGCGGCGTTGAGGTCGTGCAGCGACACCAGGGTCGTACGACGCTGAGCGCGCAACAGGGCGAGCAGGTCGACCTGGTGGCGGATGTCGAGGTGGTTGGTCGGTTCGTCCAGCACCAGGACGTCCGGGTTCTGTGCGAACGCCCTTGCCAGCAGGACGCGTTGGCGTTCACCACCGGACAGGGCCGTGAAGCGGCGTCCGGCCTGCTCCGCCATGCCGACGTCGGTGAGCGCCTGCGCGACGATGTCCCGGTCGGCGGCGTCCTCCCCGGCGAAGGCGCGCTTGTAGGGGGTGCGGCCCATGGCGACGACCTCGCGCGCGGTCAGCTCGAAGTCGCTCCCGCGCTCCTGTGGGAGGGCGGCCACGTGTCGCGCCGACCGGAGCGGGGTCATCTCGCGCAGGTCGGTGCCGGCCAGAAGTACTCGCCCGGCCGTGGGCTTGAGGTGCCGGTAGACAGTGCGCAGGAGCGTGGACTTGCCGCTGCCGTTCGGCCCGACCAAGCCCGTGATCTCGCCATCGGCCGCGACAAGATGGACACCCGCGACGACCGTACGGCCCGCATAGGCGACGGACAGGTCCTCTATATCGATCCTCAACTGCCGCTCCCCAGGCGCCGGTCCAGCAGATACAGCAGGGCCGGAGCCCCGAGCAGAGAGGTGACCACACCGACCGGCAGCTCCTGGGTGTCCAACGCCGTACGGCACACGATGTCGACCACCACCAGGAGCAGGGCTCCGAACAACGCGGAGACCGGCAGGAGGCGGCGGTGGTCGCCGCCGACGACCAGGCGGCAGGCGTGCGGCACCATCAGCGCCACGAAGGCGATCGCACCGGAGACGGCCACCAGGACAGCGGTCAGCACGCTGGTCACCGTGAACAGTTCGCGGCGCAGCCGGGTGACGTCGATGCCGAGTCCGGCGGCCGTCTCGTCGCCCATCAGCAGGGCGTTCAGGCCCCGGGCGCGCGCCTGCAGCCACAGCAGCGCGAGCGGAACGGCCGTCGCGGGCACCGCGAGCAGCTGCCAGGTCGCTCCGCTGAGGCTGCCCATGAGCCAGAACAGGACGCTGTGGGTCTGCTGCTCGTCCCCGGCCTGCAACACCAGGTAGCTGGTGAAGCCGGACAGGAACTGGCCGATCGCGACCCCGGCCAGCACCAGCCGCAGCGGTGCGAAGCCTCCGCCGCGCCGGGCCACCGCCCACACCAGCGCGAACGTCGCCAGCGCGCCGGCGAAGGCCGCGCCGGACAGGCCCAGGCCCAGTGCCCCGCCCGCGCCGAGGCCGAGGACGATCGCGGCGACCGCGCCGAGGGAGGCGCCGTTGGAGATGCCCAGCAGGTAGGGATCGGCCAGCGGATTGCGCACCAACGCCTGCACGGCCGTACCAACGACCCCGAGGCCGGCGCCGACAAGGGCGGCAAGCAGTGCGCGCGGGACACGGAGCTGCCAGACGATGAGGTCGTCCGTGCCGGGTCGCGGCGCCTCGCCGGACAGCCGCCGCCACACCACGCTCCACACCTCGCCGGGCGGGATGGAGGTCGAGCCCCAGGCAACGGCGGCCGTCAGCGCGGTCAGCAGCGCCACGGCCAGAACCGCCGCCAGCGGACCGGCAGGCAGGCTGCCCCGCTCCTCCGCAGCCGCGGTCCTCCGGCGCACCAGTGTGAAGGCCACGGTCAGGCGACCTTGCCCGGGTACAGGGTCTTGGCGATGGCCTCGACCGTGTCGGCGTTCTCGACTCCAGCGATGGTGGTCTGCTCGGAACCGATGCGCAGGAAGTGGCCCTCCTTGACCGCCTTCAGCCCCTTGGTGGCCGGGTTTGACTTCAGCCACTGCTCGGCCTCGTCGAACGCCTTCTTGTTCGCCGCCTCGCTGCCGCGGTTGCGGACGCCGAGCTGGATCCAGTCCGGATTCTTGGCGATGACGTCCTCCCAGCCGACCTGCTTGTAGTCGCCGTCGCAGTCGGCGAAGACGTTGCGGGCCCCGGCCAGTGTGATCACCGCGTTGGCGACCTGACGGTTGCAGGTGACGCTGGGCTGCTTGGTACCGGCGTCGTAGTCGAAGAAGAAGTACGTGGGCCGGCTGTTCTCCGCCGTATCGCCGACCACCTTCTGGACGGCGGCCACCTTCTCCTTCATCCCGGCGACGAGTTTCTGTGCCTGAGCGCTCGTGCCCGTGACCGCGCCGAGAGAGGTGATGTCCTCCTCGACAGCGGACAGGTCGGTCACCGGAATCTTGCTCTGCGCCGCGCAGGCGGTGGACTTCAGGTAGATGTGCTTGATCCCGGCGGCCTTGAACTCCTCCGCCGTCGGCGCGTCGCCCATCCCTCCGCCGCCCATGCTGCCCATGGCGGCGAAGGTGTCGATGTAGAGGTCGGCGCCGGAGCCGAGCAGCCTCTCCTTCGGGATGACGGTCTGGCTGAGCACCTTGACCTTCTGCGCCTGCGCGTCGAGGGTGCCGGGCAGCGTGCCCTTGCCGGGCGGGAAACCCGTGCCGATCACCTTGTCGCCGGCGCCGAGGCGCAGCAGCAGCTCCAGGCCGGAAGCGTTGCTGGTGACGATTCTCTTCGGGGCGCTGGAGAAGGTGGACTTGGCTCCCATGCAGTCGGTGACGGACACCGGGTAGCCGCCGGAAGCCGCCTTTTCGGCCTGCCCCGCGGTCCCGTCCGCCGTGTCCTTCCCGCCGCCGCAGCCCGCCACCAGCAGGCCGCCCAGCACGGCGGCTGCCGTACCGCCCCACACACGAGAACGCATCGAACAACTCCCGGATCCACTCGGTACACGGGCGAGCTTCCGTCACCCGCTCCAGTAGTCGGCGCGAAGGCGCCCTGAGTTCCCCGCCAGTTGGCAATCCATCTCAGGTGCCGCTCACGGAACTCCGGTGGCGAGGGTGCCGGTGCCGTTCTTCCAGCAGGCACCGGCACCCTCCTGGCGCTCAGGCCACCAACACGGCGGGCTCGTCTGCCTCGTCCAGTAGGTTCATCAGCGTCGCGCGGGCACGGGCCACGCGGGAGCGGACCGTGCCGATCGGGCAGTCACTCACCTCGGCCGCCTCCGCGTAGGGCAGGCCGAGCAGCTGCGTGAGGATGAACGCCTCCCGGCGGTCATCGGGCAGCGCGGCCAGCAGATCCAGCAGGGCGATGCCGTCGTCGAAGCCGGGCAGGTCGCACGGCTGGGCCAGCTCGACGGCCAGCTGCCAGTCCGGTACGTCCGACAGTCGGGGGCGGGCGGCGGCGTACCGGTAGCTGTCGATCACGGCGCGGCGGGCGATGGACAGCAGCCATGCACGCGCCGAGGAACGCCCCTCGAACCGGTGCAGACTGCCGAGCGCCCGCAGGAACGTGTCCTGCGCCAGATCGTCCACCGCCTGGGGATCGCCGCACAGATGGGCGACATAGCGCTGGACGTCCCGGTGCAGGGCGCACACGAACAGCTCGACCGCGTCCGCGTCACCGCCGCGGGCGGCCAGCGCCCACGCGGTGATCGAATCGTCGAGCGCTGCCGGGGTGTCGCTCCGGGTGCGCGAAGTGGGCAGGGCAGAGGAAATCACCTGGTGTCCTTCTCGGGTCAGCCATGATCCGGACCAGGGCGGCGTCACAGCGCGCCGGTCCGGTGAAAGTGGGAAAGACGGCCCTACGGCATCGCTGTGGCGCTGCGGCGCCGGTGCGGTCGTACGGCCGTGGCCCGAGGCGCACAACGGCAACAGGGCAGCCGGGCAGCCTCGGGAAACCAGCTGTCTTCAGACGACAGCCGTCCCCGCAGGCGGACCCCGAGAAGTGATTGCGTGGACGAGGAGGAGGAGACGCGGCGCCCGGTCCGAGCGGCGGCGCCGCAGGTGGACGCGCGGGCGGTCCGGGGGGACGGGCAGGGCCAGCAGCAGCCGCAGCGGCGCCGCCAGCCAACCGGCCGCCGCCCGCAGGATCCGGAAGGCGGCCCTCTCGCCATACGCCAGCCACAGACCGCACAGCACCGCGGCGAGCAGGTGGGCGGCGAGCATGCCGGACGACGACGAACCGCCGTCCATGGAGTGCCCCATGTGATCCATGGGGCTCATGCCCGTGTGGCCCCTGTGCATGGCGCCTATGGCCATGGAGCCCATCCGCATCGAGCCCATGTCCATGGAGCTGTCCGTGGCGCCCATGCCGCTCATGCCCGTGGAGGCCGAGCCGCCGGACGGGCCGGACGTCGACTGGGCGTAGGAGAACGCCTCGTGCAGCACCGTCTGGGCGGCGACCACGACCGACACGATCAACGGCAGCCCGCGCTCACGCCCCGCAAGACACCAGCCCACGGCACCGGTCACGGCCCCGCCGGCGGCCAGCGCCCACGCGGGCACGTCGCTGCCGGACATCAGGACGTGGCCCAGGGCAGCGAGCAGCACGCACATGGCCGCGAACACCGCGGCCCGTATCGCGCGAGCACACCACCCTGCTGTCATGGCGCCTCATCCTCGCATCCGGGCTTCGGTCGTCATGCGTGGGTACGGACATCCACGGGGGACCGTACTCAATCCGCTGAGTGTGATCCAGCCCATGACAACGGGCTGGAACTCGACGGCACTCTGCCCCGACGTCTAGGAGAGGATTCCTCCGCCCCGAGGACCGGCGATCACGGGCCGCTGTCGCCCGGGCGGATCACGACCGCGAGTGTCTCGACCGGCGCGCTGTGGGCGAAGTGCAGCGTGAACGGCACGAGGTCACCCGCCCGCCAGCCGGCCCCGGCCCGCAGCGTCACGTCCACACCGCGCGGCGACATGGACAACTCGCCGCCCGCCGAGATGGTGGCCGAGGTCACGTCAGCCTTGTAGGCGGCCCGGCCGCCCAGCATGCGGTGCCCGCTGAGGGTGATCCGGCCGTGCGCGGCGGTGGACGTCACGTTCACCAGCCGGTCGTCCGCGCCACCGACGTTGGCGATGTCGAAGAGGGCAGCGGTGTCCGTGCTGTCCCCGTACGGCAGGAGGACCCGCCCGTTCGAGACGGTGATCCGGGCCGGGCCGCCCGCCTTCCCGGCCCCGGTCCAGGCCGTCAGCCCGCCCAGGGCGAGGCTGCACGCGGCCACGGGCGCGAGCGCGGCGAGGAGGGTGTCGGTCAGCCGTCGGCGAGTGGGGCGCCAGAGGTTCTGCTCGGTCATCGGGTACGCCTCCGGGCGGGAGCGGGCGAGGGCTGCCAGGCGCGCAGCCGCAGGCTGTTGCCCACGACCAGCAGCGAACTCACCGACATCGCGGCCGCGGCGAACATCGGATTGAGCAGGCCGACCATGGCCAGCGGCACGGTCACGACGTTGTAGCCGAAGGCCCAGACGAGGTTGGCCCGGATCGTGCCCAGCGTGCGCCGGGCGAGCCGGACCGCGTCCGCGAGCGCCTCGATGTCCCCGCGTACCAGCGTCACGTCGGCGGCCCCGATGGCCACGTCCGTGCCGCTGCCCATGGCGATGCCCAGGTCGGCCCCGGCCAGAGCGGCGGCGTCGTTCACTCCGTCGCCGATGACCGCGACGCGGTAACCCTGCTCCTGCAGGTCCCGTACGAGGGCGGCCTTGTCCTCGGGTGTGCAGCGGGCGTGCACCTCGTCGATGCCCAGGGTCGCGGTCACGGCCTGCGCGGGCCCCTCACGGTCACCGGTGGCGAGCACCGGCCGCACGCCGAGGCGCCGCAGCCGGTCCACGGCCCGATAACTTCCGGGCCGTACGACGTCTCCAATCTCGATCAGTGCCTCTGCCGTCCCGTCCACCCGCACCAGAACAGGCGTATGGGCCGCGGCCTCGGCCACCGACAGCGCGTCCGCCAGGTCGGTGGGCAACTCACCGTCGCAGGCGAGGACTTCCACCCGCCGACCCTCGACCAGGCCGCGCACGCCCTGCCCTGGCACGGCGGCGAACTCACTCACGTCCGGCAGCGGCCCTTCGGGGAGCTCCCTGCGGGCGTACGCGGCGATCGCCCGGCCCAGGGGATGCTCCGAACCGTGCTCGACGGCACCGACCAGCCGCAACAGCACCTCCTTGCCCGGTCCGCCGGGTACGGCCGTGACCCGGGCGACGGCCATGTGGCCGGACGTGAGCGTGCCGGTCTTGTCCAACACGACCGTGTCGAGGTGCTGGAGCCCCTCCAGTGCCTGGGGTCCGCTGACGAGGACGCCCAGTTGGGCACCGCGGCCGGTCGCTGCCATCAGCGCGGTCGGTGTGGCCAGGCCGAGCGCGCAGGGGCAGGCCACGACGAGCACGGCCACGCACGCGGTGACGGCGGCCTGCGGGTCGGCCCCGGCACCGAGCCAGAAGCCGAGACAGGTGACGGCCAGCGTCAGCACGACGGGGACGAAGACGCCTGCCACCGTGTCGGCCAACCGCTGCGCCCGAGCCTTCCCGGCCTGGGCCTCGGTCACCAGCCGGGTGATCCGGGCGAGCTGAGTGTCGGCGCCGACGGCCGTGGCCTTCACCAGCAGCAGCCCGCCTGCGTTGACGGCACCGCCGACCACGGCCGAGCCCGGCCCGACCTCGACCGGCTCGCTCTCCCCGGTGACCAGGGACAGGTCGACCGCCGAACTTCCCTCCACCACCTGCCCGTCGGTGGCCACGCGCTCCCCAGGCCGCACGACGAAGACGTGCCCCGCCCTCAACCGCTCGATGGGAATGAGCCGTTCCTCGTTGCCCTCGCGGATCGTCACCTCTTTGGTGGCGAGTTGGGCCAGTGACCTGAGCGCCGCCCCGGTTCCGCGCCGGGCCCGCGCCTCCAGGAAGCGCCCTGCCAGAACGAACAGAGGTACACCGACGGCCGCTTCGAGATAGAGGTGCGCCGCGCCGTCAGAAGCCGAGGGCACCAGTGTGAACGGCATCCGCATCCCGGGCTCACCCGCACCACCGAGGAAGAGCGCGTAGGCGGACCAGGAGAAGGACGCCACCACACCCAACGACACCAGGGTGTCCATGGTCGCGGCCGAGTGCCGCAGCCCACGCGCCGCACGCACATGGAAGGGCAACGCCCCCCACACCGCGACCGGCGCGGCCAGCGCGAAGCACAGCCACTGCCAGTTGCGGAACTGCAGCGCGGGCACCATCGACAGCACGAGCACCGGCACCGCGAGCAGCGCGGTGATCAACAGCCGGTCCCGCTCCTGGCGAGCACCCTCGGACTCGCCCGCGTCCTTGTCCTCGCGCGTCTCGGGCTGCTCGGGCGGTTCGGGCAGGGAAGCCGTGTAACCGGCCTGCTCGACCGTCGCGACGATTTCCTCAGGACTGATCTGCGCCGGATGGCTGACCCGGGCCCGCCCGGTGGCCAGATTGACGGTCGCCGTGACCCCGTCCAGCTTGCCGAGCTTCTTCTCGACGCGTCTCACGCAGGCCGCGCAGGTCATGCCGCCGACGGTCAGGTCGGTCGTGACCAGGTCGACGGCCACGGGTTCCGCGCCCATTAGTGGCCTCCCCCGTGCATGTCTCCCATGTCATCCGTGCCGCCGCCCCTGCCGGGATCGCCGTCACCCCGGCTCGTGCCGGTGCCGTGCATGCCGGGCGCGACGGGCCCTGCGGCGGCACCGACGGCGTACGACACCGTGAACATCAGGGCCAGCAGGAGAAGGAATCCGCACAGGGCGGGCGGAGGCACCAGCTTCCGCAGCACCGCACCCGCGCCGGAGGAAGAGGATTGCCGGGACTCGTCCATCAACCGCGTCTCCAGATCACGTCGTACGGCGTCGGTCGGATCGCGCCGTACTGCTTTAAGGAGTCGGGGCCGCCGGGGGTCGAGTTCCGGAGCCAAGTTGTGGTCCGCGTCACGCGAGGGACAACTGTGCCGGGTTCACGGCAGCGGAACGCTGCCCTGCCGACGGCACGGCGGCGGAACGCTGCCCTGCCGACGGCTACCGCCGGCAGGGCAGATGAACTACTCCGCCCGGGATCCGGCGGAACGGCCGCGCACGACGGCAAAGCCAGCCGCCGCGAGACCCAGCACGCCGACGACCAGCCCGGCGATGCCGAGACCGCGGGCGGTCGAGTCGCTGGCCGAGGCGGTCGGCTTGGCGCTCTCGGAGCCGTTCGAACTCGCCGCCGAGGCGGTCGAGGTGCCGGCGCCGTCCTCCGCGCCCTTGGCGGTGAGCTTGAGCACGGGTGCCGGGTTCTCCGGCTCCTGGCCGCCCTGCGCCTCCTCGATCCAGCGGACGACCTTGCCGTCGGAGTACGTCTGCAGGGTCTTGAAGGTCAGCTGGTCGGTGTCGTCGGGCAGCTGACCGAAGGCGACGTTGAAGTCCTCGTACTGCCCGGCGCCGATCTTCCCGCCGCTGAAGGTGATCTCGGAGGCGGCCTCGGTGATGGTGCCGTCGTCCGTCTTGACGGGCGTCTTGAGCTTGGTGGTGGTGACCTGGGCGGTCCAGCCGTCCTGCGGGTGGACCAGCACGCCGAGGACGGGGTGGTCTGTGGGCAGGAAGACCTGGACCTTGGTGGTGGAGGCGTTGTCCTCCTCGTTCGGGACACGGAAGGTCAGCACGCCGTCGGTGGCGCCCTTGGCGTAGCTGTCGGGGTAGACGGTGACGTGCGCGGAGGCGACGCCCGCCGCGGCGAGAAGTCCGGCGGCGGTCAGGGCGGTGAGGGCGCCGGCGCGGCGCAGGGTGGTGCGGGTCCTGGACATGAGGTGAGGGATCTCCGTACGGAAGAAGGGATGTCGGGGGTCAGAGTGCGTACGACATCCCCGTCGGCGGCCCCCGCCGGTGAACGGCGTACCTCAGCCGCACCTGCCTGGGCGCCCACGGCTCACCGTCGGCCCGACGCACCAGCCCCGGCCCGGCCGGTGCACGCCACGCCCCGCCGGCCACCTGCGACCAGGCGGCAAGCGCCGGCACGAACGCGACCGCCCAGCGCAGCAGCGACCACAGTGCCGCCTCACCGCGCCGCAGCCACCAGGTCAGCAGCAAAGCCGCCCCGGCATGCGCGGCGGTGGCGTGCGGCGTCAGCGCATGGGGCGCCTGGACCATCCGCATTCCGTGCATGACCATCGCGGCGTGATGGGGCTCGGCGGCGTGGAAGACAAGGTGCAACCCGCCCTGCGCGGCCAGCGTCCCCGTGCCGATGGCGGCCAGCGACCGCTCACGGCCACCCAGCAAACAGCCCGCTGCGAAGACCGGCACGAATGAGGCGACCTGTACCCACACCGAGGGCGCCATGCCCGTGGCCATGACATGCCCCCCGGCAGCGAGCAGCACGCACAGCACGGCAAACACCGCCGCGCGCACGCTCCGCACCATCAGGGACCCACTCACGGCACCTGATGCTGCCACGCGTCCAAAGGATCTCTCCCCCGGCACCGGCATACGCATCACCGCCCGCGGAGCTGTTACCCGGTCGACCTGCTCCCTCCTTACGAGTCGGACGTGGGTGCCGTTCAGTTCCCGGCCATGTTGGCGAAATCGAAGCACCGGTAGCACTCCAAGGAGCACGAGCGAATGCCCGCCACCTCCGCGCCCCCTGCACACGAGGGGGTCGCGCGTCCACCGCATCCGCGCCGGGTATCCCCGGGACAGTCCCCCGCGGCCACCGGTCGGTCCGATCCGTCCGGCCACTCGAGTGCCGCACCTCATGTCCACGGAGGTAGAGCATCATGACCGACACCAGCGGGCTGGAGCCCGTCGCCACGTTCTGCGGGAACTGCAACTGCGGCTGCCCCCAGCTCTTCGTCGACCCGGCCGCCCCCACCGACCGCCGCATCGTCCTGACCGACGACTTCGGCCAGCGCGTCCAGATGAGCGCCGACCAGTTCTCGTCCCTGATCGACGACGCCAAGGCAGGCAAGCTGGACGGCATCGCCTGACCGACCGCCGCAGGGCAACGCGAAGGCGGCCCGCATCAGCGACTCCCTTGCTCCAGTCGCTGCATGACGCCGGGCCGCCCGACCTTCGCGACCGGCCGGGTGTTCCACATCACAGCAACGGCGCGGAACTCACCCCTCCGCTCAGCCGACAGCTGACGTGACACCCGTACGCCCCAGGAGCAGCGCCCATGTCGGTCGAACCGCCCACCACCGCCCCACCCTGCACGGCTGACGATGCCGGTGAGCCGGCCCCGGGCCCCGCCTCTGCGGCGGCTCCCTCGGCCCTGCGCGCGCTGCGCCCCCTGGTGCTGCGCCTGCACTTCTACGCGGCGTGTTCGTCGCGCCGTTCCTACTCGTCGCGGCGGTCACCGGGCTCCTGTACGCGGGCCCGTTACAGGCCGAGAAGATCGTGTACGCCCACGAACTGACCGTCCCGGTCGGCGACCACAAGCTGCCCATCTCCCAACAGGTGGCCGCCGCCCGCAAGGCCCACCCCGAGGGCACCATCTCCGCCGTGCGGCCGTCACCGCAGCCGGACGCGAGCAGACGCGTGCTGCTGTCCGGCGTGAAGGTCATAGCCGCCGACCACACGCTCGCCGTGTTCGTGGCCCCCTACACCGGCAAGGTACGTGACGCACTGGAGCAGTACGGCTCCACCGGCGCTCTGCCGCTGCGCACCTGGGTCGACGAACTCCACAGCAACCTGCACCTCGGCGACACCGGCCGCCTGTACAGCGAGTTCGCCGCGAGCTGGCTGTGGGTCATCACGGGCGGCGGACTGGTTCTCTGTTCGGCCGGCGCCGCGCCCAGCGCAAGGTTCGCGGCACCACCGGACGGCGCCGCTCCCTGACCCTGCACGGCACCGTGGGCGTGTGGGCGGCAGGCGGCCTGTTCTTCCTGTCCGCGACCGGCCTGACCTGGTCCACCTACGCAGGCGCCAGCATCAGCGACCTCCGGGAAGCCCTCGGCCAGTCCACCCCGTCGGTCACCGCGACGGTGAGCAGCGGTCACGAGGGACACGGCTCCATGGCCGGGACGGCCATGAACAGCATGAACATGGGCGCCCGCTCCGGCAACCGGTCCGACGCCGGTCTGGACGCCGTCCTGAAGACGGCCCGCGCCGAGGGCCTGTCCGCCCCGGTGGAGATCGTGCCGCCCGCCGACTCCTCCTCCGCCTACGTCGTACGGCAGGTCCAGCGCAGCTGGCCGGAGAAGCAGGACTCGATCGCCGTCGACCCGGCCACCGGCAAGGTCGCCGACGTCCTGCGCTTCTCCGACTACCCGCTGCTGGCCAAGCTCACCCGGTGGGGCATCGACGCCCACACCGGCAGCCTGTTCGGCCTCGCCAACCAGATCGCGCTGGCCGCCCTCGCCCTGGCCCTGATTCTCCTCATCCTCTGGGGCTACCGCATGTGGTGGCAGCGCGGCCGCGGCTCCGCCTTCGGTCGCCCGATCCCCCGCGGCGCCTGGCGGCAGGTGCCGGTGTACGTGCTGGTGCCCTGCGCCGCCGTGATCGCCGTCCTCGGCTACTACGTCCCGCTGCTCGGCATCCCGCTCGCCACCTTCCTGGCGGTGGACATCGTCCTCGGCCGGCTCACTCGCCATCGCACCGGGCACGCACACACCTGAACCGACCGGCCCGGCGGAGGGCGCCCGGCACTGCCCACAGAACCGGACAATACTGCCCGCAATCGCCCAGGCCGCCGGGATCCCTGTAGGGCCGTGGCCGGCGCGTCCCCCGGGCACGGTGGGACGCGCCGCCTCCTTGGATCCACCCCCTACAGCGCATCAGAGCACAGCGCCGTCACATCCCGTACGCCGGTCCGAAGCGGATGCTCGCCGTGCAGTGGAGGGCGTGCAGAGGTCGTGGAGTGCTGCGAGCAAGGGCAGACCCGGCGTCGCCCGGGCTCGAAGGACGCCACGTCGATGGGCTCACAGGAAAATCTCAATTAAGTTGGAGCGCCTGTCTCGCATTCGTGAGACAGAGTGATCACTGATGGAGCGCATCTCCCGCATCTTGGTCACCTCGCGTCCCGCGTTGCTCGGCACCGTGGCGATGCTCACCCTGACCTCGTCCGTGGCGGCCGCCGAGGTCAGGCCCAGGCCCTCAGGGGCTGTGTCGCACGTCGCCCGGACAGCGGGCCACACGGGACAGACGGGCCCTCCGACGCAGGCCATGGGGACCACCGGCGACGTCGTCGCCGATAGGCAGACGGCGCGGGTCGGCGCGCTGTTCGACGCGGACCGGGCCGACGACCTGTCCGGCGGGCACCTCTGCACGGCCTCGGTCGTGCACAGCCCCCACGGCGATCTCATCGTCACCGCCGCGCACTGCGTGAGCGACACCGGCACCGACCTGGTGTTCGTGCCCGGCTACCGGAACGGGCACGCGCCGAATGGGGTGTGGAAGCTGGAGCACCGCTATCTGCCCGACGGATGGACCAAGGACCAGGACGAGGACAGCGACCTGGCCTTCGCCACCGTCGACGACCAGGACGGCAAGGCGATCGAGGACGTCGTCGGAGCCAACCGGTTCACAACCGGTACGGCCACCGGCGCCACCGCCGTGACCGTCATCGGCTACCCCGACTCCCGCGAGACGCCCATCAGCTGCACCAACAAGCCGACCTCACAGAGCAGCACTCAGCAGCGCATTGACTGCCCCGCCTTCACCCTAGGCACCAGCGGCAGCCCCTGGATCAACAGTGAGGGCCAGGTCGTCGGCGTCCTCGGCGGCTATGACGAGGGTGGCGACACCGACGACGTGTCCTACAGCGTGACACTGGGCAGCCAGGCGGCCGACCTGTACAAGGCCGCGATCAGCGGTCCTTGATCCGTGCGTGGCACGCCCAACGGCACCGTTAACGGTGGCGCCGTCTCACCGACAGGGGCTGGGCCCGCGTCGCACTACTGCGGCGCGGGTCCAGCCCTTGCCGCGCTGAAACCGGCCCCATGGCCCCCCACACCAGCACTGGTGCGGCGGACGAGTGCCGTCTGACTACTTCGATTGCACGCCACTGCGCGGGAGACGCGACGCGACCATATATGACCGATCACTCATATGGACAGACCTTCCTGGTCGTCGAACCGACTCGGAAGAGTGTGTCCGTCTACCGCCAGTACCGGGGCCACGCTGCCGAGTTCGGCATTCCGGTCGCGGTCGTCGGCAACAAGGTCACCGGCGAGGACTACCTGCTCTTCCTCAAGGAGCAGGTCGGCGACGACCTGCTCGCCCACTGTCTGCAGTCCTCGTACGTCCGCGCGCAGGAGTAGGGCCGCGACCACGGCGAGCTCGAACCGCACAACACCCGCACGCTGGACCGGCTGCGCGCGGCCGTCGACGCCCGCCCCAAGGACTGGGCGGCCTTCCAGCGGCACGCCGTCGAGTTCCACCTGCGCAACGCCGCCGCCTGGGCCAACGAGGCCACCGGCCAGGACCTCGCCACCCAGGTCGACCCGGACTTCCAGCACGGCCCCGAGGCCCTGGCCGCCCTCGCCTGAGCCCCGCCCACCTCAAGACCAGTACAACCAGAGAACAGGACAACCCTTCATGTCGCTCGACGTCTCCCCGCAGCTGCTCGCCGAAGCCGAGAACGGGGAAGTACGGGAGCAGGACTTCGTGGAAACGGTCCGCACCTCCCTGCCGTACGCCTACGACCTCATCGCCCGCCTCGCCGCCGAACTACGCTCCGGCGGCACGGAGTTCGCCGACAACCAGACCCCGCCGCCCTCCGAGAAGGAGCGCGGTCAGCTTCTGCGGGCCCTGTCCAGCGACGCCATCCGCGGCAGCCTGGAGCGGCACTTCGGCGTGGCCCTCGCCTTCCAGAACTGCCACCGCGTCGCCGCCTTCCACCCCGATGCACGCGGCAGTGAGACCCATGCGCGCTTCACCTCACTGCGCGCACAGATCCTCAATCAGTCGCCGGAGTTCCGCGACTGCTGATCCGCATGCGGGGTCCGTGGACCTTGCGGCTCCCGGGCTGCCGCCGCTGCTGCCGGCGGCAGCCCTTCGCGGTGGTCGTACACCCGGTCAAAAGATGGCAACGGTTTTCATCTGACATTGATGTGAAAATCATTTCCATCTAGCGTGGGTGGTGTCACCGCACCGCCGGCACGTGGCCGCTTCCCGTCCGGCATCGGCACCGCCCGAAGGAGCCCCGCATGTCCCCCGTTCCCGCCTCCCGCTCGGCCCGCCCGTCCGCGAGGCTCGCACTGATCACCGCCGCAGCCGCCCTGACCGCCGCTACGGCGACCGCCTGCTCCACCTCCTCCTCGCACACCAGCGACACCGACACGACCAGCCACGGCGGAGGCTCTGGCAAGACGATCCAGGTGGTGGCGGCGGAGAACTTCTGGGGCAGCATCGCCTCGCAGCTCGGCGGCAGCCACATCAAGGTGACCAGCATCATCAACAACCCGGACACCGACCCGCACGACTACGAGCCGACCGCCGCCGACGCCCGCACCGTGGCCGGCGCCCAGTACACGATCGTCAACGGCATCGGCTACGACGCCTGGGCCGACAAGCTCCTGGCCGCCAACCCCGGCAGCGGGCGCACGCAGCTGAAGGTCGGCGACCTGGTCGGGATCAAGCCGGGTGGCAACCCGCACCGCTGGTACTCCCCCGATGACGTCCACAAGGTGATCGAGCAAATCACCGCCGACTACAAGAAGATCGACCCGGCCGACGCCGCCTACTTCGACCAGCAGAAGACGGCCTTCGAGACCAAGACGCTGGCCGGGTACAACAAGCTCATAGCCGACGTCAAGGCGAAGTACGCGGGCACCCCGATCGGCGCCTCGGAGTCGATCGTCACCCCGCTCGCCGAGGGCCTGGGGCTGAAGATGCTGACACCGGAGACGTTCCTGGACGCGATGAGCGAGGGCTCCGACCCGACGGCCAAGGACAAGGCCACCATCGACCAGCAGATCAAGAACAAGAAGATCAAGGTCTACGTCTACAACTCCCAGAACTCCACGCCGGACGTCCAGGCGCAGGTCAAGGAGGCCAAGGCGGAAGGCATCCCGGTCGCCACCGTCACCGAGACGCTCACCCCCGCCGGAGCTTCCTTCCAGCAGTGGCAGACCACCGAACTGCAGGGCATCGAGCAGGCCCTGGCCAAGGCGACCGGGAAGTGAGCTGACGCCATGAACCCGATAGCGAAGGCCCGCGAGGCCGTCACACACAGCGCCCACACCATCCCCAACCGCCGCGCAGGCGGCCACGACACGGCACCGGGCAGCGGAAGCGACCCGGTGGTCGCCCTACGCGGGGCCGCCGTGCGGGTCGGCGGCCGGACGCTCTGGTCGGGCGTGGACCTTCGCATCGGGTCCGGCGAGTTCACCGCCGTACTCGGCCCGAACGGCGTCGGCAAGTCCACCATGATCAAAGTGCTGCTCGGCGCCCTGCCCGCGGCGGCCGGTGAGGTCCGGGTGCTCGGTACCCGGCCGGGTCAGGCCAACGACCGCATCGGCTACCTCCCCCAGCGACGCAGCTTCGACGCATCCCTGCGGATCCGCGGCGTGGATGTGGTGCGCATGGGTCTGGACGGCGACCGGTGGGGGGTGCCGCTTCCGTTCCCCAGCGCCCGCCGCCGGGCCGCCCGCGCACGCGTGGACGAGGTGATCGAGCTGGTCGGGGCGTCGGCGTACGCGCACCGGCCCATCGGACAGTGTTCCGGCGGCGAGCAGCAGCGCCTGCTGATCGCCCAGGCACTGATACGCCGCCCCGAACTGCTGCTGCTGGACGAACCGTTGGACAGCCTCGACCTGCCCAACCAGAGCGCCGTCGCCGCGCTGATCGGGCGCATCTGCCACCAGGAGGGCGTGGCGGTGGTCATGGTCGCCCATGACGTGAACCCGATACTCCACCACCTGGACCGGGTCGTGTACCTGGCCGAGGGCGGAGCCGCCGCCGGCACTCCGGAGGAGGTCATCACCTCCGGGACGCTGACCCGGCTGTACGGCACACCGGTCGAAGTACTGCGGACTTCGGACGGACGCCTCGTCGTGGTCGGCCAGCCGGAAGCGCCCGCGGTGCACACCGACCGGCACTCCGGGGAGCCGTCATGATGCTCGCCGAGACCGGGGCACCGGCCTGGTCGTGGAACCTCCTGACCGACTTCCAGGACATGTGGTCGTACCCCTTCATGGTCAACGCCTTCCGCGCGGGCGCGGTCGTGGCTGTCGTCTCTGCGCTCGTGGGGTGGTTCGTGGTGCTGCGGCGGCAGACATTCGCCGCGCACACCGTCTCCCTGGTCGCCTTCCCCGGCGCGGCCGGGGCTCTCCTGCTCGGAGTGAGCGCGGTCTACGGCTACTTCACGCTGTGCGTGGCCGCCGCGCTGGTCATCGCGACCCTACGCGGCGGCGGTGACCATGAGGAATCCGCGCTCACGGGGACCGTGCAGGCGTTCCTGCTCGCCTCCGGGTTCCTGTTCACCGCCCTGTACCGGGGCCTGCTGGAAGGCCCGCAGACCATCCTTTTCGGCACCTTCCTGGGGATCACGTCCTCGCAGGTGACCGTGTTGACCGTGGTCGGCGCGGTGGTGCTGGCCGTGCTGGCGCTGATCGGGCGGCCGTTGCTCTTCGCCTCCGTGGACCCGCAGGTGGCCGCCGGAAGCGGAGTGCCGGTCCGCACGCTGTCGTTGGTCTTCCTCGTCCTGCTCGGCGCTGCCACTGCCGAGGCGAGTCAGATCACCGGAACCCTCCTGGTCTTCGCCCTCATGGTGATCCCGGCCGCCACCGCCCAGGTCCTCACGGCCCGCCCGGCGCTGAGCCTGGCCCTGGCCGTCCTGCTGGCCTTCGCCGCAACCTGGCTCGGGCTGACCGCCGCCTACTACTCGCCCTACCCGCTGGGCTTCTTCGTGACGACCATCGCCTTCGCCGGATACCTGCTCGCCCTGGGCTATCGCTCGCTGCGCGAAGTGCTCGGCCGGACCGGGTTCCCGGCTGCTTCCAGGGAGGTGCCGGCATGAAGACGATCCTGCTCGCCGCCTCGCCGCTGTCCCAGCCGTTCTTCCAGCACGCCTTCCTCGCCGGGACCGCGATCGCCGCCGCCTGCGGACTGGTCGGCTACTTCCTGGTCCTGCGCGCCCAGGTGTTCACCGGCGACGCACTCAGCCACGTCGCCTTCACCGGCGCGATGGCCGCCCTCGCCTTCGGCGTCGACCTGCGCCTGGGACTGTTCGCCGCCACCATCGGCATGGCGCTGCTCTTCGGCACCCTCGGCCGCCGGGCGCGCCCCGATGATGTGGTCATCGGCAGCGTCTTCTCCTGGATCCTGGGCCTGGGCGCCTTCTTCATCACCCTCTACACGACCTCCCGCAGCACCACCAACGGCACCGCCGGGATCAGCGTGCTGTTCGGCTCCATCTTCGGCATCTCCGCCGACAGCGCTGTCGTCGCCGCCCTGGTGGCCGCCGGGGTCGCCCTGCTGGTGGTCCTCATCGCCCGGCCGCTGCTGTTCGCCACCCTCGACGAGGCCGTGGCCGCAGCACGTGGTGTACCGGTACGGCTGCTCGGCTTCGGCTTCCTCGCCCTCGCCGGCATCAGCGCCGCCGAGGCCACCCAGGCCGTCGGGTCCCTCCTCCTGCTCGGTCTGCTCGCCGCCCCCGCAGGCGCCGCGATCCGCCTCACCGACCACCCCTACCGGGCCCTCGCCCTCTCGGCCGGGCTGGCGGTGCTGGAGATGTGGGCGGGCCTGTTCGCCTCCTACGCGGTGCCGAAGATGCCACCCAGCTTCGCCATCATGGCCGTCGCCACGGCCGTCTACGCCGCCACGTTCCTGATACGACGGCCCGCCCACGTCCCCCGTGCACGATCCGCTGTCCCCACCAAGGAATAAGAACCCGAGCGAGGCACGCTGATGGCACCCACCCGGCAACGCACCCCAACTGAAGTCGCGCTGATCGGCCGCCACACCCAGCAACGTTCCATCGTCCTCGCGGCGTTCATCCGGGCCGACGGCTTCGTCGGAGCCCAGGCCCTCCACGCCCAACTCGCCGCCGACGGCACACCGGTCGGCCTGTCCACCGTCTACCGCACCCTGACCCGCCTGGCCGGCGCGGGCCGGGCCGACCTGGTCCGCGACGCAGGCGGCGAACGCCTCTTCCGCTACCGCCCCGGACCCGACCACCGCCACTACCTCATCTGCACCGAATGCGGCCTGAGCCACCCGGTCGAACTCCGGCCCGATCGAGGACTGGGCGGACGGCATCGCACAGCACTCCGGCTTCGCGAACGTCCGGCACACGGTGGAACTCTCCGGAGTGTGCCCGGACTGCGGCGGAGGGCAGGCGGCGACCGAACGACAGTGACCGTTGAGGTCAGTCGCAGCAACCACATCAAACGCTCAGCTCAGCGCGGGCAGCCGGGACTCCAAGGGTCGTGGGGGCGGCGCAGCACCCCTTCCCACGCCAGGCATCGCGCCCTTCCTTCAAAGCGACTGCGGCGATGACAAGGGCGGCGACCGGATCCGCCCAGGACCAACCGAGAGTGTCATTGAGGATCAGGCCGATTAGGAGCACCGCGGACAGGTAGGTGCACAGCAGCGTCTGCTTGGAGTCCGCCACCGCCGAAGCCGAGCCCAGTTCCCGCCCTGCCCGGCGCTGGGCGGCGGACAGAACCGGCATGACGACCAGGGAGAGGGCGGCGAGCACGATGCCCGGCAGGGAGCGGCCGGCCTCTCCGGTGCCGGTCAGGGCCCGTACGGCATCCACAGTGACGTAGGCGGCGAGCGCGAAGAACGACAGCGCGGTGATCCGCAACGCGGTCTTCTCCCGGGCCTCGCGCACCGCGTGCTCGCGGGCGGAGAACTGCCATGCAACCGCGGCGGCGGAGGAGACCTCGACGACGGAGTCGAGGCCGAAGCCGACGAGCGCGGTGGAGGAGGCCAGGGTGCCGGCGGTGAGAGCGACGATCCCCTCGATGGCGTTGTAGGCGATGGTCGCGGCCACCAGCAGCCGGATCCGCTTGGCAAGAGCGCTGCGCCTCGCCGGATCGGGGCCGAGGGATACGGATATCTCCTCGGTCATGGTCAGCAGCACCCCTTCTCGGCGGCCTCCGCACACGTCCGGTCGCCCTCGACGGCGACCACCACGTTTCGCAGGTCGTCAAGCGCGTGACCGAGGCGTTCGTCGGCGAGTTCGTAGCGGGTGCGTCGGCCGTCGGGGACGGTGACGACGAGGCCGCAGTCACGCAGGCAGGCCAGGTGGTTCGACAGCCTGGTGCGCGAGACGTCCAGCGCGTCTGCGAGGTCGGCGGGGTAGGCGGGTGCTTCCCGCAGGGCGAGCAGGATGCGGCAGCGGATCGGGTCGGCGAGCGCCCGGCCGAACCGGGCCAGCACCTCGACGTCGGAGGCAACAGTCAGCACGCCGTCGACGGTACACGCATTCCTGAATTCAGGGAATCCTGAACTAATTGAGTTAGTGTAATGGCATTCATTTTCATGTAGCCTCAACAGCCCTCGCTGTTCGACCTATTCAGGAGGACCCCATGGCCGTTCCGAAGCGGAAGATGTCCCGCAGCAACACCCGCCACCGCCGGGCCCAGTGGAAGGCGGCCACGCCCGCGCTCGCACCGATCACCGTCGACGGTGTCTCGTACCTCGTGCCGCAGCGGCTGGTGAAGGCGTACGAGCGCGGACTGCTGCGTCCCGAGGGCTGAGCGTCCATGCTGTCCAACCGACTGCCCGTCACCGTCCTGTCCGGATTCCTGGGGGCGGGCAAGACCACCCTCCTCAACCACGTCCTCGGCAACCGCGAGGGACTGCGTGTCGCGGTCATCGTCAACGACATGAGCGAGGTCAACATCGACTCCGCGCTGGTGCGTGGTGGCGAGGCGGCCCTGTCGCGCACCGAGGAACGCCTGGTCGAGATGACCAACGGCTGCATCTGCTGCACCCTGCGCGACGACCTGCTGGTGGAGGTGGACCGACTGGCCCGCGAGGGCCGCTTCGACTACCTGCTCATCGAGTCGTCCGGCATCTCCGAACCCATGCCGGTGGCCGCGACGTTCGCCTTCGCCCGCGACGACGGCGCCACGCTGGGGGAGATCGCCCGCCTGGACACGATGGTGACGGTGGTCGACGCCGCCAACTTCCTGCCCGAGCTGACGAGGGGCGACGAGCTGGTCGAGAGGGGCCTGGACCAGTACGAGGACGACGAGCGCACCGTCAGCGACCTGCTGATGGACCAGATCGAGTTCGCGGACGTCATCGTTCTCAACAAACTCGACCTCGTGGACGAGGAGTCGGCCGACCGGCTGCGGGCGACGCTCACCCGTCTCAACCCGGCCGCACGCATCGTCCCGGCCGTCCACGGTCGCGTGAAGGTCGGCGACGTGCTGGGCACCAAGCTGTTCGACCTGGAACGCGCCCAACAGGCCCCGGGCTGGGTGAGGGAGCTCAACGGCGACCACGTCCCCGAGACGGAGGAGTACGGAATCTCCTCGACCGTCTTCCGCGCAGCACTGCCCTTCCACCCCGCCCGGCTGTGGACGTTCGTAACCCAGGAGCTGGACAGCGGCGCGTACGGACAGATCCTGCGCTCCAAGGGCTTCTTCACCCTGGCCAGCCGACCGCACGTGACGGGATTGTGGTCCCAGGCCGGCTCCGTCGCCCGCTTCGAGCCCTATGTCGGCCGTGACGCCGACAGCCCGGGCGGCCAGGAGCAGCGGTTGTCCAAGGGGTTGCGGCCCGGGTGCCGGGCACGGCGGCGCCGAACCGGCAGCAACGGCTCAATCTTTGCCCGGAACTTGTCTCCGACGAGCCATGGTTGAGTATCGCGCTTGCTCACACCCCGGCAACGGATCCGCAGGCACCGAGGGCACAACTCGTCGCCTGTAGGTGAGACGGACGGCAAGTGGTGATTGCATCATCAGGCTCAGGTCGCCGTGATTCGGGTATAGCGGGCGCGCATGGCGTTGCTGGCGGCGGGGCCGGCGGTGAACACATATGCGTTGCTGTCGTCGAGGCGGAGGCCGGTCTTGGCGTCGACGACCACGGGTTCGACCTCTTCACCGCTGTCTGCATCAACCAGGATCATGCTGCGCTGCTCGGGGGCGAGGCGGGAGTTGCCCCAGGCTGCAAGGGTGACGATCACCGGGCGCAGGGATCGGCCCAGGTCGGTCAGGACGTATTCGTGGCGTACCGGGTTGACCTGGTACGGGCGGCGCTCCAGGAGGCCGTCGCTCACGAGGGTTTTCAGGCGTGCGGTGAGCATGCTGGTGGAGATGCCGAGGTTCTCCTGGAACTGGTCGAAGCGGGTGTAGCCGTCGAAGGCGTCGTGGAGGATCAGCAGCGTCCACCATTCGCCAACGTGCTGCACGGTCGTCGACAGCGGGCATTCGAGGTCTTCTGCCCTGATACGGCTTGCCAAGGTTGACCACCCCCAGAGAGTGACTGCTAAAATCGAAGTTACTTGGTTCTATTTTAGCAGTAACGAGGGGGTGCGGTGCCCGTGCCTGCCCGCACCCGGGAACGGAATGCGACATGATCACCCCCGCAAGCCCGGACAACGAATCCCTGAAGGGCCGACGCACTCTGGTCACCGGTGGCACGAAGGGGGTCGGTGCCGCCGTCGCCCGACGGCTGGCCCAGGCCGGCGCCACCGTACTGGTGACCGCGCGGAGCCGACCGAACGGTGTCGCGGCCTCGGACATGATCACCGCCGACCTGGCCAGCCCCGAGGGGGCCGCCACAGTGGTCCAGGAAGCCCTCCGCCGTCTGGGCGGCGTCGACATCCTGGTCAACAACCTGGGCGGCTCCGAGGCACCCTCGGGCGGATACGCGGTCCTCAGCGAGGACGACTGGGCCAGGGAGCTGAACATCAATCTCCTCGCTGCCGTCCGTCTGGACCGCGGCCTGCTGCCCGGCATGATCGAAGCCGGCAAAGGCGTCATCATTCACGTCTCCTCGATCCAGCGCCGCATGCCGCTGTGGAACGGCACCCTCGCCTACGCCGCCGCCAAGGCCGCGCTGACCACCTACAGCAAGGGCCTGGCCAACGAGGTCGCCCCGCACGGGGTCCGCGTCAACACGGTCGCCCCCGGCTTCGTTCAGACCGCTGCCGCCGACGACCTCGTCGCCCGGATTGCCAAGAACGCCGGAACCACCCACGAAGCTGCGCTGAAGCAACTCATGGGCTCCCTCGGCGGTATCCCGCTGGGCCGTCCCAACCGCCCCGAAGAAGTCGCGGAGCTCGTCGCCTTCCTCGCCTCCGACCGTGCCTCCGCCATCGTCGGCGCCGAACACGTCATCGACGGCGGCACCATCCCCACCGTGTGAACCCCACCACCGTCAGGAATTGCCATGCACACCGACCAGCCCCAGGACATCGCCCCCGACGTACTGCCCGAGGTGATCACCCGCTACCTGGCTGCCCACCGCGACCATGACACCGCCGCTGCACTCAGCGCCTTCCATTCGGACGCCACCGTGACCGATGAGGGCAAGACCCACCGCGGAGCCCCCGCGATCGAGACCTGGCTGAACCGTTCCTCCAGCGAGTACACGTACACGATCGAACTCACCAGCGCACAGAAGGTCGACACCGACCACTACGTCGCCACACACCACCTCGAGGGCAACTTCCCTGGCGGGGTGGTGGACCTGCACTATCGCTTCACCCTCGACGGCGGTCTCATCGAGAACCTCGTCATCGAACCCTGACCTGCACCCACGCATGCCCCAGCCAGCATCACTGCACTCAACATCCGTAAGAGCGACTTGCCGCAACGCCCTGAACGAGCAAAGTCGAGGTCTGCCGCGCGGACTCATCGGCGACGGACACGTCGGGTGACGGCGACCGGCATTTGGCATGCGAAGGGCAGGCTGGGATCGCCTGGAGCCTGGCCGCCGGTGCTGGATGCCACGGACGGCCAGGCAGGTTGCGGCGCCGTCGGACCCGGACGCAAAAAGCGCTGCCGCGGGCCGGCTATCGGGCGCTGTAGGGCAGCAGAGCCATCTCGCGTGCGTTCTTGATGGCTTGCGCTATCTGCCGCTGCTGCTGACGCGTCACGTGGGTCACTCGACGGCTGCGGATCTTTCCGCGGTCGGAGATGAACTTCCGCAGCAGGTCGGTGTCCTTGTAGTCGATGTACGTGATGCCGGCGGCGTCCAGCGGGTTGGCGCGCTGACGCTGACGCTGGGCGGTCTTGTCTCGGGGCACGGTCGGGTCGGTCCTCTCTCTTGGGATGCGGTCGGACATGCGGACCATGGGGCAGGGCAGGGCAGGGCAGGGCTCAGACCACGGGGTCGAGCAAGTCGTCGAAGGCGTGCGGCAGTTCTTTCCAGCCGTTCCTGCCCGCCGCGTACTCGTCGTCGGTGAGCAGGCACGAGTCGAGCACGGTCAGCAGACCATCGCGGTCAAGGCCGGGCGAGGTGAAGGTGAGGTGTTGGCAGCGGTCACCGTGCTCGGGGTGCCAGTCCAGCGAGGCTGCGACGCGTCGTTCGGCCGGAACCATCTCCCAGGCGGCCTCAGGCAGGGCAGCCAGCCAAGGTCCGACCGACTCCACGCACAGCGCGCCGCCCGCGGCGTCCCATGACAGCAGCGTGTCGGGGCGGTCGGCCAGCCAGAAGCGCCCACGGCTGCGAGCTGCGGCGCAGGTCAGATCCTCCAGCGCGGCGTAGAGGCGCTGCGGGTGGAAGGGCCGTTCGCGCCGCCAGACGAGGGTGCTCACGCCGTGCTCGTCGCACTCCTGCGGCAGCAGCGCGCACGCCGGATGCAGGCGCGCGGCGGTCGCTCCCACGTCGAACCCCGCCAGCAGAGCGGCACCCAGGGCGCCGCCACTCTCCACACGTACCGGTCGTGCGCCGGGGGTGAGCTGCGCGAGCAGTGCGCGATCGCTGTCGTCGGCGCACTCGCCGTCCTCGCCACCGGAGCCGTCCTCGACCAGGGCGATCACCGTGGGGTACTCCAGCTGCCGGGCGAAGGTGTCGGCGACGGTGCGCTGGTCGGTCGGGGCGGCGGCGAGGCCGACGCCGGCCAGGTCGTCGCCGTTGGCCAGGTACGGCAGGACGAGTGCCGGGTCGACTGCGGTAGCGACCCCGGTCAGCGCGAGCGGTGCACCCGCGCCGGCGATGACCCCGGCCATGGCCTGGGGTTCGACGGAGTCCCACAGTTCCACAACGGCCAGCCGATATCGGCCCTCCTGCGCGAGCCGCAGCAGTTCGGGGACCAGGTCCTCGCGCAAGGCGCAGCACGCGCAGTCGTTCACCAGGGATGCGTCACCGCTGCCGAGCAGGCCGCCGGCGTCTCGCACCGTCCGGTGCACGGCGCTGTCGACGGCGGACGTCAGGTCGTGGTGGAGCGCGACTGAGCCGGGGACCGTACGCAGGATCTCCTCCACGGCGGCCCGGCGGGCGTCGGCGTGCAGTCCGGCGACGATCGCGACTGGCAGCCGCGTCCGGTCCCCGCTCACCGCTTCCCCCCGCCGCGACCGTAGCGCCGCTCGAAGCGCTCGACCCGGCCCGCGGTGTCCAGGACCCGCTGGGTGCCGGTGTAGAAGGGGTGGCTCGCCGAGGAGATCTCGACGTCGATGACCGGGTAGATGTTGCCGTCCTCCCACTCGACCGTCTTGTCGCTCGTGGCGGTCGACCGGGTCAGGAAAGCGAAGTCGGCGGCGCGGTCGCGGAAGACGACCGGGCGGTAGGCGGGGTGGATTCCGGGCTTCACGGCGCTCAGCGCTCCTCACGGAAGTCGACGTGGCGGCCGGCGACCGGGTCGTACTTGCGCAGGGTCAGCCGGTCGGGGTTGTTACGGCGGTTCTTGCGCGTCACGTAGGTGAAGCCGGTGCCGGCGGTGGACCTCAGCTTGATGATCGGGCGCAGTTCGTTACGGGCCATGGCAGCACCATACACAGGATTGGTTTTCATTTTCATTTAGCGCTACTGTGCTGCCACCAGACGAGGAGGAACCATGTCCGCCCACTGCCAACTCACCGGCCGGCAGCCCGGCTTCGGCCACCAGATCTCGCACTCGCACCGGCGCAGCAAGCGCCGCTTCGACCCGAACGTCCAGCGCAAGCGCTACTGGCTGCCGAGCGAAGGCCGCCACGTCCGGCTCACCCTCTCCACCAAGGGCATCAAGACGGTCGACACGATCGGCATCGAGGCCGCCGTGGCCCGCATCCGCGCCCGGGGAGGGAAGGTCTGATGGCGAAGAAGAGCAAGATCGCGAAGAACGAGCAGCGGCGCCTCGTCGTGGCCCGCTACGCCGCACGCCGCTCCGAACTGAAGCGGATCATCTCGTCACCCCGGACGTCCGACGAGGAACGCGCCGCCGCCCAGCGCGAACTACGCCGACAGCCCCGCGACGCCAGCGCCACCCGCCTGCGCAACCGCGACTCCGTGGACGGCCGCCCCCGCGGCCACCTGCGCGCCTTCGGCCTGTCCCGCATCCGCGTACGCGAGATGGCCCACGCGGGCGAGCTCCCCGGCGTCACCAAGAGCAGTTGGTGACCCAGACCCGATCCGCTCCCCCAGGAAGGTCCATGTTCCCGGCACGGTGAACACCAGGCACTCGATGTTCTCGCCGTCATCGTGTCTGAGACCACGACACGGCCTTCCCGTACTCTTCCCCAGAGCCGCCGCGCAGGTTCGGCTCGGGAGGGGGGCACGGACCACCGCGAGGGAGACGGCATGGGAGCGGCTGACCGGCAGAGCGCCGGGGACTGGGACGGCGTCGGCAATCTGCCCCCGGCCATGGGTGGACACGCGAGCGAGTACGCACACGGCGGCTACGAGTACGGGGGCGTTCCCGGGTCGGCACCTCATCCCGACTACGGGCACCATGCCGGCGCGGGCCATGTCCCGTCCTCCGTGGCCGCAGGCCATGCGAGTGACATCGGGCATCACCCCGATCACGGTCCTGGGGCGGGCGTCGGCAGTCATGGCCACAGCCACGGGGCTGCCGCGCCGGTCTCCCGGCACCTGCGCAAGGTGATCGCGGCGATCCTGATCCCCTTCACCGCCGCCGTCGTGGTGGGGCTCGTGGTCCTGTGGCCGGGCGGTGCGCCGCCGCACAAGCGCACCGGCGTCGGCTTCGACCAGCAGACACAGCAGGCCACGGTCACCAGAGTCCTCGAAGTGAGCTGCAAGTCGGTCAACGCCTCCGGCGAGACCCCCACCGGCGACACCTCCACCGCCGAGGGCACCTCCGCCCAGCAGGAGGCGAACGGCACCTGCCACAAGGCCACGATCCGAGTCGACACCGGCAAGGGCAAAGGCCGTACCTTCACCGAGATCGTGCAGCCCGACCAGGCACGACAGCTGCACCAGGACGAAAAGGTCGTGGTCGCCTACGAGCCCTCCGCCCCGAAGGACCTGCAGTACTCCGTCACCGACGTCAACCGGCGCTTCCCCATGACGCTGCTCGCCGGCATCTTCGCGCTCGCCGTCGTGGTCGTCGGGCGGCTCCGCGGCGTGATGGCCCTGGTCGCGCTGGCCATCAGCTTCGGAGTGCTCAACTTCTTCATCCTGCCCGCGATCCTCCAGGGCGCGACCCCGCTGCTGGTGCCGGTGACCGGGTCGAGCGCCATCATGCTGATCGCCCTCTACATGTGCCACGGCCTGTCCGCCCGTACGTCGGTCGCCGTGCTCGGCACGCTCGCCTCACTGGCACTGATCGGCATCCTCGGCTCCCAGTTCATAGGCTGGGCCGCCCTGACCGGCAACACGGATGACCAGACCGGCCTGATCCACGGCCTGTACCCGAAGCTCGACATGAGCGGCCTGCTGCTCGCCGGCGTCATCATCGGCTCCCTCGGCGTGCTCGACGACGTCACCGTGACCCAGACCTCGGCCGTCTGGGAACTGCACGAAGCCAACCCGGCGATGGGCTGGCGCGGGCTGTACCGGGCGGGCATCCGCATCGGCCGCGACCACATCGCCTCCGTGGTCAATACCCTCGTCCTCGCCTACGCAGGCGCCGCTCTGCCGCTGCTTCTCCTCTTTTCCATAGCGCAGAGCGGCGTGGGCACGGTCGCCAACAGCGAGCTGGTCGCCGAGGAGATCGTGCGCACGCTGGTCGGCTCGATCGGCCTGGTGGCCTCGGTCCCCGTCACCACGCTCCTCGCCGCCCTGGTCGTCTCGGCCGACCGCCCGCAGGGGGCGCCGGCACCGGCGACGGTCGACTCCGCTCCGGCTGTGGCACGGACCAGTCGGGGGCGACGCCGCAAGCGCTGAGCCATCGCCAGTGCTCATACGGAAATCCGCTATCCAGCAGGACCAGGCCCACGACGAGAACGCCACCCTCACCGAACTCGCCCGCCACGTCGACGAGCACATGCGGCTGCGCGACAGCGAGTTCGGCAAGAAGGTCAACGACCACGTCTGACACTGCCCCGTACGCGCCGGACCTGAGGACCACTACCTCTCCGACGCCGAGTGGAGTGATATCGCCCAGCGCATCGTCGGGCGGCCGGCATCACCCCGGTCGGACACGATCTGTCCTGCCGGTGGTCGCCGTACGTCACGCCGGCGATCACATCCACATCCTCGCCACCACCGTCCGCGAGGACGGCCGCTGCCCCAAACTCCACGACAGTGACCTGCGCGTCGGTGACGCATGCCGCGAGATCGAGAAGGACTGCGGGCTGCGCCGGCTGAAGAAGGGCGACCGCACAGGCGCCCGTCGGCCCACCCAGGCCGAGATGCACAAGGCCGAACGCCTCGGCTGGGAACAGACCAGCCCCGAATGGCTCCAGGACCGCATCCGCGCCGCTAGCCCGGCGCGGCCCCGTCAGGAGACCTCCCCGGTGACGCCGACGGCCGCCCCCCTCCTCCTCCTCCCCCCCCGCGACCACAACGAGAACGGTGAACAGATCTTGCACCCGGGAGGCAGGATCGGCCCCCGACCTCTCCCTGCCCAAGATCAAGGTCCGCCTCGAATCGGGCAGGCCGAAGAGCGCCCCACCGCCCGCCGCATCGCCCCAGCACCCCATGGCATCAAGCCACCCAAGCCGTCGACACTCCACCCGCGGCGGCCGGAGCATCTGTCACCAGCCGCAAGCCGTTCGAGAAGCGCGCGTCACCGTTCGTTGAAGACCGACCTTCGATGCCGGCGCCCCAATCCCAGACGAGTGGCCGGCAACACCCAGCACTCGTAGCCCCTGGAGTGCTTGCGCGTGCAGTCGGGCACTGTCCGAACGGCACACGAGGGACCCAGTGGAGGCGGTAAGTGCAGCGGGACCTCAACGAACGTCAGCAGGCAGTGCTCGACTGGGTAGGCCAGGGATGCCCCCATGGAGTCTGGAAGGGCAGGACCTACAAGACCAGCGCTCAAGCTATGCAAAACCGCGGGCTTATCAAAATAGCCAAGCACCGGGGCCATTGGAGCGCGCGGCTCACCGACGAGGGGCAGCAGCTACTCGCATCCCAGGGCCGGCCCTTCGTGGAGCACGCCGACGACAGCACCGCAACGGCCAGGAAAGCGTCTGGTTCGTGCTGCCGGCCCGCCCCCGACTCCGTCGCCGCGGTCGCGGTCGCGGCCGCGGTCGCGGTCGCGGTCGCGGTCGCGGCCAGGCTGACGGCCCGCATCCCCGGTCACGCCCGCCGGTCCGCCTGAGGCCGCAGGCCCTGAACGAGCATCAGAATGGCGCTTCCGCGGTACCACCGGATGGCATCGCAGCCGGCAGCACACCTACGGGAAGCGGCAGGTTGGTCACCACGAACTGGTTCAAGATGTCGTCGCGATCCATGAACATGATCTGGCTCCGCTTCGCCGCGTCCAACGCGTTGCCCAGCCAGTTGCGTGCAGCCTTGGTGATCTCCCCGCCGGCCACGATGAACGCATGGTCGACGAGGACGCGTCGGTTGGTCTCGGGGTCGAAGATCTCGTGCGCCAGCAGCATCAGAGCCTGATTGTGGATCTCTGCGATGTTGGCATTTCCCGCCCCGGACTTTCCGGTGGCATCCAGTTTCCCGCGCTTCACCTGGATGCCGAAGTACAGGAAGTGCTGGGTCGGCAGGGTGTGACGCGGCGAGTGCTGAACGCCGCTGCGTCTCGGCGGCGCTCGGAGGACGGTGCGGGTTCTTGGCCAACATCGAGACAGTGTTCGTTCCGATGTGCCACAGGTAGTAGTGCTTGTCCTCCCAGCAAAAGGCTTCGAACCCTTCCCGGGCAAGCGCATTGTTCAGCAAGCGCAGGGCATTGGGCCGGTCGAGACCCTCATTGAGGGCATCCGCCGGATTCATCAGGTGGTCGATCTCCCTACAGAAGGACTCCGGTGAGTGTGAAGGCCCCTCGTGCGGCTCCGCCAACAATTGTCCCAGCACCCCCGCGACCCAGCGGTGCCGCGTCGAACCGTCGTGCTCCCAATCCATGTCGAGCTCCGCGAAGAACTCGGTGATGTGCTCGAGCGATACGGGAAATATGCAGGCCCGCCATCAGCTTGAGGATCTGCCGCACCGACGTTCCCGCAAATGAGGTCGCCAAGCATTTCCAGCGTTCGCTTTCAGAACTTCACGACGCCCTCCCCAGAGCCGGTCCCCCAGCCACCGCGTGCGGACTATTGTGCCCTGTCACCGCAGAACGTCCGGCACGTACGACCAAGTCGGGTTCCGTCGCGGGTGCAGCATCAATGGCGGCCACGACGTCACACATCCACCGACAGTCGGCATACCGCTGAGCCCGCCCGAGCAGAGCACACCGCGTCAACCCACCACACCACAGAACCCGCCCGGTTTCCCCGCAGGACCGCGTCGCCTCGCGGATCCCCTTCTTGCTGGCTGCGATCGCGAATCCAGCGTCCCCGAGCGCATCGCAGGAACACGAACAGCATGAGGAGCCGAGCGCGTCATGCGCGCAAGCACGGTCGAACTCGAGACGAAGCCCCACCGGAGCGCTCCGGTGGGGCTTCGTCCAGTGGATCCGGGCCGAGGCCCCGCCAGCATGCTCCCCGGCGGCCCTCGCCCTATCACCGGGCCGTCACGGGCGCCGTCACACGTCTGTCACCACCTACGCCGCTGGGCTTCTTCTAGAGCGCCGGGTGTCGCACCCACCGGGCGCCCCGCCCGGGCAGCGGTACCGCCGCAGGGCGCCCGGCCGGGGCAGATGCCCGGCAGACGCCCGGCAGACGCCCTGCGGGACCGTCTTCCCACCGCCGGCGCGAACGCGGCCGGGCGTCCACGCGGTACTGCAGGCCGTGGAGTCCGGCGCGGCGGCCGGCGGTGGTGGACGGGGGCGTGCGGGTGCCGGTGCCGGTGACACGGCCGTGTTCCAGGACGGCGATCGGGTCGGCCCCGCGCACCGTGGAGAAGCGGCAGCGCCTGGGGCCGGCCCGCGCGTCAGTGCCCCGGCGTCTCCGGCCGGCCCGGCCGTTGCGCGTCGTCCGCCGTCCGGGGGCCGCGCCCGTACAGGACCGCCACCGTGGCCAGTCCGAGGACGGCGCCGGTCAGTTGCGCCCCGATGAAGGGGGCGACGGAGGCGGGGGCGATTCCGGTGGCGCTGTCGGTGAGGGCGCGGCCGATGGTCAGGGCGGGATTGGCGAAGGCGGTGGACGACGTGAACCAGCAGGCGCAGCCGAGGTAGCAGGCCACCGCAGCCGGGGTGAATCCGGCACGGCCGGTGCGTTCCAGGCCGACGATGAGCAGGATCAGACCGGCCGTGGCGACGGCCTCGCCCAGCCACAGGTGTCCGGCGAACCGCTCGTGGGTGGAGAGCCGCAGTACCGGCCTGGCGAACATGGCGTCGGCCAGGACCGCGCCGCCGATCGCCCCGGCCACCTGCGCGGGTATGTACGCGACGACGTCCCGCAGGGTCGGCCCGGTGCCGCGGCGGCGGCCGACGTACCACGCGCACAGGGTGACCGCCGGGTTGAGGTGCCCGCCGGACACCGGCCCCAGCAGGGTCAGCAGTACGCCCAGGCCGAACACGGCGGCGAGCGAGCCGGCCAGCAACTGCACGCCGACGTCCTGCGACAGCGCGGCGGCCTGGATCCCGGAGCCGACGGCCACGGTCACGAGCAGCCCCGTACCCACCGCCTCGGCGGCCACCCGGCTGCCGAGCGAGCCGGGCGTACGGTGTGCGGCGAGGGAGCGGGACACGCGCCCGGCTCGCCCGGTGCGCCGGGGCGCGCACACCGGCACGTCTGCGTCCCCGGGTCGCGCGGCCGGCCGCTGCTCCGGGGAGCCCACGGCGACGGCCGGCTGCTCGGGCAGCGCGTCATTCGTCATGAGTGGAAGTCTGGGCATATGGCCCGTCCGGGGACAGTGGAGGAATCCCCGATCCTGTGCGCACCCGCTCGTCGGTTGCGACTGCGGCGCGGACGGCCGTTCGGGCCCGCCGCCGCGCTTCACCCGCTCGGCTCGCCCCGATGGCTGCCGGGCGCCCCACCCCGGAGGGTCGTCAGGAGAAGCCCGAGGTCCACGCCGAAAGGGCACGTGATGCGCAGCTACCCGCCCATCGACGCACGCGGTCTCGTCGGGGACCCGCAGACCTGCGCGCCGGTCTCCTGCCGGCGCTCCCCGGTCCGGGGCCGCCGGCCGCGGTTCGGCTCGGCGAGCGCCTTCGCCTCTCTCCCGGTCCCGCCCGTCCGCCGGCTGCGGACGCCGGCGGCTGACCTGGTCCCCGACGTGGAAGCCGGCGCCGCCGAGACCGCGCGGACGTAGGGGCGAGGATGTCCGGAGCCGCCGGCCAGGACCTGCCCGCCGCCGTCCTGGAGGCCCTGTTCACCCAGGCGCCCGTGGGGCTGTACGTCTTCGACGAACAGTTGCGGGTCGTGCGCTACAACACCGCCGCGCGCGGGGTGCGCGGGGTCCCCCGTGACGCGGTGCTGGGACGGCGGCTCGACGAGGTCGCGGAGGGCTTCGACGACGCGGAACTCCCCGCGCTCGCCCGCCGGGTGCTCGCGGGAGAGGGACAGATCCGCGACCGCCTGATCCGCGGCCGGCCTCCCGGTGACCCCGACCACGAGATGGTGGTGTCGGTGTCGGTCTTCAGGGTGCGGACCGGCGACGGACGCGTGCTCGGTGTCGCCGTCGTCCAGGACGTCACCGCACGCCAGAACGCGGCGGACCGGCTGGCGGTCCTGCACGACGCCCACCGCGCCATCGGTACCCGCCTGGACGTCCGGGCCACGGCGGACGCGCTCGCCGAGGTGGTGGTGGGCCGGTTCGCGGACGCGGTGACCGTGGACGTGCTGGACGAGGCGGTGCGCGGCGCACCCCTGTCCGCGGGGCCGGTCGAGGCGGACGTACCGCTGCGCCGGTCCGCCTTCCGCTCGGTGAGCGGCGGGCCGGGACCGGTGCGGGAGGGCGGGCTGACCACCTTCCCCTTTCCGACGCCGTTCACCCAGAGCCTGCACGACGCCGTGCCCCGGCTCGTCGCCCGGCTGTCGGCGGACGAGCCCTGGCTGGCCTCCGATCCGGAGCGGACCCGACGGCTGACCGAGACCGGTGTGCACTCGTTCCTCGTGACACCGCTCGTCGTGCGCGGCACCGTCCTCGGCATCGTCGGGTACTACCGGCACAGCGACCCACGGCCGTACGACGACGACGATCTGGCCCTGGCCGAGCAGTTGGCACGGCACACGGCGCTGAGCATCGACAACGCCCGCAACTACGCCCGCGAGCGTGCCGTCGCCACCACCCTGCAACGCCACCTGCTGCCCCGCACGCCGCCCGATCTGACCGCCGTCGACACCGCTTCCCTGCACCTGGCCGGCACCCGGGGCGGGGGCGGGAACTGGTACGACGTGCTCCCGTTGTCCGGCAGCAGGGTCGCCCTGACCGTCGGCGACGTCACGGGCAGCGGGATCGAGGTCGCCGCCGCCATGGGCCAGTTGCGCACCGCCCTGATGACGCTCGCGGTCCGGGACCCGGCGCCCGAGGAGCTGATGTCGTGCCTGGACGACATCACCGCGGCGCTGCCCCGGGAGGGCGGCGAGCCGGTCACCGCGTCGTGTCTGTACGCCGTCTACGACCCGGTGACCCGTATCTGCACGGCCGCCAGCGCCGGGCACACCGCCCCGGTGGCCGTCGGCGCGGACGGCGAGCCCGTCGCCTTCGAGCCGCCGGTCGGCCCGCTGCTCGGCACCGGCCGCGGCGGGTACGAGCCGGCCCACGCCGAACTCCCGGACGGCAGCCTGCTGATGATGTACACGAGCGGTCTGGTGCGCTGGGCGCCGGACGCCCGGGGCACCCTGCGCCGCGTCCTGTCCCATCCCGGCCGCACGCTGAAGCAGCTCGCCGACGACGCGGTGTACGCCCTGATGCGCGGGCAGGGCGAGGACGACGCGGTCCTGCTGCTGGCCCGGACGCACGGGCTGGACGAGCGGAGCCTCGCCGAGTGGACGCTGCCCGTGGACCCGGCCGTCGTGGGCACCGCCCGCCGCCTCGCAGAACACCAGTTGACGGCCTGGACGCTGGAGGAGTTGGCGTTCACCACGGAACTGATCGTCAGCGAGCTGGTCACCAACGCCCTGCGCTACGGCAGCCCGCCGATCCGGCTGCGGATGATCCGCGACCGCAGCCTGGTGTGCGAGGTCTCCGACGGCAGCAGCACCGCCCCGCACCTGCGCCACGCCCGCGCGCTCGACGAGGGCGGGCGCGGGCTGGAGATCGTCGCCCAGCTCGCGGAGCGGTGGGGAACCCGGTTCGGGCGGCAGGGCAAGACCATCTGGTGCGAACAGGCGACGGATGGCCGCTGAACGGCGCCGGACGGCCACTGAACGGCGCCGGAGCCGACCGCGTCCGCCACCGGGACTGCTCCGTTGGAGTGCTGCGGGCCGGCGCTGTGGTGCGGCCTCTGCGGGGGCGTGATCCGGTGCCCCGTTTACTGAGGCTCACCACAGGCCCGAGGAGCGACCGTGAGCGGAACCGCGGACCCGTCACCGCCCCCCGAGCGGGCCGCGCGGCGGCCCGTGCTGCTCAGCGTGGGCTATCTGCGGCTCCTGCTGCTGTCGGTCGTGTTCGGTGTGCCCATCGCGCTCGCCTGCTTCTTCTTCGTCAGCCTCCAGCAGTGGCTCCAGCACCAGGTGTGGGAGGCACTCCCCGCGGCCGTCGGCTACACCGGTGTCCCCTGGTGGTGGCCGCTGCCCGCCCTGGCCCTGGCCGGCCTGATCATCGCCCCGATCGTCACCCGGGCGCCCGGGCGCGGCGGGCACATTCCGGCGCGGGGGCTGGGCGGAGCGCCCGTCGGGCCGCGTGAGCTGCCGGGAGTCTTCCTGGCAGCCGTCCTGACCCTGCCCCTGGGTGTCGTGCTGGGCCCCGAGGCGCCGCTGATGGCGGTCGGGTCGGCGCTCGCGCTGCTCGCGCTGCGGCTGCGCGTGCGGCTGCGCCGGAAGGCGGCCGATCCCCACGAGACGACGGTCGTGGCCACCGCCGGGTCGACGGCGGCGATCTCCACCATCCTCGGTGGTCCGATCGTCGCGGCGATCATGGTGGTGGAGGCGGCCGGTCTCGCCGGGCCCGAACTCGCCGTCCTGCTGCTGCCCTGCCTGACCGCGAGCGCGGCGGGCGCCCTCGTCTTCACCGGGTTCGGCCGGTGGACCGGGCTGTCCGTCGGCGCCCTGGGCCTGCCCACCGTGCCGCCGGACGTGCTCCCGGACGCGGGCGATTTCCTGTGGGGCATCCCTGCGGCCGCGCTGGTCACCGTGGTCCTGACCCTCGGGCACCGGCTCGGGGAGCGTACCCACCGGTGGACGACGGGGCGCGCCACGGCCGTCCGCACCGTGCTGTGCGCCGTGGCGGCCGGCGTGTTCCTCGCCGCCTACGCCTTGCTCACCGGCCGCTCCCCCGCGCAGGCCGCGCTGTCGGGCCAGGCCGCGCTGGGCGAGCTGGCCGCGGACCCGCACGCCTGGTCCGTCGGGGCCCTCGTCGCGCTCGTCCTGTGCAAGGGCCTGGCCTGGGGCATCTGTCTGGGCAGCATGCGCGGCGGCCCGATCTTCCCCTCCGTGATGCTGGGTTCCGCGACGGCCCTGGCCTGTGCGGGACTTCCCGGTCTCGGCGTCACGGCCGCGCTCGGCCTCGGCATGGCGGCCGGCGCCACGACCGTCACCAGACTGCCGCTGACCAGTTCGATCCTGGCCGTCCTGCTCCTCGGCCGCGACGCCCACAACCAGATGCCCCTCATCGTCATCTCCGCCGTCGTCGCGGTCATCACCGGCCGGCTGCTGCGGGGACGGCGGGACGAGGCGGCCGGCGGGCAGCGGGCCGCGTCGTCGTGACCGGTGCGCCGACGGCGGTCCCGCCCGCGGCCTCGTGCCGCAGCGCCCGCCCCACCCGGTTCCGGACCGTCCGCGCGCACCACCGGCACTGCGGCGACAGCTGAGACGGGCGCGTTGCAGGGCACACCGGTCGGTGATCGCGTTCCATGGCACCCCGGTCGGTGATCGCCTGGGCGGGGTACCGGCCGTCCCGTACACCTCCCGCGGGGTACGGAACCCGAGTGCGGGGGACGGGCGGCGCGACCTGGCGAACGCGGCCCGGCCGGGACGCGCGCCGCCGGGCGAGGGGGGGCCGGGACGCGACGGAGCCCCTAGGTGCCGGACGAGTCGGGGGAGGCAGGCGTTTTCCCGGCCGACACGCGATGCTGGGTGGTGCGAGCGACCCTACGAGGACGCCAGGAGGCTCGGCCGGTGATCGCCGTCGATCCGTTGGACAGCGCCTCGGTGCTGGCCGCCTTCGGCGCGCTCGGGGTCCTGACGGTGATCTTCGCGGAGTCGGGCCTGCTGGTCGTCGGCTTCGTCCTGCCCGGCGACACCCTGCTGTTCCCTGCCGGTGTGCTGTGCGCGGGGAGTGCGACCCAGCCGCCGCGGCTGGCGTTGTGGCAGGTGCTGCTCTGCGCGGCCGTGGGGGCGGTGGCCGGCGGGCAGGTGGGATACCTGATCGGGCGGCACGGCGGGCGGGCCCTGCTGGCGCGCACGAGCAGCCGGCGGGTGAGGACGGCGGCCAAGCGGGCCGAGGAACTGCTGGCGCGGTACGGCTACGGCAAGGCACTGGTCATCGGGCGGTTCGTGCCGCTGGTGCGGACGGTGCTGCACCCGGTGGCGGGAGCGCTCGGGGTGCCCGCGCGGCGGTTCACCCTGTGGCAGACGGTGGGCGGAATCCTCTGGACGCAGGCGCTCGTCCTGGCCGGTTACACCCTCGGCGCGTCCGTGCCGCACGTCGACGACTATCTGCTGCCGCTGGTCGGCGTGGTCGTGGCCCTGTCCCTGCTGCCGCTGCTGCTCGAGGCCCGCCGCTCGCACCGGGAGCGGCGGACCTCGCCCCACCCCGCGCCTCCTGCCTCACCCCACCCCGCGCCTCCTACAGATGAGCCGCCCGGTACGTAACCCGCCCCGCCACGACCGTGAGCACCACCGGCAGCGCTGCCAGGTCGGTGTCGGCCACCCGCAGCGGATCGTCGGCCAGCACGGTCAGGTCGGCGCGGTGACCGAGGGCCGGCAGGCCGGCCTCCTGCTCCTCGCCCGCGGCCCAGGCGGCGTTGACCGTCATGCCCTGGAGCGCCTGCAGGGCGGTGAGGGCCTGGTCCGGGCCGTGCGGGGGCAGGGAGAGGTCCGCGGGGCGGCGGTGCCGGGCGCCGGCCATGACCTCGAGCGGCGGGTACGGCGCGATGGGCCAGTCGGAGCCGAGGACGACCTTCGCCCCCGCCTCCCACAGGTCGCGGCAGCGGAACGCACGCCCCGCCCGCTCCCCGCCCAGCCGGCGCGACCAGTTGTCGGTGTGGTCGGCCCGGGTGAACTCGCAGCAGTGGGTGGGCTGCATGGAGGCCGCGACGCCGAGCGGCGCGAACCGCCGTACGGTGTCGTCGGGCACGGTCTCGATGTGCTCGATCCGGTGCCGTACCGGGCGTGCCGTTCCCGGCGCGTCGGCCTGCGCCTTCTCGACGGAGTCGAGCGCATGGCGGACCGCCGCGTCGCCGATCGCGTGGGTGGCCGTCGGCACGCCCGCGTGGTGCAGGGCGGCGATCACCTGGGTGTAGCGCTGCGGGTCGGGCCAGTAGGCGTGCGCGGACTGGCCGTGGCAGTCGGGGGCCTCCAGCCAGGCGGTGCCGTTGTCGATGGTGCCGTCCATGAAGAGCTTCACGCCCGCCACCTGCCACAGCGCGCCGCCGGTGCCCTGGAGCCGGACGAGTTCGGCGACGGCGTCGTCGTCCGCCTCGGGCCGGCACCAGGGGGCGACGCGCAGCCGCAGGGGCAGGACCTCCTCGGCCTCCAGGGCCGCGTAGACGGCCAGGCTGTCGCCGTTCGCGTCCATGGCGTGCCCGCCGGTGAGGCCGGAGGCGGCCATGGCGCGGAGCACCTCGGCGGTGCGGGCCCGCGCCTCGGCCTCGGTGGGCCGGGGGGCGACGGCCTCGACCAGCTCGCAGGCGGCGTCCTCCAACAGCAGGCCGGTGGGCCGGCCGCCGGCGTCGCAGACGATCTCTGAGCCCTGGTCGAAGGCGCGCGGGCCGTCGACGCCCGCCAGTTCCAGCGCCCGCTCGCTCGCGAGCAGCGAGTGCGCGTCGAACAGGTCGATCAGCGCGGGGATGCCGTCGAGGACCGGCCCGAGGGCCGCGTTGCCCACCGGGGCGCCCCCGAAGGCGTTGGGGTCGAGGCCCCAGCCGCGCAGCCAGTCGCCGGGCCGCAGGGTCCGGGCGGCCCCGGCGAGCGCGGCGCGCACGGCGTCCAGGTCGCGGCAGGCGGACAGGTCGACGCCCATGGTGCGTTCGGCGCCGGAGACGGGGTGCAGATGCCCGTCGGTGAGGCCCGCGGTGACCACCGCCCCGCGCAGGTCGACGACCGTGGTGCCGGGTCCGGCGAGGGCGCGGGCGTCCCGGTCGCCGCCGAGGAAGCTGATCCGCCCGTCCTCCGCGGCGAGCGCGGTGTGCGGCAGCAGCAGGCCCGTACCGGGATCGAGCAGCCGGGCGGAGAGCAGGACGAGGTCGGCGGACACGGGGACTCCTTCGGAAGAACGGGATGCGGGGTTGGTCGGTGGGAGGGCGCAGGCCGCCAGGCCGAGTTCCCGCCCGCTCGGCGGTGTCGGTGGCCCGGCGTCAGCCCCACGGCCCTCCGGACCACCACCGGCGGCAGGCGCGGAATCGGTCAGCCGGCGGCGAGCGCGCCGGCCGCCAGGCCGAGTTCCCGCCCGGCGGGCGGTGGCCCGGCATCAGCCACTCGGCCCTCCGGATGGCCGCCACCTGCGGCAGGCGCGGAATCGGTCAGTCGGCGGCGAGCGCGCCGGCCGCCAGGCCGAGTTCCCGCTCTGCGGTGGTCACGGCCATCCGGATCACCGCGTCCGGCCGGCGCGGGGTCGCGGTGTTGGCGTGGGCGCCCAGGCCGTCCAGGACGACCAGGATCTGGATGGCCGTGGCGAGCGGGTCGTCCGTGCGGAACTCGCCGGCGGCCACGCCGTCCCGGATCAGCTCCTCGAGCCGGCCGCGCCAGGCGCCCTCCTGTTCGGCGACCCGGTCGCGCAGCACCGGCCGGTAGCGGCTGAGGTGCCGGGCGTTGATCCAGAGCCGGCTGATGGCGTCGTACGCCTCGCCGGAGGTGCGGGCGAGGAAGCGGGCCAGGTGCCGGGCGGGCGTGCCCTCGGTGCCGTCGGGGCGCCCGGCCGGGAGGAGGCGGTCGAGTTCGGCGCTCGCCGCGCTGCCGAAGGCCTCGGCGACGAGGTCCTCGGCCGAGGGGAAGTAGTGGCTGATCAGCCCCGGCCGCACGGCGAGTTCCTCGCCGATCCGGCGCAGGGTGATGCACTCCAGGCCCTCGGTCAGGGCGACGACGGCGGCCGCGTCGACGATCTCGGCCCGCCGGGCGGCCGGGTCCTTGCGGATCCGCTTGCGCTGAACGCTTGACGACATACCGACGATGCTATTGAGTGTGCGACCAATAAGCAACTGGTCAGGCGCCCAATAAGCGACCGGGCCGGTCCCACCGCTTCCGGAGGGCCTCATGGCGTCCACGCTCCCCGACCCCCATCCCGACGCGCACCAGGCGGGCGCCACGGGGAACACCACAGGCATGACCGCGGCGTCCGAGCGGGCCGGCGGCATCGAGGCCCACGGCATCGACCACATCCCCGACTCCGAGCGTCGCGGGCGCCCCCGCGAGCTGTTCTCCGTGTGGGCCGCCGCGAACGTCAACTACCTGAGCCTGGTGGTCGGCGGCGCGCTCGTACTGATGGGCCTGAGCCTGTGGCAGGCGCTCGCGGTGATCGTCGTCGGCAATCTGTTCTGGCTGCTCACCGGGCTCCTCGCGATCCCCGGGCCGGCGGCGGGCGCGCCCAGCGAGGTCGTCACGCGGGCGATGTACGGGGTGCGCGGGAACCGGGTCAACAACGCGGTGACCGGCTGGATGATCTCGGTCTGCTACTTCGCGCTCAACCTGGCGGCCGCGGCCACCGCGGCCTTCTCGCTGGTCGCGCGGACGGGGCTGCCGGTGAACGACGCGGTGAAGGCGGTGGTCGTGGTGCTCATCGCCGCGGTCACCCTCGCCATCAGCGTCTACGGCCATGCCGCGATCGTCCGGCTGTACGTGCCGATCACCCTGGCCCTGACGGTAGTCTTCGCCGTCGTCGCCGTCGCCGTCGTCCGGCACGCCGACTTCGGCTACGTGCCGGACCGGCCGCTGACCGGCGGCGGCCTGTGGGCGACCGTACTGGCCGGCGTCGCCCTCATGGCCTCGGGCCCGCTGTCGTACACCACCAGCGCGGACTTCTCGCGGTATCTGCCGCGCACCACCTCGGCGCGGGCGGTGGCCGCCTGGACGGCGCTCGGCGGTTTCCTGCCCAGCGTCGTGGTCTGCGGCATCGGCGCGGTCGCCGCGACCGCCGTCGACATGGGCGACCCGGAGTCCGCCCTGCAGCCGCTGCTGCCGGGCTGGTTCCGCCCGGTGTTCCTGCTCGCGCTGGTCCTCGGCACGGTCGCCCTCAACGCGCTCACCGCCTACAGCGCCGGTCTCGCCCTCCAGGCCGTCGGCGTCCGCATCCGGCGCTCGCTCAGCGTCCTCGTCGACGGCACCGTGTCCGTCGCGCTGACCCTGTACGCGCTGCTCGTCTCCGACTTCCTCGACACCGTCGGGAACGTGCTCCAGCTGACCGTGGTCCTGCTCGGCCCCAGCACCGCCGTCTACGCCACCGACATCCTGCTGCGCCGCAACCGCTACGACGGCCTCGCCCTCGCCGACGAGACGCCCACCGGCCCCTTCTGGTACCGCGGCGGCGTCAACCGGCCGGGCGCGCTGGCCCTCGCCTCGGGCGTCACGGCCTCCGCCCTGTGCGTCGACACGGTCTACACCGGCCCGGTGGCCGCGGTGCTGGGCGGGATCGACCTGGCCCTCCCGGCGGGCCTGCTCGTGGCCTCGGCGGTCTACGCCCTGCTGATGCGCCGGCTCCGCACGACCGCCTGAGAGCGGAACCGGGACTCACACCTCCCCGAGGAACCCGGGGTCGGCCATGCCCGCCTGCCGGGCGAAGTCCGCGGCGACCCCGAGCACTTCCCGCATCGCCACCGCCCGTCGGCTCGTGGCGGCGAGGTCCTCGTGCGCCTCCGCCGACCACAGGAAGGGGTAGACGGTGATTCCCTGCGCGAGGTCCAGGGCCGTGGCCTCCTCGCGCCAGCCCGGCCAGCGCAGCCCGTCGTAGAAGGTCTCCAGCCGGCCGGACAGCAGCCACCACACCCAGTCGGAATGCCCCATGTCCAGCGCCTCCCACTCCAAGGTGTCGGGCGCGAAGTACGTCATCTGCCCGGGCACTCCCGGCCGGCCGGCCCGGGCGGGTTCGTGGCCGTTCAGGGCGAACACCCCGCCGAGCACGTCATGGCCGACGACGAGTCCGGTCGCCGGGTGCCAGCCGGGCTCGAACGCGGCGGGAAACCCGTTCACCCGGCCGAGGCCGGGCATACCGCTCCCGGCGGAGCCCGCGCCGTACACCCGCACCCACCCGTCGTCCAGCACGAGCCCGCCGCAGTCGAGCGTCAGCGCGCCGAGCACCGACCGCGCGGTGACCTGCAGCTGCAGCAGACAGCGGCGGCCCTCGTCGGGGTCGGCGGGCAGGACGCGCAGCGGGACGGCGCTCCCCGCGAACGCCTCCTGGAGGTGCGGCCACGCCGGGTCCTGGACCCGGGCCAACTCGTCGATCTCTCGCATCCGGGGATGATCGCAGCCGTGACCCTCCCGGCCCCGAGGAGGGTCACCGTTCCTTGCGGCGCTTGCGGTTCGGGCGGCGGGGACGGTGGACCGTGTCCAGCTCGCCTATCGCCGTCCGGACGTGGTCCGGATCGCCGGGCCGGCTTCCTCCGGCGCACCACCAGGACGGACGGCCCGCGTCCCCGGACACGTGCATCCCCAGCCCGTGCAGGGTGCAGACCGGCCACGTCTGCCACAGGAACTCCATGACCGTGTCCTGGGCGGCCTCGGCGACGGCCGGCAGGGCTGCGGTCGCGGTCGTTTCCGGCGGCAGGGCGTTGCCGTGGAACAGGCCGCTCGCCAGGGCCACGTACACCCCTTCGTCCTCGCTCTCCTCCCAGCCCGGGTACGCGACCAGGCACAACGGCCGGTGGCCGGGCAGGGTCACCGCGAGGTCCCGGTTGACCGCCGCCAGCGCCTCGTCCCAGTGCGGGAGTTCGCCCTCGGCGACGAAGCGCGGCTCGGGCGGGCGGAAGTGGTGAGGATGCATGATCCCATCCTCTCAGCCGGTCACCGCGGCTAGGGGGCTCCGTTTGGATCAGCCCGGGTCCGCGACGCCCGGCACGGCACCTCGCCGCGTTGTCGGACCACCCGAGTACGCCCAGTACGCGGGTGATCCTCCGCCTTGCGATGCACCGCACCGGACGCCGCGGCCTGATCCGACCTGATCCAAACGAAACCCCCTAGTCTTGCCGCTCGTCCGCCACAGCCCCGACGCACAGGAGAGCCGCGAGATGCAGGTACGCCGTGTGGTGCCCAACGTCCGGTCGGCCGCGCTGCCGCAGAGCGCGGAGTTCTACGGTGTGCTGGGTCTCGAAGAGGTCATGAACCACGGCTGGATCATGACGCTGGCCTCCCCCGGGGACCCCACCGCGCAGCTGAGCCTCATGAGCGAGGACCGCACCGCGCCGGTGGCCCCGGACCTCAGCATCGAGGTGGACGACGTCGACGCGGCGTACGCGGCGATGCGGGAGCGCGGCGCGGAGATCGTGCACCCGCTCACCGACGAGGAGTGGGGCGTACGGCGGTTCTTCGTACGTGATCCGAACGGGCGTGTGGTCAACGTGCTCGGTCACCGCTGACCGGGCGCGCGGCGGAAGCCTTCTGGACGGGGCCCTGACGGCCCGTGAGACTGGGCTGATCCGACGCCCCGCTTCTCAGGACGGTGAACCATGGAAGAGGAAATCCCCCGCGTCGAACTCACCCCGCAGGCCGCCGAACTGGTGCGCCGGCTGCACGCCGCGCACGGTCCGCTGATGTTCCACCAGTCCGGCGGCTGCTGCGACGGCAGCGCGCCCATGTGCTACCCGGACGGGGAGTTCCGCACCGGCGGCTCGGACGTGCTGCTGGCGGAACTGACGGTGGAGGGCGTGGCGGAGCCCGTCACCTTCTGGATGTCACGCAGCCAGTACGAGGCGTGGAGCCACACCCGGCTGATCGTGGACGTCGTGCCCGGCCGGGGCAGCGGCTTCTCGCTGGAGGCACCCGAGGGGGTGCGTTTTCTCACCCGTTCTCGCGTAGTCGACGCCTAGTCCGCCCGCCGTCCGCCGCCGTCTGGTGCACTGCCCGTGAAAGCTGGGTCGGTTGACGAGACATCAGGGGGCACGGTGACGAGACGTCACAGGCGTTCGGCAGCGGGCAGAACGGTTCTCACGGTTGTCACGGCGTTCGGTGTGCTGGCCGGTGCGGCCCTGGCGGGGGCGGCACCGGCCGGTGCCGTACCGGCGTCCAGACGGATCGCGCCGGGGGTCGCCTACCGGCAGTTCGACATCGGCGCGGCCGCCGGTACGACGCACGCCCATCTGCTCACGGTCGACCTGGGCAATCCCCACGTCCGCGTCGACCTGCTCCACCCGGGCGCCGTGGCGGCCCGGGCCACCGTCTCCCGGCTGGCGGACTCGGCCGGGGCGGTCGCGGGGGTCAACGGTGACTTCTTCGACATCACCGAGACCCAGCACCCGGGCGTGGAGGCCACCGGCGCGAGCGTCGGTCCCGCCGTCGCCGACGGGCGGGTGCTCAAGGCGGCGGTGCCGAGGGGCCAGCGGTTCGGGCCCGCGCTGCCTCCGGGGACCGGCACCCAGGACGTCTTCGGCGTGGGGACCGACCGGCGGGCGCGCCTGGACCGCCTCTCCCTCGCCGGCACCGTCACCACGCCCGACGGCAGGCTGCCCCTGAAGGGCCTGAACCAGTACGCGCTGCCGCAGAACTCCGTCGGCGCCTTCACCTCCCGCTGGGGCAGCGCCTCACGCGAGCGCGCCGTCTGCGGCACCGACACCGACCGGGCCGCGAAGTGCAGCACCGACACCTACGAGGTGAAGGTGGCGAACGGCCGGGTGGTGGCCGCCTCCGACGCCCCCGGGAGGGGGCCCATCCCCTCGGGCACCACCGTCCTGGTGGGCCGCGAGGAGGGCGCGCAGCGGCTGCGGAAGCTGTCGGTGGGCGACCGGGTGACCGTCACCCACAGGCTCGTGGCGGCCGGCTCCGGAGTGCCGTACGTGTTCGCGATCGGCGGCTTCCCCGTGCTGCGGGGCGGCGAGCCGCTGTCCGGCCTGGACCACGTCACCTCGGCGGTGCGCACGGTCGTCGGTTTCCGGCCCGGCGGACGGCACGTGCTCATCCTGGCCCTGGACGGGGCGGCGGAGTACCGCGGCGGCATGACCGTTGCCGAGGAGGCGGCCGTCATGCGGTCGCTGGGCGCGTCCGACGCGTTCAACCTCGACGGCGGCGGCTCGACGGAGATGGTCACCCGCTCCGCGGGCGCGAGCTCCGTGACGGTCCGCAACCACCCCAGCGGTGAGACCGAGCGTCCGGTGCCGAACGGCGTCGGCGTCTTCGCCACCGGCTGAGGCCGCCCCGTGTGACCTCAGGGCCGCAGACTGCTCACCAGCTCCGCGGTCGCCCTCAGACCGCTGTGGATGGTGGGTGCCATGCTCGTGCCGGCCACGAAGAAGCCGAGCAGCATGCAGACCAGGGCATGGGAGATCTTCAGCGAGCAGTTGCGCATGAAGATCACGGCCAGGATCAGGAGCAGCAGCACCACAGAGATGGAAATCGCCATCGGAACCTCCTCCGCCACGCCCCACGTGCGGCGTTTCGGCCGCAAGTGTGGCGTAGTGGAGGGTTCGTCCGGGCGGCTGACGTGTCCCCCGATCGTGTGGTGTCACGCGCGGGGGTGGGCGTCGAGGAAGGTCTGGAGGCCGGCGAGGTCGTCGGTGTCGAGGTAGTCGACCCCGGCGGCCGGCAGTTCCGTCCACAGCGCGTCCCGGGCCTGACCTGCCGTGTCGGGGGCGGCCCAGAACCGGACCCGCTGCCCGCGCGCGTGTGCGGCGGCCGTGAGTCTCCGCAGCTTCCGTCGCTCCGCGTCCGGGATCGGGCCCTGGCCCGACCAGGTGAAGTCGAGCGTCCAGTTGTCGCTGATCAGTGAGATGAAAGAGGCGGCGGGGCCACCGAGGCCGGTGAGCCGGCCGTCGTAGAAGGCGCTGCGCTCGACCGCGCCTCCATCGGGGCGCGGGCGGCCCGGTCGCCGGACACGACCGCGGTGACCGGGCCGGGGTGGATCCGGCCGTGCGCGTACCGCGTGAACAGGTGCGGGTGGCGCCGCAGCCGGCGGTCGAGTTCGAGGTACGTCGAGGAGCCCTCGGTCTTGATGTCGATCAGGAGCTGCAGCGGCCGGCGCTCCGCGCGGTACACGCTGCCGTGGCCGGCCCGGAGGCGGGCGGTCAGCGGGTCGAGGTAGAGGGATTCGAGGGTGCGGGCCGGGTCCAGCTCCGAGGCGTCGTGGCCGATGAGGAGCCGGCCGCCGACGAGGAAGACGTCGGCCTCGACGCTGCCGAAGCGGTGGTCGAGGGCGTCGGACAGGGGCCGCGGGTGCTCGTAGTCGTTGTGCGCGTGGGCGCGCCACAGCGGACGCGGGTGGCGCTCGTGCTCGCCGGCGAGCGCGCGGCTCGCGGGCAGGGCAGACGGGGCCGGGGAGAGTATGCGTGCGCTCACCACTCAAGTAGCCCTGCCTGATGGGGAGTTGGTGCGTTGTTCACCTCCCCGGCGCGGGGACGTCTCCGGCGCGGGCACATGGGGAAGCCCGCCCCGGGCGGGGCGGGCTTCACGTGCCGCGTGTCAGGGTGCCTGGAGGCCGACCAGACCGGCCAGCGCCTCCCGGTGGGCTCCCGCGGTGCCGTACGCGATCGAGTCGGCCTTGGCCCGCTTCAGATACAGGTGCACCGGGTGCTCCCAGGTCATCCCGATGCCGCCGTGCAGCTGCAGCGCCTCCTCGGCGGCGCGGACGGCGACCGGGGCCGCATAGGCCTGTGCGACGGCGACCGACACGTCGGCGTCCTCGCCGGTGGCCAGCGCGTCGGCGGCGGCACGGGCGGCGGCGCGGAGGTTGACGACCTCCAGCCACAGCTGGGCGAGCCGGTGCTTGAGCGCCTGGAAGCCGCCGACCGGCCGGTTGAACTGCTTGCGCTCCTTCAAGTAGCGCACCGTCTCGGTCAACGCCCAGTCGGCAACGCCAAGTTGCTCGGAGGCGAGCAGTCCGGCCGCGGCGCGCAGGGCCCGGCGTACGGCGGGTTCGGCGTCGCCGATGCGGCGGCCGGGAGCGCCTTCCAGCCGGACCGTCGCCAGCGGCCGGGTCAGGTCCAGGGAGACCTGCGGGGTGAGGGTCACGGCGTCGGCGGCCACGGCGTACAGGCCGCCGTCGTCGGCCGGGACGAGCAGCACGTCGGCGGCGGCGGCGTCCGCGACGCCGGTCAGCTCGCCGTGCAGCGTGCCGTTCTCGGCGCGTGCGGCGGGGAAGACGGCACCCGGTGCCGTGTGCAGCCCGACCGCGAGGGCGCCGATGGCGCGCCCGGAGGCCAGCCGGCCCAGCAGTTCCTCGTCGCCGCAGGCGAGCAGCGCCTCGGTGGCCACGACCGCACTGGTGAGGTACGGCACGGGGGCGACCGCCCGCCCCAGCTCCTCCAGCACGACAGCGGCCTCGCGGGCGGACGCGCCCTGGCCGCCCTGCTCCTCGGGCACCAGGAGCCCGGCCAGGCCCATGCCCTCGGCCAGGGACTTCCACAGCGCGAGGTCGTGCGGGGCGTCCGACTCGGTGCGGACGATCACGCCGGACGCCGCGCAGTGGTCCGTGAGCAGGTCACGGACGGCGGCGCGCAGCGCCTCCTCCTCCTCGGAGTACAGAAGATCCGGCTGTGTGTTCATCGGGCCAGGTCCTTCCAGGCGACGTCCTTGTCGGTGCGCGGCTCGGCGGGCAGGCCCAGGACGCGCTCGGCGACGATGTTCAGCAGGACCTCGCTGGTCCCGCCCTCGATGCTGTTGCCCTTGGCGCGCAGATACCGGTAGCCGGCGTCGCGGCCGGTGAAGTCGACCAGCTCGGGGCGGCGCATGGTCCAGTCCTCGTACGACAGGCCGTCCGCGCCGAGGAGTTCGACCTCCAGGCCGCTGATCTCCTGGTTGAGCCGGGCGAAGGCGAGCTTCATCCCGGCGCCCTCGGGACCGGGCTGGCCCGCTACGAGCTGCTGGCGCAGCCGCTCGCCGGTGAGGCGGGCGACCTCGGCCTCGACCCAGAGCTTCAGCAGCCGCTGGTGCAGGTCGTGGGTGCGCAGCTCCGGGCGCTCGCGCCAGGTCTTCGAGACGGGGCCGATCATGCCGCCCTCGCGGGGCAGCCGCATGCCGCCGATGGCGACGCGCTCGTTGTTGAGCGTGGTCTGCGCGACCCGCCAGCCGTCGCCGACCTCGCCGAGCCGGCGGGTGTCGGGGATGCGGACGTCGGTGAGGAAGACCTCGTTGAACTCGGCCTCACCGGTGATCTGGCGCAGCGGCCGGACCTCGACGCCGGGGTCGGTCATGTCGCAGACGAAGTAGGTGATGCCCGCGTGCTTCGGCACGCTCGGGTCGGTGCGGGCGATGAGGATGGCCCAGCGCGAGTTGTGCGCGCCGGACGTCCACACCTTCTGCCCGTTGACGACCCACTCCTCGCCCTCCCGGACGGCCCGGGTGCCGAGTGCGGCCAGGTCGGAGCCGGCGCCGGGCTCGCTGAAGAGCTGGCACCAGACCTCCTCCCCGGTCCACAGGGGCCGCAGGAACCGCTGCTTCTGCTCCTCGGTGCCGTACTTCAGGACGGTCGGCGCGGCCATGCCGAGACCGATGCCGTTGCGGCGCGGGTCGTTGTCGGGCGCACCCGCGGCCTCCAGCTCGGCGTCCACGACGGCCTGCAGGGAGCGGGGGGCGCCGAGTCCGCCGAGGCCCTCCGGGTAGTGCACCCAGGCGAGGCCGGCGTCGAAGCGGGCGCGCAGGAACTCCAGGCGGCCGGTGTCCGCGGGGGGATGCGCGGCCAGCAACTCGCGGGTGCGGCGGCGCAGTTCGTCGGCGTCGGTCATGCTGTTGCCTCCATCACCACGGCGATCCGTCCGGTGGACCGGCCGTCCGCCACCTTCTGCACGGCGCCGGCGGCCTCGGCCAACGGCACCCGCTCGCTCACCAACGGCTTGATCGCGCCGCGCGCGGCCAGCTCGGTCAGCTCCTCGTGGCAGCGCAGGATCAGTTTCGGGTTCTTGGTGTTGTACAGGCCCCAGTGGAGGCCGAGGATCGAGTAGTTCTTCACCAGGGCGTGGTTGAGCGCCGGGCTGGGGATGGTGCCGCCGGCGAAGCCCACGACGACGATCCGCCCCTCGAAGGCGACCAGCTTGGCGGACTGCGCGTAGGCCTCGCCGCCGACCGGGTCGTAGATCACGTCGGCGCCCCGGCCGCCGGTGGCCTCCTTGACGGCCGCGACGACCTCCTCCGCGCGACGGTCGACCACCACGTCACAACCCAGCTCGCGGGCCACGGCGGCCTTCTCGGCGCCACCGACCACGCCGATCACCGTGGCGCCGGCCGCCTTGCCGAGCTGGACGGCCGCGCTGCCCACCCCGCCCGCGGCGGCGTGCACGAGCAGCGTCTCCCCCGCTTCGAGGCGGGCCCGGCGGTGCAGGCCGAACCAGCCCGTCTGGTAGCCGATGTGCAGCGCGGCGGCCTCCGCGTCGTCCAGCGACCCGGGCGCCGGCAGCAGGGCGCGGGCGTCGGCGAGCGCGTACTCGGCGAAACCGCCGTAGGGCAGCGCGGGGTTGGCGATCACCCGGCGGCCGCCCTCGGTCTCGCCGCAGATCTCCACGCCGGGCGTGAAGGGCAGCGGCGGGCGCACCTGGTACTGGCCGCGGCACAGCAGCGCGTCCGGGAAGTTGACGTTGGCGGCGCGCACCCGCAGCAGCACCTGATGATCGCCGGGCACGGGCCGCTCGACCTCGGCCAGGCGCATCACCTCTCCCGGCTCGCCGTTCTCGTGCACTTGCCATGCCTGCATGCGGGGCCTCCACGGGACTGCTTCGTCTGACCGGTCCGGTCGCATACTAAGCGGTCGCTTGCCATTCAGGGAACAGTCGGCCGCGTCACTTCCGTGTCGGCCGCGCCCGTACGTGCATCCGTTCCCCCTGCGGCCCGAACAGACTGAGGAACTCCACCGGCCCCTCCCCCGTCGAGCCGAACCAGTGCGGCACGCGCGTGTCGAACTCGGCGGCCTCTCCCGCCGCGAGCACCACGTCGTGCTCACCGAGGACCAGCCGCAGCCGGCCCGACAGCACGTACAGCCACTCGTAGCCCTCGTGGGTGCGCGGCTCCGGCTCCTGCATGCGCTGCGGTTCGACGACCTTGAAGGCCTGGAGCCCGCCGGGCTGGCGGGTCAGCGGCCAGAAGGTGCGGCCGTGCCGCTGCAGGGGCCGGGTCCGCACCCGGGGGTCGCCGACCGGCGGGGCGCCGACCAGTTCGTCCAGCGGGACCTGGTGGGCCTGGGCGATCGGCAGCAGCAGTTCGAGGCTGGGCTTGCGCAGCCCGGACTCCAGCCGGGAGAGGGTGCTCACGGAGATCCCCGTCGCCTCCGACAGCGCGGCCAGGGTCACCTCCCGTTCCTTGCGGATACGGCGCAGCCGCTCGCCCACTTCCGCCAGCACGTCGTCTGTACTCATGTCTTCTATTGCAGAATCGGCAAAGTCGTTTGTCAATCCCGGGGCAGCCGAGCGACCGTCTCGGGCATGACCGAGATGAACACGTACGAAGCGGTCGTCGTCGGAGGCGGCGCCGCAGGGCTGTCCGCCGCACTGGTGCTGGGCCGGGCCCGCCGCCGCACCCTGGTCGTGGACGCGGGCGAGCCGCGCAACGCGCCCGCCGCGCACATGCAGGGCTACCTGACCCGGGACGGCATGTCCCCGGCCGAGTTCCTGGCGGCCGGGCGGGAGGAGGTCGCCCGGTACGGGGTGGAGCTGGTCCGGGACCGGGCCGTGGACGCGCGCGGGGACGGCACGGACTTCACCGTGCACCTCGCGAGCGGTGGCACGGTACGGGCCCGGCACCTGGTGATCGCCACCGGCCTGAAGGACGAGCTGCCGGCGGTGCCGGGGCTGGCCGAGCGGTTCGGCCGGGACGTGGTCCACTGCCCGTACTGCCACGGCTGGGAGGTCCGCGACCTGCCGACCGGGGTGCTCGCCACCTCACCGCTGAGCGTCCACCAGGCACTGATGGTCACCCAGTGGTCGAAGGACGTGCGGCTCTTCCTGCACGAGACGGGCGAGTCGGAGCTGACGGACGAGGACCGGCGCCGGCTGGCCACGGCCGGGGTCGCGGTGGTGCCCGGCCGGGTCGCGGGACTCGTCGTCACCGGCGACCGGCTCACCGGGGTCCGGCTCGGGGACGGCACGGTCCACGAGCGCGAGGTGCTGTACGCCGCGCCGCGCGCCCTGCCGAACAACGACCTGCTCGTGCGGCTGGGCGCCGAACTGTGCGAGACGCCGTTCGGCGCCTACCCGGTGATCGACGAGCGGGGCCTGACGACCGTGCCCGGCCTGTGGGCGGCGGGCAACACGAGCGGCTTCGCGGAACAGGTGATCAACGCGGCGAGCCGGGGCTACCGGGCGGGGGCGGCGATCAACGGGGAGCTGCTGTTCGCCGGCCTCGACGCGGCCGCGCGGGTGTAGACCCCGCTACCCCGGTGCACCCTGGATGACATGCTGCTGACCCGGCTCGCCCAGGTGTCCCGGGAGGTCGCCGCGACGGCGGCGCGATCCCGCAAGACCGCGCTGCTCGCGGAGCTGTTCCGGGAGGCGGAGGCGGACGACGTGCCGATCGTCATCCCGTACCTGGCGGGGCGTCTCCCGCAGGGACGGCTCGGCGTCGGCTGGAAGGTGCTGAGCCGCCCGGTGCCGCCGGCCGCCGCGCCGGCGCTCACCGTCCGCGAGGTCGACGCCCGCCTCGGCGAACTGGGCAAGGTGTCCGGGCCGGGCTCCCAGGCGGAACGGGCCCGGCTCGTCGGCGAGCTGATGGGCGCGGCCACCGAGGAGGAGCAGCGCTTCCTGCTGGGCCTGCTCACCGGAGAGGTCCGGCAGGGCGCGCTGGACGCGGTCGCCGTGGAGGGCCTCGCCCGGGCGACCGGCGCCGACGCGGCGGACGTACGGCGGGCGGTGATGCTCGCCGGCTCGCTGCAGACGGTCGCCCGGGCGCTGCTGGCCGAGGGACCGGACTCGCTGGACCGGTTCCGGCTCACCGTCGGCCGCCCCGTCCTGCCGATGCTGGCGCACAGCGCCTCCTCGGTCGCCGAGGCGGTGCGGAAGCTGGGCGCCTGCGCGGTGGAGGAGAAGCTGGACGGCATCCGGGTCCAGGTCCACCGCGACGGCGACACCGTCCGCGTCCACACCCGCACCCTGGACGACATCACCGACCGGCTGCCCGAAGTGACCACGGCCGCACTGGAGTTGGTGGGCGAGCGGTTCATCCTGGACGGCGAGGTGATCTCCTTCGACCCCGCGGGCCGCCCCCGCTCCTTCCAGGAGACGGCGGGCCGGGTCGGCTCCCGCACGGACGTGACACGGGCGGCCGCGCAGGTGCCGGTCTCCCCCGTCTTCTTCGACGCCCTCGCGGTCGACGGCCGGGACCTGCTCGACCTGCCCTTCTCGCAGCGGCACGCGGAGCTGGCCCGGCTGGTGCCCGAGCCGATGCGGGTGCGCCGTACCGTGACGTCCGGTCCCGAGGACATCCCGGAGGCGGAGCGGTTCCTCGCCGACACCTTGGGCCGCGGGCACGAAGGCGTGGTGGTGAAGGCGCTGGACGCCCCCTACAGCGCGGGCCGGCGCGGCGCCGCCTGGCTGAAGGTCAAGCCCGTGCACACCCTCGACCTGGTGGTGCTGGCCGCCGAGTGGGGCCACGGCCGGCGCACCGGCAGGCTGTCCAACCTCCACCTGGGCGCCCGCACCCCGGACGGCGGCTTCGCCATGCTGGGCAAGACCTTCAAGGGCATGACCGACGCGCTGCTCGCCTGGCAGACCGGGCGGCTGCAGGAGCTGGCCGTCGAGGACACCGGCTGGGGGGTCCGGGTCCGCCCCGAACTCGTCGTCGAGATCGCCTACGACGGACTGCAGCGCTCCTCCCGCTACCCGGCCGGCGTCACCCTGCGCTTCGCCCGCCTCGTCCGCTACCGCGAGGACAAGCGGCCCGAGGAGGCCGATACGGTGGAGGCCCTGCTGGCGGCCCACCCGGAGGTCACGCCGTGACGGTGCGTACGACGAAGCGCAGTGCCGGACTGCTGGTGTTCCGGCACACCGACGAGGGGCTTCAGGTGCTGCTGGGGCACATGGGCGGCCCGCTGTGGGCGAAGAAGGAGGCCGGGGCCTGGACCGTGCCGAAGGGCGAGTACGCCCCCGACGAGCCGGCCTGGGAGGCGGCCCGGCGGGAGTTCCGGGAGGAGCTGGGCCTGGCACCGCCCGACGGGGAGGCCGTACCGCTGGGCGAGGTCGCGCAGAGGAACGGCAAGATCGTCACGGCGTGGGCCGTCGAGGGCGACCTGGACCCGGGGGCCGTCACCCCCGGCACCTTCACCATGGAGTGGCCGCCGAGGTCGGGCCGGGTGCGGGAGTTCCCCGAGCTGGACCGGGTGGCGTGGTTCGCCCTCGACCGGGCCCGTGAGCTGATCATCACGGCTCAGGCCGCGTTTCTCGACCGGCTGGCGGAGCACTCGGGCTGACCAGGGGCCTTTCGCGTTGCGTCCTGCCCGGCCGCGCGCGAAGGTCGAAGCAAGCCCGCTCCCAGGGAGGTCAGCCATGCCCATCGCGACGGTGAACCCGGCGAACGGCGAGACGCTCAAAACGTACGAGTCCATGGGCGAGGAGGAGCTGGAACGCCGGCTCCAGCTCGCCGAGGCCACGTTCCGTACCTACCGGACGACCACGTTCGCCGACCGCACCCGCTTGCTGAACAAGGCCGCCGACCTGCTGGACGAGGACCAGCAGGAGATCGCCCGGGTCATGACCACCGAGATGGGCAAGCCGATCAAGCAGGCCCGCGCGGAGGCCGCGAAGTGCGCCAAGGCGATGCGCTGGTACGCCGAACGCGCCGAGGGACTGCTCGCCGACGAGGAGCCCCCCGAGCCGGACGTGAAGGACTCCGGCGCATCCCGGGTCCGGGTCCGCTACCGGCCGCTCGGCCCCGTGCTCGCGGTGATGCCCTGGAACTTCCCGCTCTGGCAGGTGATCCGGTTCGCCGCGCCCGCGCTGATGGCGGGCAACGTGGGCCTGCTCAAGCACGCCTCCAACGTCCCCCAGACGGCTCTGTACCTGGAGGACCTGTTCCATCGGGCGGGCTTCACGGAGGGCTGCTTCCAGACGCTGCTGATCGGCTCCGGCGCGGTGGACGACGTCCTGCGCGACGAGCGGGTCAAGGCGGCGACGCTGACCGGCAGCGAGCCGGCCGGCCGGGCGGTCGCGTCCACCTCCGGGGAGATGATCAAGAAGACGGTGCTGGAGCTGGGCGGCAGCGACCCGTACGTCGTCATGCCCTCGGCCGACATCGAGCAGGCGGCCCGGGTCGCGGTGACCGCGCGCGTGCAGAACAACGGGCAGTCCTGCATCGCCGCCAAGCGGTTCATCGTGCACACCGACGTCTACGACGCCTTCACCGAGCGGTTCGTGGCGGGCATGAAGGCGCTCAAGGTCGGCGACCCGCTGGAGGAGGACACCGAGGTCGGACCGCTCTCCAGCGAGCAGGGGCGCCGGGACCTGGAGGAGCTGGTCGACGACGCCAGGCGCACCGGGGCCGAGGTGCTGTGCGGCGGGCAGCGCCCGGACGGGCCGGGCTGGTTCTACCCGCCGACCGTGCTCGCCGGGATCACCCGGGAGATGCGCATCCACCGGGAGGAGGCGTTCGGGCCGGTGGCCACGCTGTACCGGGCCGGCGACCTGGACGAGGCGGTGCTCATCGCCAACGACTCGCCGTTCGGACTGAGTTCGAACGCATGGACGCGCGAGGAGAGCGAGGTCGAGCGGTTCGCCCGGGACCTGGAGGCCGGGTCCGTGTTCGTCAACGGGATGACCGCCTCCCATCCGGCCTTCCCGTTCGGCGGTGTGAAGCGGTCCGGGTACGGGCGTGAGCTGTCCGGGCACGGAATCCGGGAGTTCTGCAACATCACCACCGTTTGGCAGGGTGCGTGAGCGCTGCGCGGCTACCATCCCCTTTTGTGAACCGCGAAGTGACCCTGCCTCTGATCGTCGACGACCGCGGTACCTTGCAGGTGGCTGCGGCCGACGTGAGCAAGCTGCTGCGGACCGTGGGCGGACGGTGGCTGCATCTCGTCGAGGCGGGGGAGCACGGACTCGACGAGGACACGGTGGCCGCTCTGACCATCGAACTGGCCAAGCTCGCGGACCGCATCGACGTGGCGTGCATCGCGCACAGCAGTGGGGCGCCGTAGGTCGTCGCCCCTAGGGGGTCGCGGTCAGCGCGTGCCAGAACATCGCCTCGTACGCCTGGAGCAGCCTTCCGTAGGTGTGGGACAGTCCGAGGTCGAGTCGGCCGGTGTCCACGGCGGCCTGGACCGCCGCCGTCGCCTGCGCCTCCAGCCGCGGGGCCGGCTCGGCGAAGAAGTCGAAGAAGGCGCACGCCTCGTCCGTGAAGCCGTACCGGGTGCGCAGGCCGGTGGCGATGCGGGCGCAATAGCCGCCCCAGGCCGAGAAGTTCGCGGTGAGCGCGACGACGACGTCCGCCGGGGACGCGTTGAGGGCGAGCCAGGCCACGTACGCCGGATAGGCCTGGCAGCCCGGCAGGGGGGTGTACGTCCCCGAGCGTTCCTCCGTGATGCCGCAGGCGTCCGCCAGCGCGGCCAGATGCCGCGACGCCAGGTCCTCCCCCGCCGCCAGCGAGGTGAAGAAGGCCGCCTCGGAGGCCTCCGCCGAGCGGTCCGCCAGGTGCTGGAAGGCGGCGCGGTCGGCGGGGATCACCCACCGCTGCTCCAGGACCAGCGCCGCCAGGGTCTCCCGGCCGGCCTCGCCGCTTTCGACGAGCGGTACCAGCGGGTTGGCGCACGGGTCGGGGGCGAGCGACCCGACGGCCCTGCTCAGCAGCTCCTTCGCGGAAACAGATGTCATGGCGTTTTCCCTCGTCCGGCCGCGGAAGTCGTCCTTCGAGCCTGACACGGCGTCCCCGATTCGGAGTAACCCGACGCGAGATCATCGCCCTCCCGGGTGACCGTGGTTGGAGCACCTCCAGAGGTGAACCACCTTCTGACCGGTGGGTGAGAGTCCGCCGGACGGCTGAAAGCAGGGACGGTTCATGGCGACTTTGTGCAGGCCCTCGGTGTCGGTCCCGGAGCACGTGATCACGATGGAGGAGACGCTGGAGCTGGCGCGCTCCCGCCACGCCGACCACCCTCAGCTTCCGCTGGCCTTGCGGCTCATCGAGAACACGGGCGTCAAGACCCGGCACATCGTGCAGCCCATCGAGGAAACCCTGAAGCACCCCGGCTTCGAGGAGCGCAACAAGCGCTACGAGTCCGAGGCCAAGGCCCGGGTCCCGGCGGTGATCCAGCGGGCGCTCGACGACGCGGAGCTCCTCACCAGCGACATCGACGTGATCGTCTACGTCTCGTGCACGGGCTTCATGATGCCCTCGCTGACCGCGTGGCTGATCAACGAGATGGACTTCGACCCCACCACCCGCCAGCTCCCGATAGCCCAGCTGGGCTGCGCGGCCGGCGGCGCGGCGATCAACCGGGCGCACGACTTCTGCTCGGCGTACCCCCACGCCAACGCGCTCATCGTGGCCTGCGAGTTCTGCTCGCTGTGCTACCAGCCCACCGACCTCGGTGTCGGCTCGCTGCTCTCCAACGGCCTGTTCGGTGACGGCATCGCCGCCGCCGTGGTCCGCGGCAGCGGCGGCACGGGCGTCCGCCTGGAGCGCAACGGCTCGTACCTGATCCCGAAGACGGAGGACTGGATCGCGTACGACGTCCGCGCCACCGGCTTCCACTTCCTGCTGGACAAGCGGGTGCCCACCACCATGGAACCGCTCGCCCCGGCCCTGAAGGACCTGGCGGGCGACCACGGCTGGGACGCGTCCGACCTGGACTTCTACATCATCCACGCGGGCGGGCCCCGCATACTCGACGACCTCAGCACGTTCCTGGAGGTCGACCCGCACGCCTTCCGGTTCAGCCGGTCCACGCTCACCGAGTACGGCAACATCGCCAGCGCCGTCGTCCTGGACGCGTTGCGCCGGCTGTTCGACGAGGGCGGTGCCGAGGACCGGGCACGCGGGCTGCTCGCCGGGTTCGGGCCCGGCATCACCGCCGAGATGACGGTGGGCCGCTGGGTCAACGCGGACCGGGACGCGCGATGACCGAGGAGATCGTGCGGAGCGAGCCCGCGCCGCTCCCCGAGACCCTGCCGCCCGTCCGGCACTGGCCCGCGCTCGACCTGCCCGGGACGGACTTCGACCCGGTGCTGACCGAGCTGATGCGCGAGGGCCCGGTCACCCGCGTCCGGCTGCCCAACGGCGAGGGCTGGGCGTGGCTGGTCACCCGGTACGACGACGTGCGGGCGGTGGCCAACGACCCCCGGTTCAGCCGGGAGGCGGTCATCGGCCGGCAGGTGACCCGGCTCGCCCCGCACTTCATCCCGGACCCGGGCGCCGTCGGCTTCCTCGACCCGCCCCACCACACCAGGCTGCGCCGCTCGGTCGCCGCCGCGTTCACCGCCAGGGGCGTGGGGCGGGTGCGGGAGAAGGCACGGGGGATGCTGGACGAGCTGATCGACGAGCTCCTCCAGGACGGCCCGCCCGCCGACCTCACGGCGACGGTCCTCGGCCCGTTCCCCATCGCGGTGATCTGCGAGCTGATGGGCGTCCCGGCCGGCGACCGGCACACCATGCACACCTGGACCCAGCTGATCCTGTCCTCCGCGCACGGCAAGGAGGTCAGCGAGCAGGCCAAGCGGGAGATGAGCACCTACTTCGCCGACCTGATCGGGCTGCGTGAGGGCAGTACGGCCGAGGACGTCACCTCGCTGCTCGGTGCCGCCGTGGGCCGGGGCGAGGTCGCGCTGGAGGAGGCGGTCGGCCTCGCCGTCCTGCTGCAGATCGGCGGTGAGGCGGTGACCAACAACACCGGGCAGATGTTCCATCTGCTGCTGAGCCGCCCCGAGCTGGCGGAACGGCTGCGCGCGGAACCCGGCATCCGGCCGAGGGCCATCGACGAGCTGCTGCGCTACCTCCCGCACCGCAACGCCGTCGGCCTGTCCCGGATCGCCCAGGAGGACGTGCGGGTCGGGGAGGTCCGCATCCGCGCGGGCGACGCCGTCTACGTCTCCTACCTGGCCGCCAACCGCGACCCGGACGTCTTCCCCGACCCGGAGACCATCGACCTCTCCCGCACCCCGAACCCGCACGTGGCGTTCGGCTTCGGCCCGCACTACTGCCCCGGCGGCATGCTGGCCCGGCTGGAGTCGGAGCTGCTGGTGGACGCCCTGCTGGACCGGGTGCCGGGTATGAGGCCGGCCGTGCCACCGGACGAGGTGCCCTTCAGGAAGGGCGCGTTGATCCGGGGGCCCGAGTCCCTGCCGGTGACATGGTGAGCGGCCGATGACCGCGGCCGAAGGACTGGGGGTACCCGAAGGGCCCGCGGCACGGGATGCGGCGCGGGCCCAGACGGATCCGCCGTCCCGGGAGGAAGCGACACCGGTCGACGGGCTGCTCGTCCCACCGGGCCACGGCCGGGTGGTCGAGACGCCCGCGCAGCGGGTGACGTACAAGGTCACCGGCGTGCACTCGCGGATGGCCTCCACCTTCGAGGTGGACGTCCCGCCCGGCTTCGACGTCGGCGCCCATCTGCACACCCGCAGCGAGGAGTTGTTCTACGTCCTCGAGGGCGAACTGGACGTCCTGGCCTTCGAGCCCCGTATCCGCACCCCCGACAACTGGCAGAAGTGGCAGTCGCGTTCGGGCGGCGGGGTGGTGCGGGCCACACCGGGCACGGTGATCGTCGTGCCGCCGGGGTGCCCGCACGCGTTCGCGAATCCGACGGAGACGCCCGCGAGGATGTTCTTCCAGGCGTCGCCGCCCCCGGATCACGAGCGCTACTTCGAGGAACTGCTGGAGATCCTCGGCAACGGGGGCCCTCCGGACCACGAGGCCATCGAGGCGCTGCGGGTGAAGTACGACATCGAGCAGCTCACCCCTCTGAAACACCGGTGAGCGGGCCGGCCTGAGGGGGCGCGGGACTCCCGCGACCCCCACGGCACTACCGGATCGGCATCCCCGTCAGGGTCCGGGCGATCACCAGCCGCTGGATCTCACTCGTGCCCTCGAAGATGGTGTAGATGGCGGCGTCCCGGTGCATCCGCTCCACCGGATACTCACGGGTGTACCCGTTGCCGCCCAGGATCTGGATCGCCTGCGCGGTCACCTTCTTCGCGGTCTCGCTCGCGAACAGCTTGGACATCGACCCCTCCGCCGCGGTGAACGGCTTGCCGTTGACCGCCATCCACGAGGCCCGCCACACCAGCAGCCGGGCGGCGTCGATCTGCGTCCGCATGTCGGCCAGCTGGAACGCCACACCCTGGTTGTCGATGATCGGCCGCCCGAACTGCTCACGGGTCGTGGCGTAGTCGAGGGCGACCTCGTACGCGGCCCGCGCGGTGCCCACCGCCATCGCGCCCACGGCCGGCCGGGAGGCCTCGAAGGTCGCCATCGCCGCGTTCTTCAGGCGCTCTCCGCCCGACTTCGCCCTCTCCCGGGCCCGGGCGAGCCGCTCGTCCAGCTTCTCCTTGCCGCCGAGCAGGCAGGAGCCCGGGACACGGACCTGGTCGAGGACGACCTCGGCGGTGTGCGACGCGCGGATGCCGTGCTTCTTGAACTTCTGCCCCTGGGACAGCCCGGGCGTGCCCGGCGGGACGATGAAGGAGGCGTGCCCCTTGGAGCCCAGCTCCGGGTCGACGACGGCGACGACGACGTGGACGTTGGCGATGCCGCCGTTGGTCGCCCAGGTCTTCGTGCCGTTGATCACCCACTCGTCCTTGGCCTCGTCGTACACGGCACGCGTGCGCATGGAGCCGACGTCGGAGCCGGCGTCGGGCTCGGAGGAGCAGAACGCGGCGACCTTGACGTCGTCGGCGTCGCCGTACATCTGCGGGATCCAGGTGCCGATCTGCTCCTCGGTGCCGTTGGCGAGCACGCCCACGGCGGCGAGCCCGGTGCCCACGATGGAGAGGGCGATACCCGCGTCACCCCAGAACAGCTCCTCCATCGCCATCGGGATGCCGAGGCCGGTGGGGTCGAAGTACTGCTGCGCGTAGAAGTCGAGGGAGTAGATGCCGACCTTCGCGGCCTCCTGGATCACCGGCCAGGGGGTCTCCTCGCGCTCGTCCCACTCGGCCGCGGCGGGGCGTATCACGTCCGCGGCGAAGCCATGGAGCCAGTCCCGGACTTCCTTCTGTTCGTCGTTCAGCTCCATGGTGAACTCGGCCATGTCCCCTCCAGCGGCGGCACTACGATGTTACTAGCGGTAACCCGAGTGTGTTACCGACCGGTAGGAAAAGTCAACCGGTGATGACGGTCGGCATCCCGTTCGATGTCAGGGGCACAGTCAGTGTTAGTTTGCGCAGGCGTCACCGAATCAGCACGGGTGGGGAGAGCACATGGACACCACACAGCGGACCGATCAGCAGCGGTCCGCCGACCGCAGACGGCGTGAGCTGCTGGAGGCCGCCGACCGGGTGGTGCTGCGCGACGGCCCGCAGGCGTCGATGAACGCGATCGCGGCGGAGGCGGGAATCACGAAGCCGATCCTGTACCGGCACTTCGGGGACAAGGGCGGCCTTTACGCGGCTTTGGCCAAGCGGCACACGGACGCGCTGCTGGACTCGCTGCGGGCCGCGCTGGACGCGCCGGCCGGCCGGCGCGAGCGGGTCGAGTCGACGCTGGACACCTACCTCGCCGCGATCGAGGCACGGCCCCAGGTGTACCGGTTCCTCATGCATCCGGCGGAGGGCAGCAGCGGAGGCGACCAGGGCTTCGACGTCGGCAAGCACAGCGCTCCACTGCTTCGGCGGATGGGCGAGGAGCTGGCCCAGGTCATCGAGGAGCGGGTCGATCTGGGGCCGGAGAGCCAGCGGCTGGCCCGGGTGTGGGGACACGGGATCGTCGGGATGATGCACGCGGCCGGAGACTGGTGGCTGGGTGAACGCCCGTGCGGCCGGGCCGAGTTGGTGCGCTCCCTCGCGGACCTGCTGTGGGGGCGGCTGGCGGCGGCCGGGGACAGGATGGGGGGCCCGGGGTTCTGACGGCCGCTCTCCCCGGACGGCCCGCCTCACCGGCGCCAGGAAGCCCGGGAGATCTGCCTCGTCAGTCTTCGCTTGCGCCAGCCGCCGAGGTGATCCGCGTACACCCGGCCCTCCAGGTGGTCCCACTCGTGCTGCAGACACCTGGCGAAGAACCCCGTGCCGTGCACGGTGACCGGCTCCCCCGTCACCGTGCGGCCCTCGACCACCGCGTGGTCGTACCGCTCCGTCCCCGCCTCCAGCCCCGGCAGGGACAGGCAGCCCTCGGGCCCACGGATCACCACCCCGTCCGTCTGGACCAGCCGCGGGTTCACCACATGCCCGAGATGGCGCACATCGTCATCATCCGGGCAGTCGTACACGAACACCCGCAAACCCACCCCGATCTGATTCGCGGCCAGGCCCACCCCCTGCGCCGCGTACATCGTGGCGAACAGGTCCTCCACGAGGGCCGCCAGGCCGGGGCCGAAGTCGGTGACTTCCCGGCATTGCTCGCGCAGCGGGGCGTCACCGAGCAGGGAAAGGGGCCGAACGCGCCCGTGGGCGCCCGGGATCGTGCCGTGTCGCATAGCGGCAAGGGTACGGTTCCTTCAGGTCATGCCCGCCGCACAGGTGTGGGCCGGGATTCGGGTGTGCGAATGGATCTCGATAGGCTTCAGGTCCACACCACGCTGCCGGATGGCCCCAGGCGCGGCGCGTACGCAAGGAGGATCGAGAACTGATGGCAGGCAACTCGGACCCGCTCTCGCCGCGGGCCAAGCTGGCCGTGACCGCGGGCAAGGCGGTCGCTGCGGCATCGCGCGCCGCGGGACGCGGCAGCGGGTCGGTGATCGGTGGCCGCGTCGCGCTGCGGCTGGACCCCGATCTCCTCGGGCGGCTCGCCCAGAACCTGGACGTCATCCTGGTGTCCGCCACCAACGGCAAGACCACGACCACCCGGCTCATCGCGGAGGCCCTGCGCGCCGCGGGCCCGGTCGTGTCGAACGCGCTCGGCGCCAACATGCCGGCCGGTATCACCTCCGCGCTCGCGGGCGGCTCGGAAGCGAAGTTCGGCGTCATCGAGGTCGACGAGAAGTACCTGGCCGGGGTGGCCCGGGACACCGACCCGAAGTGCATCGCCCTGCTCAACCTCTCCCGCGACCAGCTCGACCGCGCCGCCGAGACCCGGATGCTCGCCGAGAACTGGCGCGAGGGTCTCGCCGGGTCGAAGGCCGTCGTCGTCGCCAACTGCGACGACCCGCTGGTGGTGTGGGCCGCTTCCTCCTCCCCGAATGTGATCTGGGTCGCGGCGGGACAGATGTGGAAGGACGACGCCTGGTCCTGCCCGTCCTGCGGTGGCGTGATGCAGCGCCCCGGCGACGACTGGTTCTGCGGTGAGTGCGGGTTCCGGCGGCCCACGCCGACCTGGGCGCTCTCCGGCGACCACGTCCTCGACCCGCACGGGTCCGCCTGGCCGATCCACCTGCAGCTGCCCGGCCGCGCCAACAAGGCGAACGCGGCCAGCTCCGCGGCCGTCGCCGCCGTCTTCGGAGTGCCGCCGCAGGTCGCCCTGGAGCGGATGTACCAGGTCCAGGCCGTGGCCGGACGGTACGACGTCGTGCAGTTCGAGAACCGTGATCTGCGGCTGCTGCTGGCCAAGAACCCGGCCGGCTGGCTGGAGACGTTCTCCCTGATCGACCCGCCGCCCGCCCCGGTGATCCTGTCCGTGAACGCGCGCGGAGCCGACGGCACCGACACCTCCTGGCTGTGGGACGTCGACTACACCCGGCTGACCGGCCACCCGATCTTCGTGATCGGCGACCGCAAGCTGGACCTCGCCGTCCGCCTGGAGGTCGCGAACCAGCACTTCCAGGTCTGCGAGAACCTCGACCAGGCCGTGCAGATGTGCCCGCCCGGCCGGATCGAGGTCATCGCGAACTACACCGCGTTCCAGGACCTGCGCCGCCGCGTCGGCAACTGATCTTCGAAGGGCGATCACCTCATGAGCGACAACCAACTGCGGCTGGTGTGGATCTACCCGGACCTGCTGAGCACCTACGGCGACCAGGGCAACGCCCTCGTCGTGGAGCGCCGCGCCCGCCAGCGCGGCCTGGACGTGGCCCGGCTCGACGTGCGCAGCGACCAGCCGATCCCGACCTCCGGCGACATCTACCTGATCGGCGGCGGCGAGGACCGTCCGCAGCGGCTCGCGGCCGAGCGGCTGCGCCGTGACGGGCATCTGCAGCAGGCCGTGCAGAACGGCGCGATCGTCTTCTCCGTCTGCGCCGGCTACCAGATCCTCGGCCACGAGTTCATCAACGACCTCGGTCAGCGCGAGCCGGGCCTCGGCCTGCTCGACGTGGTCTCGGTGCGCGGCGAGGGCGAGCGGTGCGTCGGCGACGTGCTGGGCGACATCGACCCGCAGCTCGGCCTGCCCCAGCTGACCGGTTTCGAGAACCACCAGGGCGTCACCCACCTCGGCCCGACCGCCCGCCCCTTCGCCCGCGTGAAGATCGGCAAGGGCAACGGCACCGGGGACGGCACCGAGGGCGCGTACAACGGGACCGTGTTCGGCACGTACATGCACGGCCCCGTGCTCGCCCGCAACCCGCTGATCGCCGACCTGCTGCTGAAGCTGGCGCTCGACGTCAACGCGCTGCCGCCGGTCGACGACCGGTGGTACGACGCGCTCCGCAACGAGCGCATCACCGCTGCTCAGCAGCCTGCTTAAGACGCACGTCAGGGAGTCTTCAGCGCACTCCGGCAGGCTCGTCGCGGGCCCGCCTGACGGGCCGTCCGCTCACATGTGCGGGCGCGTCCAGCAGGCGGACGCCCGCTACGGCGCCACCCCCTCACGCCGGTAGGGTGGCCGGGAATCCGCCGGACGACGTGGTCCGGTTCCCGGCCCACGTTGAGAAGGTATTTCGGGCTATGCGCATTGGTGTCCTCACGTCAGGCGGCGACTGCCCCGGCCTGAACGCCGTCATCCGGTCCGTCGTGCACCGTGCCGTCGCCGACCACGGCGACGAGGTCATCGGCTTCCGGGACGGCTGGAAGGGCCTCCTGGAGTGCGACTATCTCAAGCTCGACCTCGACGCCGTGGGCGGCATCCTGGCCCGCGGCGGCACCATCCTCGGCTCCTCCCGCGTCCGTCCGGAGCATCTGCGGGACGGCGTGGAGCGCGCCAGGGGCCATGTCGCGGAACTCGGTCTGGACGCGATCATCCCGATCGGCGGCGAGGGCACGCTGAAGGCGGCCCGGCTGCTGTCGGACAACGGCCTGCCCATCGTGGGCGTGCCCAAGACCATCGACAACGACATCGCTGTCACCGACGTCACCTTCGGCTTCGACACGGCCGTCACCGTGGCGACCGAGGCGCTCGACCGGCTGAAGACCACCGCCGAGTCGCACCAGCGTGTGCTGATCGTGGAGGTCATGGGCCGGCACACCGGCTGGATCGCGCTGCACTCCGGCATGGCGGCCGGCGCCCACGCCATCGTCGTACCGGAACGGCCCTTCGACATCGACGAGTTGACCAGGCAGGTCGGCGAGCGGTTCGAGGCGGGCAAGCGGTTCGCGATCGTCGTCGCGGCCGAGGGCGCCAAGCCGAAGGCCGGCACCATGGACTTCGACGAGGGCGGCAAGGACATCTACGGCCACGAGCGGTTCGCCGGGATCGCCCGGCAGCTCTCCGTCGAGCTGGAGCACCGGCTCGGCAAGGAGGCGCGGCCGGTCATCCTCGGGCACGTCCAGCGGGGTGGCACGCCGACCGCCTACGACCGGGTGCTGGCGACCCGCTTCGGGTGGCACGCGGTGGAGGCCGTGCACCGGGGTGAGTTCGGAAGGATGACCGCCCTGCGCGGCACCGACATCGTGATGGTGTCGCTGGCGGAGGCCGTGGAGACCCTGAAGACCGTTCCCGTGGAGCGGTACGACGAGGCGGAGTGCGTGCTGTAGCCCACCCGTGGTCCACCCGAGAACAACCCGCCCCCGGTCACGATCGTGACCGGGGGCGGTTCTACTCTTGGGGCGGACAACTCGCACAACCCCCACGAATCAGGAGCCGCCGGATGGATCACAGCGGGCACGGCATGATGATGGATCTGCCGCCGTTCACGCTGGGGCGGGGGCTGCAGTGGTCGGCGGACCCCTTCTTCCTCGTCGCCTGTGTGGCCGGGCTGGCCCTGTACGGCTGGGGGGTGCTGCGGCTGCGGCGGCGCGGGGACGCCTGGCCGGTGGGCCGGACCGTCTCCTACGTCGTCGGTGTGCTGACCGTCGCCCTGATGATGTGCACCCGGCTGAACGACTACGGCATGGTCATGTTCAGCGTGCACATGGTGCAGCACATGGTGATCAGCATGCTGTCGCCGATCCTCATCCTGCTCGGCGCCCCGGTCACGCTGGCGCTGCGCGCGCTGCCGGCGGCGGGCCGGGGCCGCAAGGGTCCGCGCGAGCTGCTGCTGGCGCTCCTGCACAGCCGGTACATGCGGGTCGTCACCCACCCGGCGTTCACGATCCCGCTGTTCATCGCGAGCCTGTACGCGCTGTACTTCACCTCCATCTTCGACATCCTGATGGGGTCGAGGGCCGGGCACATCGCGATGATGGTGCACTTCCTCGCGGTCGGTGTCGTCTTCTTCTGGCCGATCATCGGTGTCGATCCGGGCCCGCACCGGCCGGGGTACCTGATGCGGATGCTGGAGCTGTTCGCGGGCATGCCGTTCCACGCGTTCTTCGGCATCGCGCTGATGATGGCGTCGACGCCGATGGTGGAGACGTTCAGGAACCCGCCCGCCTCGCTCGGGATCGACGCGCTGTCGGACCAGAACGCGGCCGGCGGCATCGCCTGGGCGTTCAGCGAGATCCCGTCCGTGCTGGTGCTGATCGCGCTGCTGTTCCAGTGGTACGGCTCCGAGCAGCGGCAGGCCAGGCGCAAGGACCGGGCCGCCGACCGGGACGGCGACAAGGAGCTGGAGGCGTACAACGCCTACCTGGCCTCGCTGAACGCGCGCGAGAGCTGAACGCCCGCGGGCCGCGGCCCCGCACGGGCCGGTCCGCCGTATCCCCTCCGGACGGGAATCGGGGCACCATGGGCGAGGACGGACCATGAGGAGGGGTGTCGCGATGCCCGGTTCCACGAACGGTTCCACCAAGGCGATGGGGGCTCTCACGGTCGGCGGTCTCGTCGTCGTGACCGCCTACACGGTCGCGCTCGGCAGCAACGGCTGGCTGTGGTTCGGATGGGTGGTGCTGGGTCTGCTGACGCTCGCCATGGTCGTCACGCAGTCGTAGCGGACGACCGCCTCTCGCGGGGCTGATTACAGTGCCCGCATGAACAGCAGGACACCGGCGTTCGACGAGCTCGACCGCAAGATCATCACCGCCCTGATGGCGAACGCCAGGACCAGTTTCGCCGAGATCGGTGCGGTGATCGGGCTGTCGGCCACCGCGGTCAAACGGCGCGTGGACCGGCTGCGGGAGACCGGCGTGATCACCGGTTTCACGGCGACGGTGGAGCCCTCGGCGCTGGGCTGGCGCACGGAGGCCTACGTCGAGGTGTACTGCGAGGGCGCCGCCCCGCCCCGGCGGCTGGCGGAGGTGGTCCGCAACCACCCGGAGATCACGGCCGCCATGACGGTCACCGGGGGCGCGGACGCGCTGCTGCACGTGCGGGCGCGGGACGTGGGGCACTTCGAGGAGGTACTGGAGCGGATCCGCACCGAGCCGTTCATCCGGAAGACGATCAGCGTGATGGTTTTGTCCCATCTCCTCCCGGAAAGTCCGGAGGCGGGCGCCACCCATCCGGCCCCCCAGTGACCGGAAAGTGCGCAGTACCCGTGCGCAGGGGCCGCAGAAAACGCAGCGATGCTGCGTCACCGCGCAGCTTTCTTTTCTTGTCGTCCGTATCCCTCCCTTCCTACCGTGGTGTCACCCCCCAGTGACACACAGGAAACCGGAGGAGACCCTCTGTGTCCGAACGTCGTGTGCCGCGCTCCCGGCGCTTTCTCGTCTGCGAACCCAGACACTTCGCCGTCCAGTACGCGATCAACCCCTGGATGCATCCCGACCGGCCCGTCGACGTCGACCTGGCCCATGAACAGTGGCAGGCCCTGATCGGCGCCTACCGGACCCACGGGCACACCGTCGAGGCGGTCGAGCCGGTGCCCGGCCTGCCCGACATGGTGTTCGCCGCGAACGCCGCCGTCGTGGTCGGCGGCCGGGTCTTCGGCTCCCTCTTCCACGCACCGGAGCGGCGCCCCGAGTCGCTGCACTACGACACCTGGTTCAAGGCGGCGGGCTACGACGTCCACCGCCCCGAAGCGGTGTCCGAGGGCGAGGGCGACCTGGTGTGGACGGGCCGGTACGTGCTCGCCGGCACCGGGTTCCGCACCACCCGCGAGGCGCACCGGGAGGCACAGGAGTTCCTCGGCCACCCGGTGATCGGCCTGACCCTGGTGGACGCGTACTTCTACCACCTGGACACCGCCCTGTTCGTCCTCGACGACGACAACATCTGCTACTACCCCGAGGCCTTCTCGGCGGGCAGCCGGGAGGTGCTGCGGCGGCTGTACCCGGAGGCGGTGCTCGCCACCCGTGAGGACGCGATGGCGTTCGGCCTGAACTCCGTCTCCGACGGCCGGAACGTCTTCATCGCGCCCCGCGCCGAGGCCCTCGCCGACCGTCTCGCCGACCACGGCTACGTCCCCGTCCCCGTCGACCTGTCCGAGTTCCACAAGGCCGGCGGTGGCATCAAGTGCTGCACCCAGGAGATCCGCTGATGACCGCACCCGCGCGCTCCCGTACGTCCGCCGACCTGATCCGGGCCGAGGAGCCGGTCCTCGCGCACAACTACCACCCGCTGCCGGTGGTCGTCTCCCGGGCGGAGGGCACCTGGGTCGAGGACGTCGAGGGCAACCGCTACCTCGACATGCTCGCCGGGTACTCGGCGCTGAACTTCGGCCACCGGCACCCGGCGCTGATCGAGGCCGCGCACCGTCAGCTGGACCTGCTGACGCTCACCTCGCGGGCCTTCCACAACGACCGGCTCGCCGGGTTCGCCGAGCGGCTCGCGCAGCTGACCGGGCTGGACATGGTGCTGCCGATGAACACCGGCGCGGAGGCGGTGGAGAGCGGCGTCAAGGTGGCCCGCAAGTGGGCCTACGACGTGAAGGGCGTCCCCGCCGACCGGGCGACGATCGTCGTCGCGGCGGACAACTTCCACGGCCGTACGACGACCATCGTCAGCTTCTCCACGGACGAGACGGCCCGGGCGGGCTTCGGTCCGTTCACACCGGGTTTCCGCGTCGTGCCGTACAACGACCTGGCCGCGCTGGAGGCGGCGGTCGACGAGACGACGGCGGCGGTGCTGATCGAGCCCATCCAGGGCGAGGCGGGTGTCCTCATCCCCGACGACGGCTACCTCGCCGGCGTCCGTGAACTGACCCGCCGCAAGGGCTGCCTGTTCATCGCGGACGAGATCCAGTCCGGCCTCGGCCGCACCGGCCGCACCCTCGCCGTCGAGCACGAGGACGTCCTGCCGGACGTGCTGCTGCTCGGCAAGGCCCTCGGCGGCGGCATCGTGCCGGTGTCGGCGGTGGTGGGCCGGCGCGAGGTGCTCGGGGTGCTGCACCCGGGCGAGCACGGCTCGACGTTCGGCGGCAACCCGCTCGCGGCGGCGGTCGGCACGGCGGTGATCGAGCTGCTGGAGACCGGTGAGTTCCAGCGGAGGGCCGCCGAGCTGGGGGTCGTCCTGCGGGACGGACTGACGGAGCTGGCCGGCCGGGGCGTGGTCGGCTTCCGCTCGCGCGGTCTGTGGGCGGGCGTGGACATCGACCCGGCGATCGGCACCGGCCGCGAGATCAGCGAGCGGCTGATGCGGGAGGGGATCCTGGTCAAGGACACCCACGGCTCCACGATCCGGCTGGCCCCGCCGCTGACCATCACCGCCGAGGAACTGCGCTCCGCGCTGGCCGCGCTGGAGAAGGTGCTGGCCTGAGCGGACGGCGGACGCAGGCGGGGGCCGGTGCACCACGCACCGGCCCCCGCCGTTGTGCGTCAGCTGCCGCCGAGGAGCTTCTTCATCTCCTTGATCTCGGCGGTCTGCCCGGTGACGATGTCGCCCGCCATGGCCTTGGCGGGCCCGTAGGCGCCCTTGTTCCGCTCGGCGCCGGCCATGTCGACGGCGCCCTGGTGGTGCTGGACCATCATGGTCAGGAACTTCGTGTCGAAGTCCTTGCCGCCGGCCTTGCGCAGTGCGGCCATGTCATCGTCGCTCATCATCCCGGACGTCCCGGCCATCCCGGCCATCCCGGCCATGCCGGCGTGACCCGAGCGGCCGGAGTGGTCCATGCCGGCCATGGGCACCTGCTCGCCCCAGCCCTTCAGCCAGCCGGTCATGGTGCGGATCTCGGGGTCCTGTGCCTTCTCGATGCGGGCGGCGAGGTCCTTCACCCGGTCCGAGGAGGCCCGGCCCGCGGCGAGCTTCGCCATCTCCAGGGCCTGCCGGTGGTGCGGGATCATGGTCTGTGCGAAGGCGACGTCCTGGGCGTTGTGGCGGCCGGCGCCGGCGGAGGCGCCGGGGGTGGCGGAGGCGTCGTGGCCGGGGCCGGCGTGGCCGCCGCCGTCGCTGCTCGCGCCGCATGCCGTGAGGACGAGGGCGGCGGTCGCGGTGACCGCGGCCAGGGCGGCACGACGCAGGGAGGTACGGGTGGTCATGCGGGAACTCCTGGTGTTCTGAGGTGTTTTCGGGCACGCGTGGACACGGCCGCCGCACCGTCGTCGGGTGCGGGCGGCCGGTGCGGCCTCTAGATCCGCAGGAGTTGGAGTTCGGCCAGCGAGGGCGGCGCTCGTGCGCCCTCGGGCGCCGCGGCCGCGCGGGAGCGCGGGCAGTGGGCGGACACCGGGGCGGCCACGGGGTCGGGGGCGAGTGCGGGCAACTGCGGGCCGCCGTTCACCGCGCCCGAGGCACAGGTGGGGTCCGCGTGGTGCATCCGGCTGCCACCGCAGTGGCCGTCGCCGCCCGCACAGTCGTCCGGCGCGGAGACCGCGACGGCACGGGGCGCGGACCGCATGTGCTCCGCGTGGCCCATACCCCCGCCGGGCGCCAGGGCGTGCATGCCCAGCAGCCCCGCCAGCACCGACAGCACGAGCAGCGCACGCCACCGCCGTGGGGGCGGGGGCGCGGCGTGCGGTCCGGTACTGGGCATCGGGGCCATCGTACGGGGGCCGGGGGCGGCCGGTGCCCAGGGGCGCGGTGAGTGCATCCGGGCGGGCTCAGTGGTAGGCGTGCACGACCGCGTGCCCCCTGCCGCGGCCGATCATCCACCGGTTCACGGGGGTGGTCAGCACGAAGGCCAGGACCAGGGACAGCACCAGCGACGCCCAGAACAGCCACTGGGACAGGCCCGCGTCCATGGCGCCGGGCACGCCGACCATGACGGTGTTGTCGATCAGCTCCATCACCGCGATGGACACGGTGTCGGCGGCCAGGGCGACCCTGAGCGCCTGACGGACGGGGACGCCGGCGCGCAGGACGCCGCGCATGGTCAGGGCGTAGCCGAAGACGAAGGCCAGGGCGATGGAGACGGCCACGGTGGCCCCGTTGTGCAGTCCTGCGGCGGTACCGATGACCAGGCCGAGGACCTCCCCGATGGCGCAGCCGGTGAGGCAGTGCAGTGTGGCCTGGACCGCCGTGCGCCAGGAGGTGCCGGCCGACTGTTCGTGGTGGTGCGCGTGCTCGTTGTGGTGTGTGTGTCGGTGCTCGTGAGGTGCGTCGTGCCCGTGGTCCTGCGCGGCGTGGTCCATCGTCGCTCTCCCCTTCGCGATCGGCTCTCCGGCGTCAACGCTATACCCCCAGGGGGTATTCCGGGAAGCCTGGGCGGGGAGTGCTGTCGCGGCTGCGTAACGCTCCGGGGTGCGGGCGCGCGCCGGCCCCGGCGGCGCTGCTGCCTACCGGCAGTGCGCCTGGCCGGGGCCGGGGGCCGAGGCCCGTGGGCTCACGCGATGTCGGGGATCCCGGAGGCCCAGTCCTCCAGAACCCGGGACGGGTCCAGCGCGACGGGCAGCTCGGTCAGGCCGCGGAACGCGGGGAAGGGCACGGTCAGCCACTTGGCCTCGTCGGCCGGCACGGCCAGGGTGAGCTTCGGGAAGCGGCGGAAGAGCGAGGCCAGGGCGATCTGCATCTCCATCCTCGCCAGCGGTGCGCCGAGGCAGTAGTGCGGGCCCGTACCGAATCCCAGATGGTTGCTCTGCACGCCCGGCCGGGCGATGTCGAAGGTGTCGGGGTCCTCGAACGCGGCGGCGTCCCGGTTGGCCGAGGTGACCGCGATCTGCACCAGCGAGCCCTTGGGGACGAGCGTCCCCGCGATGGTGACGTCCTCGAGCGCGTGACGGAAGGTCGCGTTCTCGACCGAGCCCTCGAAGCGGATGATCTCCTCGATGGCGTTCGGGAGCAGCTCGGGCGAGTCGATCACCCGCGTGAGCTGCTCGGGATGCGTGAGCAGTGTGTAGACGGCGTTGCCGATGAGGTAGGCGGTCGTCTTGTGGCCGGCGAACAGCAGCACCCACAGCGTGGACAGCAACTCGCCGTCCGTCAGCGACTCCTGCTCGTCCCGGGTCTGGATGAGGACGCTCAGCAGGTCGTCCTCGGGGGCCTTCCGCTTACGGGCGATCAGGACCTCGAAGTACTCCCGGAGCGCGGTCTCCGCCTCGGCCAGCCGGTCCTTGTCCTTCTTGCTGAAACCGGTCCGCGCGACGACGCTGCACCACTGCTGGACCTCCTGCCGCTCCTCCTCGGGGACACCGATCAGCTCGCAGATCACCTGCAGGGGCAGCGGGAAGGCGAAGGACGACAGCAGATCGACGGGCCGCAGGGTGGAGCACGTGTCGAGCAGCGCGTCGGTGATCTCCTGGATCCGCGGGCGCAGGGCCTCGATGCGGCGGGGGACGAAGGCGCGGTTGACGATCCGGCGCAGCCGCGTGTGCTTCGGCGGGTCGGCGAACAGCATGTTGTCGTCCAGGGCGATGGAGGAGTCGCCGAAGATGGAACGGTAGGCGTCGATGGCCGCGTACATGTCCTTGCTGATCCGCGGGTCGGCCAGGGCCGCCTTCGCGTCCTCGAAGCGCGTGACGAGATACGAGTCCACACCGTGCGGCGGGGTGAGACGGCACACCGGCGCGTGCTCACGCAGATGCCGGTAGACGGGGTGCGGATCGGACCGGTACACGGGGCAACCGCGGGACGCCGCGTCCACTGCCCGGGCTGTCTCGTCCGCGGTCTCCTGCTCTTGCATCTGAGTCATCGACGGCCCTTCTTCTCTTCCCGCAGTGGCACCGGTCGGCTGAACGCCGGAACGCAGGAATGCATTGACGCCGCTCGTGACGGGAAAACGCGATTCACCCTGACGCTGGCCTGCCTCTTCGGCACGGCGCGGACGCGGAAAAGAGGAGTGCGCCGTCCGGGGGAATGCTCGATTGCCGACCCCGGGGGCGTATGACAGGTTCGACCCCAGGGCCGCCATGCATGCGAATCGCTGCCCGATCTACCGCTGGGTCACTGGAGGAGGACGGGCCGTGGACAGGCGCGACGAAGAAATGGTGCCGGTATTGGTCGTGGGCGGTTCGCTGGTCGGACTGTCCGCGTCGGTGTTCCTGGGAAGACTGGGCGTCAGCCATACGGTCGCCGAACGCCGGGCCGCCACGTCCGAACACCCCCGGGGCCGGGGGAACAACATGCGGACCATGGAGTTGTTCCGCACCGCCGGCGTGGAACCGGACATCAGAAAGGCCGCGGCCAACCTGTCCGGCAATCACGGCATCATGCAGACGGACAGGCTGTCGGGCGGTCAGAGCAGATGGCTCTCGGCCCGGCTCACCGGCGGAGCCCCCGAGAAGGACGTGTGCTCCACCGTCCGGTGCGCGTGCAGCCAGAACGACCTGGAGCCGGTCCTGCTGGCCCACGCCCGTGAACTGGGCGGGGACGTGCGCTTCGGTACGGAGCTGGTCTCCTTCGCGGAGGACCGGGACGGCGTGACGTGCGACCTGCGCGAACGGGAGAGCGGCCGGACGTACACGATGCGCACGGCCTACCTCCTGGCGGCCGACGGGCCGCGCAGCCCCGTGCGCGAGCGTCTGGGCATCGGACAGAGCGGAGGGGGCGACCTGTTCCACAACGTCAGCGTCACCTTCCGCAGCAAGCTCCTGCGCCAGGTGGTGGGCGACCAGCGCTTCCTCGTCTGCTACCTGAACGGGACCGAGGGCGACGGGGTCCTGCTGCCCGTCGACAACGAGGAGAAGTGGGTCTTCCACATCCCGTGGTTCCCCGAGCGCGGCCAGACGCTCGAGCACTTCACCGACACGCGCATCGCGGACCACATCAGGGCCGCCGCCGGCGTACGGGACCTGGATGTCGAGGTCACCGGGCGGGCCCCGTGGCACGCGGCGGACCGGGTCGCCGACCGCTACCGGCAGGGACGCGTCTTCCTCATCGGTGACTCGGCCCACGAGATGCCCCCCACCGGCGCGTTCGGATCCAACACGGGCATCCAGGACGCTCACAACCTGGCCTGGAAGATCACCGCGGTACTGCGCGGCTGGGCGGGCGAGGGCCTGCTGGACACCTACGAGGACGAACGGCGCCCGGTCGCCCTCGCCACGATCGCCCGGGCCATCGAGCAGGCGGCGCGCGAGGAGCACCCCGGCTACGCCGCCGCGCAGGGCCCGGGCCAGAGCGCGGACCTGATGACCGTGTCCCTCGGCTACCGCTACCTCTCCACGGCCGTGTCCGGCGCGGACACCGCGGAGCCGATCATCCCGGAGACACTCCGCCTGCTGGCGGACCCCGGTACCCGGGCCCCGCACATGACCGTCGTGCACGACGGGGACACCAAGTCGACCGTGGATCTGTACGAACGGTGCTTCGTCCTGCTCTCCGGACTCCCGGACGGGCCGTGGCCGTCGGCCGCCCTCGCCGCGGCGGCCGGGCTCGGCGTCCCCCTGGTGTCCTACCGTGTCGGCGCCGGCCCGGACTTCGACCTCGACACCACGGCCGCCCACGGCACCGACGGCGGTGGCGCCGGCGCGGACTGGGCCGCCGTCCACGGCGTCACTCCCCGGGGTGCGGTGCTCGTCCGCCCCGACGGCATCGTCGCCTGGCGCTCCGCAGACCTCCCCGCGAACCCCGAGGCCGTGCTGACGCACGTCCTCGAAGGCCTCCTCAGCCGCTGATCCCGCTCTCCCGCTCTCTTACGCCCCCGGACCCTTCCACCCTAGGGAGCCCTTCCATGCCGCACGCCGCCGAGACGACCGATCTGCAAGCTCCGGGCGACATAGGCCACCGCACCGCGCTGAGCGGTGACGACGCCTCACACGAACGAATAGACGTCCACCACCACTACACCGCCCCCGAGTGGGTGTCGTGGGCCGAGAAGAACGGCATCGCGCACCGTGACAGCCTGCCGCCGTGGACCCGGTGGGACGAAACCGCCGCCCTGGACCTGATGGACCGGACCGGCACGCGCACCAGCGTCCTCACCGTCGCGATGCTGGGACGCTTCAAGGAGGCGGCGGCACGCAAGGAGAGCACGCGTGTCGCCCTCGACGCCGCCGGCGCCCTGACCACCCGGCACTCCGGCCGCTTCGCCTTCTTCACGCCCGTCTTCCTCGACGACGCCGAACTCTCCCGCTGGTCCGTCTCCTACGGAATGGACCGGCTCGGGGCCGTGGGCGTCAGCGCACGCACCAGCGCGGGCGACACGTTCCTGGGCGACCCCGCACTCGACCCGATCATGGCGGAACTGGACGAACGCGGCGCCGTCATCAGCACGCACCCCATGCAGGTGAACTCCGCCGGCGCACCGAACGGCGTACCGCCGTTCGTGTGCGACTTCCTCATGGACACCACCCGCGCCGCCCTGAGCCTGATCATGAACGGCACCCTGGACCGCTTCCCGCGGCTGACCTTCGTCCTCCCGCACGGCGGCGGGTACCTCCCCTACATCGCGAGCCGGATCGAGGTCTTCGGCCGCCAGCTCGTCCCCGCCGTCGACCCCGGCCGCGTCCGCGACTACCTGCACCGCTTCTACTACGACACGGCCGCCCCCATGTCCCCCTCGGCCACCCCCACGCTGCTGGCCGCCGCGGGTTCCTCCCGGATCCTCTACGGAAGCGACTGGCCGCCCACCCCCACGCGCGTGGTCACCGAGGTGACCACCCCCGCCCTGGACGGGGACCCCGCGCTCGGCGAGCGGGAACGCGGCCGCATCAACCGCGGGAACGCCCTGCGTCTGCTGCCCGCGCTCGCCCCTGCCTGAGCGCGCCCGGGACCCTCACGCGGGCCGCCCGCACCGGCCGGTGTGCCGGCGGTGTCCCCTCGTACCGCTCGCGGGGAGCGGCGCGAAGGGACACCGCCCGGCTCAGCTCAGCACAGCCCGGCCGGGACCGAGGTCCGGCAGAAGTTGCCGCGGAAGAGGTTGCCGCTCTTCGGGGCGTTCTGATCGACCAGGTCGGCCGGGGCGTTGCCGGTGAACCAGTTCCCTTCGACGCGGTTCTTGACGTTGGCCGCGCCCACCATGCTCTTGAACAGCACGACCCCGCCCGACAGCGGCGACCGGCCGCTGTTGCCCGCGACCACGTTGCGCGTCAGCGACACGCTCTCCGCACCGGACAGGACGATCCCGGAGCCCTGCACGAACGGCAGCCGGGCCGTCTTGGCGCAATACTTGTTGTTGCGCAGCACGTGGTTCTCCCTCACGGTGAGCGCGCCGGCCCGGGGCTTGTTCTCGTCACCGATCACGATCATCCCGGTGCAGTTCCCGGTCAGGTAGTTCCGCTGGACCGTGAGGTTGCGCAGGCGCAGCACCGTCAGGCCGTTCCGGTTGCCCTCCAGCGCGTTCCCCTCCACGACCAGGCCCCGGCTGTCCGTGGCCCCCTTCTCCGACATCGTCGTGTTGGCGAGGTACAGGCCGGCGTCACCGTTGTCGCGGGCGATGTTGTTCCTGAACACACCGCGCGTGGAGTGCTCCTGCGAGATGCCCCACTGGCCGTTGTGCTCGGCCCGCACCCGCTGCACGGTCAGGCGGTCGGTGGCCAGGGACCACACACCGACGCGGGAGAAGCCCGTCACCTTCAGGTCGGAGACGGTCACGCCCGTGACGGGCTTGTTCCTGAGGCCGACCACGCAGATGCCCTTGCCGCCCTCCACGCAGCCGACCGTGCCCTTGGGAGCGGAAAGGGCCTTCTTCAGGGGAGGCACGATCACGGTGCGCGGACCGACGCCGCGCAGGGTCAGACCGGAGGTCTTGACCGTGACACTCTCGTGGTAGGTGCCGGCCCGCACCAGGACCGTGTCACCGGCACGGGCGGCATTCACCGCCTTCTGGATCGACTCGCCCGGGTGCACCGTCAAGGTCCGCGGGGCCGCCGAGGCCGGGAAGGAGACCGCCGAGGCCGGGAAGGCACCCGGGCCCGCACCGAGAAGGACGGCGACGAACGCGGCGTGGCGAACATGGTTCCGTTTCATGTCCGGAACGTAGGACCGAATCGGCGGACACCCGCGCGACACTCGCCCGCATGCCTCCCAACGGGCGTAAAGGTTCACATCACCGGCCGCGTACGGACGACGTCGGAGTAGCAGCGGTGGCAGCCCCCTCGGGCCGTATCTAGGCTCGCTAGCGGAAACGAGCCCGCGGGAAGGAAAGAAGAATGCCGCACGCCGACGAAGAAGAGATCCGTGGTGACGCGGTCGGTACGGCGGTTCGGCCTCGGCCGTTCACGGGTGTGGCGCGTTTCGCGGTCAAGCAGGCCCATCTGCTTCCGGCTTTCCTGGTCCTCACGGTCATGATGGTGGCCCTGTGGCTCATGGGAATGCCTTTCCTACAGGCCTTGACCATTTCGACCGCGGTGAAGATTTCCATGGCCCTTTTCGCCGCGCGCCGGCTGCCCGGCGCTTCGAAGGGCTGACGCGACCGCTTCGAAGGGCTGACCCGGCCGCTTCGAAGGGCTGACGCGCCCCGGACCGGGCCCGGCCTCAGGCCCCGTGGCCCGCCTTCTCGCCCGCCCCGCTCTCCCCCGCGCCCCGCCGCAGCGTCGCCGAGAGATGGTCGCGGCCCGGACGCACCCGGCGCTCCCGCAGATCGGCCACGGCCAGGACGAGCGCGACGAGGATGATGGCCACGGCGGTGAGCAGCCCGAGCTGCAGGGCCGTCGTGGCACGGCCGTGGTGGGCGAGGTGTGCGAAATACACGGCGCCGACCACGGCGATCCCCATGGCCGAGCCGATGCGCTGGCCGGTCTGCATCACCCCGCCGGCCGCACCGGCCCGGCGTACCGGCACGAGCACGAGGGTGAGGGTCGTGTTGGGCGAGACCGTGAGACCGGACCCGAGCCCGGCGACGACCAGTGGCAGCGCCATGGCCCAGCCCACGCCCACGCCGGGCACCAGTTCAACGGCCAGCACGACGCCGAGCAGTCCGAGAACCACCCCGCTCAGGCCGATGACGACCAGGCTGCGGCCGTAGCTCATCACCAGCCGTCCGCCGAAGGCCGCGCCGACCGCCGAGGCGACCGCGAAGGGCAGGATCGTCACACCGGCGGCGAGGGCGCTGTAGGCCACGGAGTTCTGCAGGAACAGTGACAGGACGAAGAAGAGGGTGGTGAGGCCGCCGAAGAACGTGAGGCTGATCAGGGCGCCCAGGGTGAAGGAGCGCAGGGAGAAGAGCCCGAGGTCGACCAGCGGCGCCTTGCCCTGGCGGCCCCGGATCCTCTCCCACACCCAGAAGGCCCCCAGCAGCAGCGCGCCCACCGGGAGCAGTGCCCACTTCGCCCGCCCGTGCCACTGCTGTTCCTGGACCAGGGGAAGCAGCAACGCGAGCACGCCCGCGCCGAGGAGCAGTACGCCGAACGGATCGAACTTCTCCCGTCTGTCGCCCGGCACCGGGAGGCGGGGCAGCAGCCGGTGTCCCGCGACGAGGGCGGCCACCCCGATGGGCACGTTGACGAAGAACACCCAGCGCCAGCCCTCGTCCGTGCCGAACGCCTGGATCAGCAGCCCGCCCGCGAGCGGACCCACCGCGGTGGACACGGCGACGACGCTGCCGTGGAAACCGAACGCCCGGGCCCGTTCGGCGCCCTGGAACATCTGCTGGATCAGCCCGGAGGTCTGCGGGGCGACCACACCGGCGGCCGCGCCCTGGAGCAACCGGAACGCCACCAGCCAGGTGGGGCCGGCCGCGAGTCCGCACCCCACCGACGCGGCCGTGAACACGGCGAGGCCGAGCAACAGCGCCTGGCGGCGTCCACGCAGGTCACCCAGTCGCCCGGCCGGCGCCAGCGCGAGCCCGAAGGCGAGGGCGTACCCGGACACCACCCAGGACTGGGTGGCTTCGGAGGCACCGAGCCCGCGCTCCATGGACGGCAGCGCCACGTTCACGATCGACACGTCGAGCAGCGAGATGAAGCCCGCGGTCAGACAGACCCCCAGCGCTTTCCACCGCCGGTCGTCGAGAGCGGGCCGGGCCGTTTCTGTGGTCATGCGATCACGCTATGCAGTCGCGGCCGGTCGCACCAGCGGGGAACGGGAGCCGGGATGACGGCCGCGGCGGGAAGCGGGGCAGGACATCGGCCGTCCCCGTCCGAGCGAAGTGGCAGCATGACTCCGGCCGAACGTGGCTAGAGATGACCCCAGGCGCGCATGAGCCGAACCGTGGTCCCTGCACCGACCCTGGGGAGACGCCGGCCCGGCGGGGTGGCCGGCCGAGTGAGGAGTGAGCCGTGTTCTACTACCTGCTCAAGTACGTGCTGCTGGGACCCCTGCTCCGGCTGGTGTTCCGGCCCCGGATCGAGGGTCTGGAGAACGTGCCGGCACACGGCCCGGCCATCGTCGCCGGCAACCACCTCTCCTTCTCGGACCACTTTCTGATGCCGGCGATACTGAAGCGCCGCATCACCTTCCTCGCCAAGGCCGAGTACTTCACCGGGCCCGGGCTGAAGGGCCGGCTCACCGCGTTCTTCTTCCGCAGCGCCGGTCAGATCCCGGTGGACCGCTCGGGCAAGGAGGCGGGCCAGGCCGCGATCCGGGAGGGCCTCGGGGTGTTGCGCAAGGACGAGCTGCTCGGCATCTACCCGGAAGGGACGCGGTCGCACGACGGCAGGCTCTACAAGGGCAAGGTGGGTGTCGCGGTGATGGCGCTGACGGCCGGCGTCCCGGTCGTGCCCTGCGCCATGATCGGGACCTTCGAGGCCCAGCCGCCCGGCACGGTGGTCCCGAGGATCCACCCCGTCACCATCCGGTTCGGCAAGCCCCTCGACTTCTCCCGCTACGCCGGCATGGAGCACGAGAAGGCGATCCTGCGGGCCGTCACCGACGAGATCATGTACGCCATCCTGACCTTGTCGGAGCAGGAGTACGTCGACCAGTACGCGGCCGTCGTCAAGGCGGATGGGGCGGGGGCGAAGAAGGAGCGCAAGTTCCCGCGCGCCCCGCTGGGTTGAGCCTCTGCCGTCGGCAGAAGGAGCATCGCGGACCGCGCCGGCGCGCCTAGCCTTCCCGTATGAAGACGGCTGTGGTGATCGGGGCGACGGGGCAGATCGGGCGTCCGGCGGTGGAGGCGCTGGTGCGGGACGGCTGGCGGGTGACGGCCGCCTCACGGCGCGGCGGCCGCGACGGAGCGTGGGACGAGGGGGTACGAACGGTCCGGCTGGACCGCGCCGACGACGCGGCCCTGGCCGCGCTGGTCGGCGACGGCTGCGACCTGCTGCTCGACGTGGTGGCCTACGACGCCGCCCACGCACGGCAGTTGACGGCCCTGGCGGACCGGGTCGGCTCGGCGGTCGTCGTCTCCAGCGTGGCCGTGTACGAGGACGACCGGGGACGTGGGTTCGACACCCAGGGCGGACCGGACGGCTTCCCGGCCTATCCGGTGCCCGTCCCCGAGACCCAGCCGACGGCCGCTCCGGGCGAGACGTCGTACGGCACGCGCAAGGCCGCTCTGGAGCGCGAACTGCTCGCGGCGGGCGAGAAGTTGCCGGTGACCCTGCTGCGGGCGGGCGCGGTGCACGGGCCGCACAGTCCGCTGCCCCGCGAGCTGTACTTCGTGAAGCGGAATCTCGACGGGCGGCGCGAACGGGTGCTGGCGTACCGGGGCGAGAGCCGGTTCCATCCGTCGAGCGCCCGGAACATCGCCGAGCTGGTCCGGCTGGCCGCGGCCCGGCCCGGTTCCCGGGTGCTGAACGCCTGTGACGGTGAGGCGCCGACGGTCGCGGAGATCGGCGCGGCGGTCGACGCGGCCATGGGGGTCAGCACGCGGACGACCCTCCTCGACGGTCCGCCCGCCGGCTCCGTCGGACAGACTCCGTGGTCGGTGCCGCTGCCGGTCGTCTTCGACATGGCCGCCGCCGAGCGGGAGTTGGGCTACCGCCCGGTGGTTTCCTACGCCGAGAGCCTGCCGGCGACGGTCGAGTGGCTGACCGGTGTGCTCGGCGGGCGTAAGTGGCGGGAGTGCTTCCCGCTCCTCGCCCGTGCGTATCCCGACCTCTTCGACTACACGGCGGAGGACGCCTGGCGCACGGCATGAGCGAGGGGCGGCCGAAGGCTCCGGCCGCCCCTCGTCAGACCGGAACGGTTACGGCTTGGGCGTGGCGTGCGGGGTGCAGGTCACGTCCGAGCCGTCCAGCTTGCCGTCGATCAGGTAGGCGTCCACGCGCTGGTTGATGCACGGGTTGACCAGGCCGGTCACACCGTGCGAGCCCGCGTCCTTCTCGGTGATCAGACGGGAGCCGTGGAAGCGCTTGTGCAGCTCGACCGCGCCCTCGTACGGGGTGGCGGCGTCCCGGGTGGACTGCACGATCAGCACCTGGGGCAGGCCCTTGTGGGTCGTGACGTCGACCGGGTTCTGCTGCTTGACCGGCCAGGTGGCGCAGGGCAGGTTCATCCAGGCGTTGGCCCAGGTCATGAACGGGTAGTCCTTGTTGAGCCGGGTGTTGTCCCGGTCCCACGTGTGCCAGCTGGTGGGCCACTTGGCGTCGGTGCACTCGACGGCGGTGTAGACGGCGTTGCCGTTCTCCGAGGAGATGTTGCCCGCGGTGTCCGACAGGTCCGGGGCGGCGGCGTCGACCAGCGCCTGGGTGTCACCGGCGACGTACTTGCTGAACACCGTGGCGACCGGCACCCACGAGGAGTCGTAGTACGGCGCGCTCTGGAAGAAGGAGATCAGCTCGGCCGGGCCGACGACCCCGCCGAGAGGGCTCTTCTTGGCGGTGGCGCGCAGTTCGAGCCACTTGGCCTGGACGGCCGCGCGGGTGGTGCCGAGGTGGAAGGAGGCGTCGTTGGCGGCGACCCAGTCCTCCCAGTCCTTCCAGCGGCCCTCGAACGCGATGTCCTGGCCCAGGTTGGCCTGGTACCAGATGTTGTCGCGGGCGGGGTTGACCACGCTGTCCACGATCATGCGGCGCAGGTGGCCCGGGAAGAGGGTGCCGTAGACGGCGCCGAGGTAGGTGCCGTAGGAGACGCCCAGGTAGTTCAGCTTCTTCTCGCCGAGCGCGGCGCGGATGACGTCCAGGTCGCGCGCGGTGTTCGGCGTGGTCATCTGCTGGAGCATCGCCCGGCCGGTGCGGTCCAGGCAGCCGTCCGCGTACTGGCGGGCCAGCTTGCGCTGCGCGCTCTTGTCGGCCTCGGTGTCCGGCACCGGGTCCGCCTTCGGCGCCTTCACGAACTCCTGCGGGTCCTCGCAGGAGATGGGCGCCGAGTGACCGACGCCGCGCGGGTCGAAGCCGATGAAGTCGTAGGCCTTGGCGACGTTCGCCCAGACGGGGTTCTTGTTCGTGACCCGGGTCGGGAAGCGCAGCCCCGAACCGCCGGGGCCGCCCGGGTTGTAGACGAGCGAGCCCTGACGCTCGCTCTGGGTGCCGGTGTTGCCGATGCGGTCGACGGCGAGCTTGATCTGCTTGCCGTACGGGTGTGCGTAGTCGACGGGCACGCTGACCCAGCCGCACTGGATGGGCTTGGCGAACCCCCAGTCGGCCGGGCAGTCCTGCCAGTCGATGCCGGTCTCGGCCGCGCGGGCGGCGGCAATCTCGGCGCCCTTGGCCTCCCGGTCCTGGCTCGGCCGGCCCGCGGCATCGGCCGCGGGCGCCGAGACGGCACCGGCGATCAGCGTGGCGGTGACGAGCGCTCCGGCCGAACCGAGCGCCAAAAGGCGGCTCTTCGGTCTGTTCTCCCTCACGTGGGCCCCTCCCCCTACATCAGGATCGCTGCGAGTGGTCAGTCCGGGGATCCTCTCGGCTGTGAGTCGCCTGGGAACAGGGGTCGCCGCCCATCTTTACCAATCCGATAACCGGACGATCATGTTCGTGCCGCGACGTGTCGTCCCGTGTTCCGGTCCAGCCGGGCCAAGGCCTGGTCCAGGACCCGTCGCAGGCGCAGCGCGTCCGGCGCCACGGCGCCGACCAGGACCGCCGGACCGGCCAGCGGTGTCAGGGCGGCGCACTCGTCCACCACCTGAGGCTCGACCGGATGCTCTGCGAACTCAGGTCGCACGACGACGAGTTGACCCACCGCCCGATGCCCGGCCAGCACCGCCGGGCCGTCCCAGCCGCCCGGCGCGCCGGGCCCGCAGGCCAGTTCCTGGTCCAGCACAGTCCGGCCCGCGACCCGGACGGTCAGCCGGCTGGTGAGCCGCCCGGGTTCCTCCCCGGCCCGCCCGAGCACCTGTTCCTCGCGCAGCACGAGCCGGGCGCCGGCGCCGAGTTCGGCCCGCGTGGCGACGTACAGGTCGCTGCCCCTGGCGGAGATCAACTGCTCCGGCAGCCAATGCAGTTCGGCGCCGTCGGCCACGTCGAGCCGCACGTCGTAGCGGGCCTCGCCCCCTGCCTGGCCGGGCAGCGCGAGGGTGGCGGCGGCCGACCCGACGTGCAGCCGGGCGCCCTCCTCCACCCGCGCGGTGAGGGTGAAGCGGTCCCCGCCGAGGGGGCCGCTCATCGCGCCGACCACCATGACCTTCGCCTCGGCGCCGGCCGACCGGGTGCGGCGCAGGGCCAGCGGGCCCTCGCCGTCCAGCACGGGCAGCGCCGTACCGCCCCGGCCGTCGGCGCGGGCGACGATCCGCGCGTCCGCCCGGACCCCGGTGGCCGTCACGCCGTCCACGCGGCGAGCCGCCCGCGCACCCAGGCGGCCACGTCGGCGACACCGCTCTCGCCGCGCAACGACTGCAGCACCACCGGGAGTTCGGCCCGCTGCGCCTTGGCGTCGGCGGCCATCCGGGCGAGGTCGGAGCCGACGTACGGGGCGAGGTCGGTCTTGTTGACGACGAGGAGGTCGGCGGTGGTGACACCGGGGCCGCCCTTGCGCGGGATGTCGTCACCGCCGGCCACGTCGATGACGAAGATCTGCGCGTCCACGAGCCCCTTGGAGAAGGTGGCGGTGAGGTTGTCGCCGCCGGACTCGACGAGGATCAGGTCCAGCGGTCCGACCGCCTCCTCCAGGTCCTCGACGGCTTCGAGGTTGGCGGAGATGTCGTCGCGGATCGCGGTGTGCGGGCAGGCGCCCGTCTCGACGGCCGTGATCCGCTCAGGCGGCAGCACGGCCTCCCGGAGCAGGAACTCGGCGTCCTCGCGGGTGTAGATGTCGTTGGTGACGACGGCGAGGGACAGCTCCTCGCGCAGGGCCCGGCAGAGCGCGGCGACGGTGGCGGTCTTGCCGGATCCGACGGGCCCGCCGAGCCCGATGCGCAGGGCGCGGCGGCTGCCGTCGGGGCGGTGGGCGTCCGCGCTGAGGGCGGCGGCGCCGTGGTGGGTGTGGTCGAGGTGCATGTACGGCTCCTAGGTGGCCGGCCTGGTCCGCTCGGCCCGTCCGGGGCCGGGGGCCGAGGCCGTTCAGGCCGGTCGGGGGTCCCGGGGCCGAAGCCCTCGGGGGTGGGACGGGCAGGGACGGCGGGGGCGGTGTCTACGACGCGAACAGCCGCGCGGGCCAGGCCGCGTGCCACTGCGCGCCGATCTCCAGCAAGGGCCCGGACGACGCAGGCAGCGCGTCCACACCCTCGTCGAGCGCTCTGCGCGCCGCGCCCACCGCCGCGTCCGCGACCCGGTCCAGCTCCGGCGCCAGCCGGGCCAGCACGCCGGTCGCGTCGAACGGGTCGAGGCTCAGCAGGCGCACGGTGGCGCTCGCGGGCCCGCTCACGCTCTCGTACGCCGCGCAGTACGCCGCGTCCTCGGGCCCGAGACCGGCCGTCCGCGCCGCGATCCCGAGCACCACCGGCTGGTGCGCCCCCTTGGGGAACGCCCCTGCCAGCGCTTCGAGTTCGGCCGACGGCCAGGTCGCGCGCGCGGCCCGCAGCAGTTGCCGCCCCAGCCGCCGCGCGGACGCCCGCAGGGCCGGGGCGGGGGTACGGGCGTCCGCCGCCGCGTCCAGCTCCGTGGGGTCCACGCCGAGTACGGCGGCTGCCGCGAGCGCGCCCGCGACCAGTCCGACGGTGTGCAGCCGGCCCCGGCAGAAGTCCTCCAGGCTCGCGGCGGAGGTGATCCGGCCCGCCGTGACGGCGGCCTCCGCCCCGCCGGAGTGCGCGTGCCCTCCGGCGGGGAAGCGGCCGTCGGCCAGGACGAGAAGTGCCGCTCGTGACATCACGCCGCCATCAGAAGAGGAAGTAGCGCTGGGCCATGGGAAGTTCGGCGGCCGGTGTCGCCTCGACCAGCTCGCCGTCGATGTGCACGGCGAAGCTGTCGGGGTCGATCCGTACGTCCGGCAGGGCGTCGTTCTCGCGCAGGTCGGCCTTGGTGACGCCGCGCGTCGACTCGATCGCCACGAACCGCTTGCCGAGCCCCAGCCGCTCCGGCAGCCCGTCGTCGAGCGCCGCCCCGGCCACGAAGTTGACCGAGTTGGCGGCGGGGGCGCGGCCGATCGCGCCGTACATCGGGCGGGGCAGGATCGGCTGTGGGGTGGGGATGGAGGCGTTGGCGTCGCCCATCTGCGCGTAGGCGATCTGGCCGCCCTTGAGCACGAGCAGCGGCTTGACCCCGAAGAACGCGGGCTCCCACAGCACCAGGTCGGCGAGCTTGCCGGACTCGACCGAGCCGATCTCGGCGGCGAGGCCCTGGGCGAGCGCCGGGTTGATCGTGTACTTGGCGACGTAGCGCCGGGCCCGGTGGTTGTCCGCGCGGCCGTCGCCCGGCAGCGCGCCCCGTCGGCGCTTCATGACGTGGGCGGTCTGCCAGGTGCGCAGGATCACTTCGCCGACGCGTCCCATGGCCTGGGAGTCGGAGGAGATGATCGAGATCGCGCCGAGGTCGTGGAGGATGTCCTCCGCGCCGATGGTGGACGGCCGGATCCGGGACTCGGCGAAGGCGAGGTCCTCGGGGACGGCCGGGTTGAGGTGGTGGCACACCATCAGCATGTCGAGGTGTTCCTCGGTCGTGTTGACGGTGAAGGGCCGGGTCGGGTTGGTGGAGCTGGGCAGCACGTTCGGCTGCGAGACCACGCTCATGATGTCGGGCGCGTGCCCGCCGCCGGCGCCCTCGGTGTGGTACGAGTGGATGCCCCGGCCCGCGATCGCGGCGAGGGTGTCGCCGACGAAGCCGGCCTCGTTCAGCGTGTCGGTGTGGATGGCCACCTGGATGCCCGTCCGGTCCGCCACGGTCAGCGCGGCGTCGATGACGGCCGGGGTGGAACCCCAGTCCTCGTGCAGCTTCAGGCCGACGGCGCCGCCGCGGATCTGCGAGAGCATCGCCTCGTGCGAGACGGTGTTGCCCTTGCCGAGGAAGCCGACGTTGACGGGATAGGCCTCCATCGCCTCGAACATCCGCGCGAGGTGCCAGGGGCCGGGCGTCACGGTGGTGGCCTTGGAGCCCTCGGCGGGGCCGGTGCCGCCGCCGACCAGCGTGGTGATGCCGGAGGCCAGCGCCTCGTCGGCGACCTGCGGGCAGATGAAGTGGACGTGCGCGTCGATGGCGCCGGCCGTGAGGATCCGCCCGTTGCCCGCGATGATCTCGGTCTCGGGGCCGATGACCAGGTCGGGGTGGACACCGTCCATGGTGTCGGGGTTGCCGGCCTTGCCGAGCGCGGTGATCCGGCCGTCCCGGATGCCGACGTCGGCCTTGACGACGCCCCAGTGGTCGACGATCACCACGCCGGTGATCACGGTGTCCGGGGTGCCCTCGGCCCGGGTGGCGCGGGACTGCCCCATGGACTCGCGGATGACCTTGCCGCCGCCGAAGACCGCCTCGTCCCCGGACGCGCCGGGGCCGCCGGAGCGGTCCTCCTCGATCTCGATCAGCAGGTCGGTGTCGGCGAGCCGGATGCGGTCACCGATGGTGGGCCCGAACAGGTCCGCGTAGGCGCCGCGGGAGATCTCAGGCATCGAGGGCACCTCCGGTCTCCCCGCGCAGGCCCGGCACGATCCGGGCGCCGGTGAGGGCCACGAGCTCGACGTCGACGGGGATGCCGGGCTCGAAGCGCACGGCGGTGCCCGCGGCGACGTTCAGCCGCTTGCCGCGGGCGGCTTCGCGGTCGAACTCCAGGCCGGGGTTGGCCTCGGCGAAGTGGTAGTGGGAGCCCACCTGGACGGGCCGGTCGGCGGCGTTGAGAACGGTCAGCCGGGTGACCTCGCGGCCGGCGTTGAAGGGGACGGGGCCGTCCGCGAACAGGATCTCTCCGGGAATCATCGCGGCCCCTCAGATGATCGGCTCGTGCACGGTGACGAGCTTGGTGCCGTCCGGAAAGGTGGCTTCCACCTGGACGTCGTGGATCATCTCCGCGACGCCCTCCATGACGTCGTCCCGGCTCAGCAACTTGCGTCCGGAGGACATCAGTTCGGCGACCGTGCGGCCGTCACGCGCGCCCTCGAGGACGTGCGACGTGATGAGGGCGACCGCTTCGGGGTGGTTGAGCCTGAGGCCGCGGGCCCTGCGCTTCTCGGCGACGTCGGCCGCCACGTGAATGAGCAGCCTCTCTTGCTCGTGCGGGGTCAGTTGCACGTCCCACCTCACAGTCCTTGCTCCGGACCGTGCGGGGTCCGGCTGCCGCAGCCACCGCGACGGGGATAGATGTAACACACAGACAAATCCCCGGGATCGCCGTCAATTCGGGCAGAAAATCCCCTGGTGGCATGGATCCGCAGGCTAGTTCGCCGGAGTTTCAACGACGTTAACCAGACCTTGATCAGCGCATGACCGCGCGATGGTCTCACTCTTACGGGTGGCGGCTCACCGCATGCCGGGCCTGCGGTGCTCGGCCGCGATGCCGAAGCGCTGCTGCTCCCGCACGGCGGAACCGACCTCGTGGACCCCCGACACGGAGCTGATGACCTGCTCCTCGGCCGGCTCGTCGAGCGCGTCGAGCCGCTCCAGGTCGGCGGCCGAGACCAGCGCGACCAACGGCTTGCCGTGCCGGGTCACGACGACGCGCTCACCGCCGTACACCACGCGGTTGATCAGGTCGGCGAGCTCAGCCCTGGCTTGCGTCACCGGAATCTCGTAGGCCATGTCCCTAGCTTACGGAGCGTCCATGGCTTCCGGTCGGTCCGGGAATTCACTGGAATGGAGTAGCCGAGGGCGGCCGCGGAAGCTGTCTCACGCAGGGGCTGTGAGATGTGTGTGAGATGAGCAGCCATCGAAGCGCGCTGCTCACGGCCAGAACAGGCCCCGGCCGGCAGAGGTTTCCGGTTCCTCCGCCGACCGGGGCCGTGCGTTCAGACCGTAGCGTAGGTCGAACGTGCGTTCTAGACCTCTGGCTGGCATATGCCTCGCGAGCGAGAGAAAGACCCGCCCCGTCAGAGGTTTCCGGTCCTCCGGACGGGGCGGGCGCCTGGTGCACCGGTTACAGGTGCATATATCTGCCGGTACCCGCAGTGAGCAAGATTTACCACCGGCTGGTAAAGACTTTTTGCCAAGATCATTCCAGCGTGGTCGGGTGCTCGACCCCTTCCCCGACTGGGTGCTCCGCCGCCGGCAGCAGATCGGCTCACAGATCCGCGAAGCCCGCCGCGCCGCGAGCCTGTCCCAAGTCCAACTCGGGGAGCGCATCGGTCGCGACCACAAGACCATCCACCGATGGGAAGCCGGAGCCACCAACCCGACGCTCACCGACCTGCTGCTCGTCGCCGACGCCGTCGACGTGCCCCTCGCCCACCTGCTTCGCTGACTCCCCCTTATGCGCGGAACCGGCGCGCCGGGTAGGTCTGTCGCGGCAGGGACCGGCAAGGCAAGGGGCACACGAAGACCGTGCTGCTCGCGCCGCTTCCTGTCTCAACGGTGACCGGCTTTGGCTCACCCTTGATCGGCTTTTCGCATCGTGCGCACATCATCGGCGTAGCTCCAGGGCCAGGCGACGCAGCGCACGGTGCGTGTCACAGAGGGTCGGGTCGTCCACGCACTGCTCGCAGGATCCCTGGTGGGTCTTATAGGCGGCCAGGACCGTCTGCAGCGTGCACCGGCGGCAGCCGCGCGGGAACCAGCGGCCGACCACACCGGCGATGCTGTTGTACCGCTGCTCGAGATCGACGGAGGTGTCGCCGTGCAGCTCGGTACCGCACCACACACAGTCGGCGCCGCGTAACTGCTCGGCGGTCAGCCGCGCGGTGCCCGGCAGTTCGAGGGACGCCAGGGTCTTGCGCTGTGCCGTGGGCGCGGCGGTCGTCATGCCGCCGCCCCTCCACGCTGGAGGGCCTCAGCCAGACGCACGGCGACAGGGGCGCGGACGCGGCCGAGGTCGACGAGCGCCAGCGACGGCGACCCGGGGTCGACGCCGAGCGACGGCAGGACGATCCCAGCCTGGTCGAGCGCGGCCCGGAGCGCCTCGACCGCGGTGAACGGGTCAACGTCTTGGTCAGTTGGTGAGGCCATGAACGGGACCGTACGAAGGAGGAGTTGACGTGAGCCAGGTGATGTTCTCGAATGTTCTCGAAGGATGACCGATTGTTCGCGTGTGGTCTCGTGGCGGGGCCGTCCCGCTGTGGAAGCGGGCCATCGGTGCCGTGATGCTGGTGGCGACAAACCCGTTCCGAGGGAGGCGACATGGCGCGACGACTGCGGTTCACCGGCACGGACAGCAAGAACGGCGGCTGCCCGGCGATTCACGAGGACGTCGACACAGGTGAGGTGGTCGTGCAGGGGCGACCGCTGACGGACCCGGAAGACCTCGCCCAGCTGCAGCACTTCGGCCCAGATGACGCCGCGGTGGTTGTGCCTCGGGAGCTGCTGGTCAACCACGCGCCGAAGGAGATGGGCCGCGTGTCGAAGATCATCAGTCTGGAGGAGTTCGGCCAGCTCTTCCACCACTTCGAGCACTCCGCCTGGCACCTGGAAACCCGGCGTGGCTACGCCTCCGACCGACATGATCCGGCCTTCGCGGAGTTCCTCGACACAGGCGAGGCGCCCATGGACCTCGACAGCGACTGGTGCGCGAACATCAGCGCACAGACGGCAGCCGGCAAGTACGTGGGCCGCGTCCGGGTGGTCGACAACCCGCCCACCGAGGGCCAGCTGTTCCTGCTCAGCTACGCCCGGTGCAACGCGGCCACGGGCGAGGACGCGAGGAACCTGTGGCGGGCCACCGCCGACCAGGCGCACCTGCCCGCAGAAGACTTCTGGATCTTCGATAGTCGCCTCGTCGCCGTGCTGCGGTTCGACAGCGATGACGAGTTCCACGACGTGGAGGTCATCACCGAGCCGGCCGAAGTGCTGCGGTACTGCCAGGTCCGGGACGCCGCCGTCCACGCGTCCGTTCCGTACGACCAGTTCGCAGCCCAGCTCGGCGCGAAGGAGTAGTGAGCGGCGCCGGTGAGCACGGACTACCAGCAGGCCCGGGTGGCTCTCGGGGTGCGCCTTCGGGAACTGCGCATCTCGGCCCCTGGTGGTCGGCTCACCGGTACGCAACTCGCCGAGCGGCTCGGCTGGCCGCATTCAAAAATCTACAAGCTGGAGGGCGGCCGGCAGACCGCAACCAGCGAGGACCTGCGGGCCTGGGCAGTCGCGGTCGGACAGCCAGACACGTTCGAGGAACTCGATGCTCGACTCAAAGGCTTCGAGACGCACATCCGGTCCTGGCGGCGCCAGCTCGCTGCCGGCCATCGGCCCGTCCAGGACAGCTGGAACCTCGAGGTATCCCGGTCCAAGGTCATCCACGCATGGGAGGAGGCCGTCATTCCCGGCATGCTGCAGACTGCCGATTACGCGCGGCATATCTTCCTCCGGTACGCCGACCTCCAGGGCACCGTGCGCGACACCGCCGAGGCGGTGCGCGCCAGGATGCTGCGGCAGGCGTGGCTGTACGAGGCCGGGCGACAGTTTCACGCCCTGGTCTGGGAGGCCGCGCTTCACGCCCTGGTCTGCCCGCCCCACGTCCTCGCCGCGCAGCTGGACCGGCTGGCGGGCATGGTCGGAATGGACACCGTGCAGCTGGGCGTTGTCCCCCTGTCTGCATCGCTCAAGGTCCCGGCAGCGAACGGGTTCTGGGTGCTGGACGACCGCCTTGTCATCGCCGAGGACTGGCACGCCGAGCTGTGGCTGGACGACGCCGACAGCGTCGCCACCTACCTGCGCGTGTGGGAGACGCTCCGAGAGTCGGCGGTGTACGGGGCTGACGCGCAGAATGTGATTGCCCGGGCACAGCGGGTCCTTCGTCCGCGGTGACCGGCATGTGCAGCCAGGTGGGCAGTGTCAGTGCTCGACCGTACCCTCAGAGCTATGCCTCCCTCTGCAACCTCCTCGGATTCTGTGCGGTCTGCCGCCGAGGTGAACAAAGAGATCCGTGGGCTCATGCTGCGCGCGGGCGGGCACCTGAAGCCCCAGGATCGGCCCACCTACCAGCGGCTCGTCGCCGAGTGGGCAGAGTCAATGCGCGCCGAGGTCGTCACTGCCGCGTAACCCGACCACTTCCGGCCCCTGGCATGGTCCGGCCCTTCGACCATCGGGCCGCACGCTACTGTGGCGGCCCGCCTGATCCGCAGGATTTTGGAGCAGCCCCAGATGAACAGCGCCCCTTTCCGTCTCGTCGTCACGGGCGGCGGGACCGGTGGACACACGTATCCCGCGCTGACCGCGGTTCGCGCGCTGCAGGCCCGGCTCGCGGCCGAGGGCCGGGCGCTCGAGGCACTCTGGATCGGAACGGCTGACGGCCTGGAGGCGCGCGTCGCCCCGGGCGCGGGCATCGCCTTCACCACGGTCGCCACCGGCAAGATCCGCCGCTCGAAGAACCCGCTCAAGCTGGCGTCGCCGGCGAACGTGCGCGACATGGCTCGGGTGCCGCTCGGTGTATTGCAGGCGAGGCGGGCCATCGAACAGTTCCAGCCCGATGTGGTGCTGGCCACGGGCGGCTACGTGGCGGTGCCGGCCGGGCTGGCGGCGCGTATGTGCCACCGGCCGCTCGTGCTGCACGAGCAGACGGTGAAGCTGGGTCTGGCGAACAGGAAGCTGGCGGCATCGGCCGCCCGGATCTGTGTGTCGTCGGAGTCGACGCTTGAGCTGCTGTCGGAGTCGGCGCGCTCGGTCGCCGTGGTGACCGGGAACCCGGTGCGGCCCGAGGTGCTGTCCGGACAGGCGGACAGGGCTGTCCAGGCGTTGGGCCTGTGGGGCTTCGACCGGCAGCTGCCGACCGTATACGTGACCGGCGGGGCGCAAGGCGCGCAGCAGATCAACGAGCTGGTGGCCGCCTCACTGCCGTGGCTGCTGCAGCAGGCGAACGTGGTGCACCAGTGCGGCCCGGCCAACGAGGAGGGCCTGCGGGCGCAGGCCCGGGCGGCGGGGTTGCCTCCCGAGCTGGCGGCCCGCTACTACCTGGCCGGGTTCGTCGGCCCGGAGCTGCCCGACGTCCTGGCCCTGGCCGACGTCGTGGTGTCGCGGAGCGGTGCAGGGACGCTGGCCGAGCTGACCGCACTGGGCAAGCCGGCTGTCTTCGTGCCGCTGGCATCCTCGGCGGGGAACGAGCAGGTGCACAACGCCCGGCATCTCGAGCAGGCCGGAGCGGCGGTCGCGCTGACCGGTGAGGTGACGACGGCGCGGCTGCAGACGGCGGTGGGCCCGCTCCTGGCCGATGCCCAGGTGCGATGGGGCATGGCGGAGCGGGCCCGCGCGTACGGACGCCCGGACGCGGCGGACAGGCTCGTGGACGAGGTCCTGGCCGCCGCGGCGGGACAGCCGGTCACTGCTGGGGTTGGCCGACGTGGAGAGTCGTCGCTGCCTCGATGAGGATGGCGCAGGAGTTGAACGTCTCCTGGTCCTTGCCGATCGGGTCGGGGACATCGCGGTCGCCGAGGTACAGGCCGAGCTTCGGCTGAACGTCGTCGTCGGAGATCTCGCGGAGGACTTCCAGGACGGAGGCGTCCATCGCCAGGACGCTGTCAGCCCAGCCGAGCATCTCCCGGGTGAGCTGCTGGGCACGGTGGCCGGTGAGGTCGAGGCCGAGCCGCCGAGCTGCGACGATCATCGAATCGTTGGCGGGCTCGCCTTCCCACTTCCCGATCAGCCCGGCCGAGCGGACCTCGAGTTCGCCGGCGCCCCGCTTGGCGAGGGCGAGCGCGGCGAACGGGCTGCGGCAGTAGTTGCCGAGGCAGACGGTCAGGACCTTGTGCACGATGCTGCTCCCACTGTTTTGAGGGCTTGTCCGAGGGCGGTGACGATCTGGTCGATGTCGGCCTCGGTGAGGTGCTGGTGGAACGGCAGCGTGAGAACCTGCCTGCCGACTTGCTCGGTGGCAGGCAAGTCTCGCCGCCACTGGGAGAAGGCCGGCTGCAGGTGGTTGGGCGGGTAGTGGACGCCGACGCCGATGCCTCGGGCCTTCATCTGCGCGTGCACCTTGTCCCGGTGCGGGATGAGGACCTGGCACAGGTGCGGCACGGAGCGGTCGGGGTCGACGTCGACCAGCCTCACGCCGTCCAGGCCGGCGAGCGCCCGCTGGTAGGCGCGCCACAGGATGCGGCGCGTGTTGGCCGCCTTCTCGAAGTGCGGGAGCTGAGCAAGGCCGATGGCGGCGTTGATGCCGGACATCTGGTAGCGCAGCCCGAAGCCCTCCACCTGGTAGCTGGTGGTGCTGGCGCGTTCGGCCTGGGACTGGACGACGCCGAGGAGGCGGATCCGGCGGATCGTGGCGGCCTCGACGTGGCCGCGCGGGATGACGAGGCCGCCCTGGCCGCAGGTCAGGTTCTTGATCGGGCCGAAGCTGAAGCAGGTCAGGTCTCCGGTCGCGCCGACACGGCGGGCGCCGTTGCGGGAGCCGAAGGCGTGCGCGGCGTCCTCGATGATGGTGATGTTCCGGGCGGCCAGCTCCTTGCGGCAGCGGGAGAAGTCGATGGCCCGGCCGCCGAACAGCACCGGCATCACTGCGCGGGTGCGGTCGGTGACGGCGTCCATGACGAGCTGGTCGGTGACGCACAGCGTGGCCGGGTCGACGTCCACGAAGACCGGGGTGGCGCCGACGGCGAGGATCGCTTGGACAGTCGCGCAGAACGTCATGGACGGCACGACCACCTCGTGCCCGGGGCCGACCTCGGCGGCGAGCAGCGCCGTGTGCAGGGCCGCCGTGCCGGACATGACGGCGACGGCGTCACGGACGCCGAGGAACTCCGCGACGCGGCGCTCGAACTCTTCGGTGACGTCGGTGTGCCCGTACTGGCCGCTCTGCAGCACCTCGGCGACCGCGGCGGCCTCCTCGCCGAACAGGTACGGGCTGGCGTTGCGCCCGGCGCCCGGCCTGACGGTGATCGTCATGCGGTGACTCCCTTCGGGGCGGCTGCGATCTCCAGCTCGGCGACGTCGCCGACGCGTAGCGTCTCCAGGTAGTTCGTGAGGAAGATGCCGGTGCGGTAGGTGAGCTGGTCGTGGTCGACCGGCAGTCCGAACAGGCCGTTGGCCATCTGGCCGATGAGGTCTGCGCCGGCCGCCTCGGTGAGGGCGAACCCTCCGGCCACGCGGACGTTCACCTCGGTGATCGTGACTCGGTCGTTGTCGGTGATGAACCCCTGCACGCAGCTGAGACCCTGCGCGCGAACGGCGCGCAGCGTGTCCACGACCAGGTCGTGTACGGCCTGGTCCTCGAATGTCGTGGAGACGGCGACGCATCCGGCCTTGACCAGGTCGCGGCGGCGCAGGATCGCCGAGGCACGGCCGTCACGGTCCACGAGGCAGTCGGCGGTGAACTCAGTGCCCAGGACACGCTCCTGCACGATTGCGCCGGGTACCAGATCGCACAGCGCGCGGGCGTGCCGCCGCGACGTCGGCATGTAGACGTGCTGGGCGCCGTGGCCGTTGCGGGGCTTGACGACCAGGTCGACTTCGGTGGGCACCAGGTCGAGGTCTGCGGGGTCCCAGGTGCGTGGCGTGGGGATGCCGTGCTCGGTCAGGACCTGGTGGAAGCGGGCCTTGTCGATGCAGTCGTGCACCGACTTAACGTCCGGCAGCCACAGGCGTACGCCCGCGGCTTCCAGACGGGGCCGCAGGTCGAGCAGCGGCGGCAGGTCATTCTCGATGCCGGCGACGATGGCGTCCACGGCCAGCGCCTGGCACAGTCCGACGATGGCCTCGGGGTAGTCGGGGTCCTTGGCGAGCGGGATGACGTACGGCGAGACGTCGTCCAGGAAGAAGCCGGGGGCGAGCGGGTTGGCGTCGACGGCGACGACCCGGTGCCCGAGCTTGAGGAGACTGCGGGCCAGGCCGAAGCCGGGGTTGGCGCCGACGCCAGTGACGAGGATCCGGCGCGAGGTCTGGTCAGGCATGCTGTCGCTCCTTCTGGGAGGTCGGGGCCGTGCGCGGAGAGGGCAGGGCCGGGAGCGGGCTCCGGGAGAGCGGGGCCCACCGGTCGGCGTTGCGCCGGTACCAGTCGGCGGTCTCCTCCAGCCCGGCCTGGAAGTCGCGGGCCGGCTTGTAGCCGAGGGCGGCGAGCTTGCCCCAGTTCATGGCGTAGCGGAGATCGTTGGACAGCCGGTCCGGGATGTAGGTGACCTGGTCCCAGTCGGCGCCGCAGATCCGCAGCAGCTCCCCCGTCAGTTCCTTGCTGGACAGGTCGGTGCCGCCGCCGATGTTGTAGACCTCGCCGGGCGTGCCCGCGCGCAGGACGAGTTCGACGCCGGCGCAGTTGTCCTCGACGTGCAGCCAGTTGCGGATGTGCTGGCCCTGGTCGTGGAGGGTGACGGGCTCGCCGCGCAGTAGGCGGGTCACGAACAGCGGGATGATCTTCTCGGGGTGCTGGCAGGGCCCGTAGTTGTTCGAGGAGCGGGTGACGCAGACGGGCGCCCCGTACGTCTGCCAGTAGCTGAGGGCGATCAGGTCGCTGGCCGCCTTCGAGGCGGCGTAGGGGACGGTCGGGCGCAGCGGGGAGTCCTCAGTGGCGGCGCCTTCCAGCAGCGGCCCATAGACCTCGTCCGTGGAGACGTGCACGAACTTGGCGATGCCGTGCCGCATGGCTGCGTCCGCGAGAGTTTGGGTGCCGATGACGTTCGTGGTGACGAACGTTCCGGCGGTCGTGAACGAGCGGTCGACGTGGGACTCGGCGGCGAAGTGGACGACCGCGGTGTGCCGGGCCATGAGATCGTCGACCAGGGCGGCGTCACAGATGTCGCCGACGACGAACTCCAACCGCGGGTTGAGGAAAGCCTGCCCGAGGTTGCCCCTGCTGCCCGCGTACGTCAGCGCGTCCAGGACGGTGACCTGCTCGATGTCGTCGGCGCGCAGCATGCGCCGGACGAAGTGTGAGCCGATGAAACCGGCACCGCCGGTAACCAACAGCTTCATGTCGTGCCTCCGGTGAGGATGACCGGCCGACGGCATGGGTGGGCCGCGTTGGGGGGTCCGGTCGTGGAGACGCCCAGCGGTTGCCGGGTGCGGTCCTCACGATGGCGGGCCGCACGGGCCGTGCGGAGTCGACAGACGGGCATCGGCAAGCGGTGTGCGGATCCGGCACACGGTGTGCATCCGCGCGCCCTCCCAACGTCCCTCGGGTGGCGCTAGGTTCTGCACCACCCCAACCCGGGTCCAAGGAGGTGCCCATGGGCGCGGATGCTGAAATCGGTGCCCTCTTACGAGGGGCGCGCTGCTCCGCCCGGCTCACCCAGGCGCAGGTCGGCGCAGCTTGTGGCTATTCGCCGTCGGCTGTGTCCCGCATCGAGAGCGGGCAGATGGGTGTCGACTACCCCACCCTGCTGAAGCTCGCCGCATTCCTACGGATCACACCCGACCAGCTGCGTGCGTCTGCCGTGCCCGGCATGACCAATATCGCTACGGTGGCCGGAGGTTGCCGGTCTGACGAGGAGGACGAGGTGCGTCGTAGGGAGCTGCTGACGGGAGTGGTGGCAGCGGGGGCGACGGCCGTCGTCGGCGCCGGGCCAGCCACCGCCGCACCGGTGGATCTGGATGTGGCATTGTTCCGGCTACCGCAGGGCGAGCCAGTACCGCTGCCCCGCCTGGTCGGGCAGATCGCCACCGCCCGCCGGGACTACTGCGCCACTCAGTACGCTCGCCTCGGGCAGGTGCTGCCCGCGCTGATCGCGGCAGCGGCGGCCACGCGGGACGTCTCGAAAGGCCGGAGCCGTGACGAGGCGAACCTGGCGCTGGCCCGCTCGTACGTGCTGGCTGCAGAACTCGCCAACAAGCAGCACAGCGACGCAGCGTGGGTGGCCGCCGACCGCGCTCTGGCCGCTGCACGCTCGAGCGGCATCCCGGTCGCCGTGGGCGAGGCATCTCGTCAGCTGGCGATTGCCATGCGCCGCTCAGGTCGGCCCACCTCAGCGGTGAGTCTGCTGACCAAGGAAGCCGCCGACCTCGACCCGTCATACGACCAGACCGGCGCGGTTCGAACGACGCTGCTGCTCACCGGCGCATATTCGGCGGCCACAGGCAGGGACCGGACGACAGCGCTGGCCCTGATGGAAGAGGCTGGGCAGGAAGCCGACCGCAGGCCGGCCGTTCCAGGTCTGTTCACCGTGGAAGCCACTCGAGCCCAGGTCGACGCGTACCGGATCAGCGTGCTCACCGCGCTCGGCACCCCGGACGAGGGGGTCGACGTCGCGGCCCGCCTGGACGTCGACCACATGCCGACAGCGGAGCGGCGCGCGCGAGCCTGGACGGACATCGCCCGCATGTGGAACGCGCTCGGCGACGCGCCGCAGACTTTCGCCGCGCTGCAACGAGTCGAGCAGGAGGCGCCGCAGGAGGTCCGTCGGCCTGCGCTGCGGGCGCTAACGACCGGCCTGCTCTACGGGCCAACCCGGGTGGCGGGCGTCCGAGAGTTCGCCGCCCGCACCGGCGCTGTGGCCAGCTGAAAGCGAAGAAGCCCCCGCCACCCGAAGGCGGCGGGGGCTCTGTGGGTCAGAGCGTGGGCGCTGGCGTCACACCTCCGAGTCATCCTCTGGCGGCGGCCAGTCCGGCTCGAGGAACAGTCCCTCGTACTGCACGCGCGGCCGGCGGTCAGCGGTGTGCACCACGCGTGCCGTGGGCTGCCCGGTGGCATCCGGGCTGGCGTGGAGCGGCTGTTGCTGAGCGTGGGCCATGGTTTCTCCTTCGGCCGAGAGCGGCGCTGGCCGCCAGCAGCACAGCCTGCGGGTTCGACGGTGCGGACGGTGACGGCACCGGTTGATCGGACGTGCAGTCGTACCGCGGGCTCGAAGGGTCGAAGTCGGCGGCCGGGCTGCACGTGTACGTCACGCCCCCGTATGAGAATCTCCACCCCGCTGGCGGACTGCCATCCTTCCCGTCTCGGCCGGGCGAACCTTGCGGGCCGGCCGGCCCAGCAGGGCCCTGCGGTCCAGCAGGCCCGGCCGCGCCCGCGGCACCAGCGGCGCCCGTGGCCCCAGCCGCACCGGGAGCACCAGCCTCTCCCGCCCGCCCGGGTGCCCCGCTAGACCCCGGCGCGCCCGGGGCCCCAGAAGCGCCCGGCGCACCAGCTGGGCCCGCAGGCCCTGGGATCGGCACCGGCACTTCAGCACGCGCCGACAACGACGGCACCGCCCTGGTCGGGTCCGGCGCCACCGGTGTCCCCCCGCGTGCCTTCACCTGCTGCCGTAGCGCCCGTACGTCCCCTGCAAGCGTCGACACGGCGGTCCCCCGGAGGTCGGCCTCGCGTGCCAGAGCATCGGCGCGATGCGACTGCTCGTCGATCAGTAGAAACGCCAGACCGAGGCCGCCGCCGAGGAACAGGAGCGCGGCCACGATCCACAGGAGATGTCTGGCCCGGTACAGCGCACTCTCGGCACGCGTCACGGTGTCCCCCCGAGCTGCGTCACCAGCAGCCGGAGACGCGCGATCTCCGCCTCCAGCCCGGCCACCCGCGCCTCGGCGGCTGTGGCTTGCGCCTCGGCGGTCGTGGCCCGGGCCTCAGCCGTCTTCTCATCCAGCTCAGCCTTGTCGCGCTCGGCGATCAGCCGCTGGGTCAGGTTGTCGTAGCCCGTCAACGCGGTGCCCTCCCGGGTTGCCCGAGTCGCGCCCCGGGAGCCGTACATGGCCGCCGCCGCAGCCAGAGGCCCCGCTATCAGCGCGGAGACCGCCGTGACCATGGCGGCGTTCATGCCACCTCCCTGAGGTGCGCTACGAGCGAGATCAGGCCTCCGGGCTGGCGGCGTGCCGAGGAACACCGGTCGACGTGGCCTGCTCGATCCCCGGCGCGATCCCGGAGGGCCTCCACAGGGTGTGGTAGGTCGCGCCGATGACGATCACCGCCAGGAGGATGCAGGAGACGATCGTCCGGCCGTGGAAGCTGTCGTTGAAGTAGGCGGTGCCGAGGCCGTCAGCCGCGGCGACGAGCAGCATGAACAGGCCCTTCACCGCGCCGCTCCATCGCGGCTGGTTGACGATGGCGATGATGGGCGGCAGGACTACGGCGAGGGCCGCAGCCCACAGCTCGGGGTTCGACAGAGGCATGGTGTACTCCAGTTCGGTGGGGGTGGGCTTACTTCTTCCGCAGGCCGTGGGCGACCTGCCAGGCGTACAGCCAGGTCTTGGGGCCGCACTTGCCGTCGGCGGGGCCGAGGTCAGCGAGGTAGTGCTGCTGCAGGGCCCGGACCTTGTCGAGGTCGAGCTGGGTCATGGTCCGGGACGGGCCGACCGTGTACGCCGGACCCCAGGCGCCCTTCGCCAGCCACTGCTGCAGCTGGAGGGCGAAGTCGTTGTGCGCTCCGAGGACGAACTTGTCACGGCCGGGAAAGGCGGGCGCCTTCAGCGCCGGCACAGGCGCGGGCACCGGGGCGCTGGGCAGGTACCCGAGGAGTTGCTTCAGCGTCGTCGGGCCCGGCACGCCGTCGGCGTCCTCGTGCGGCGCGGTCCCGGTGTAGCCCAGGGACTGCTGGAAGGCGCTGTAGTTCAGCGTGTCCGCGTCCGTCCAGTCCGGACTGGGGCCGCTCGTGTAGTGCTGGCCGAAGCCCTTGCTGACGAGGGCCTCGCCGACCTTCGTGACGTGGTCGCCGTGCGCACCGTACCCGTAGACCAGACCGCTGATCGTGACCTGGTAGCGGGCGACGTCAGAGCCGGGAGCTGGCGTCGGGTCGGCCGGCGCGTCGGGCCCGGGCCACGTGTACGAGACGACCGCCGTCCCGCCGCGGGGGTCAGCTGGGTCCGCCGTAGGCGGGCACTGACCGTCGGGGAAGTGCGGGGCGAAGTAGCCGACCACCTTGCTCGATCGGCGGAGGTTCTGGTGGCTCCAGACCCCGTTGCCCTGACCGTTGTCGACAGCGCCGGTCTGAAGGCTGTTGCCGCCCTTGGTGTACACGTACGTGCCGTCGAAGCCGATGACCTGCTCTGTGTGGGCGCCGTTGGAGAAGTTCACCCAGGCACCCACGGACGGGTACTGGCTCCACTGGCCCTTCTGCTTCGCCCAGGCAGTCATGCCGTCGACGCTGGCAGTCTTGGGGACGATGGCGTCGAGGCCGACGTCGTGGTACATGTCCCAGTTCCAGATGGCGCACCAGGCGACGCCGTCCCAGCCGTACTCGACGCCGAAGATCGTGTGGTTGTCCCAGCCGTCGACGGAGTTCCAGCCCTCGTAGATCTTCTCGGGGACTGCCATCACGTGGTCGAGCAGCCGCTTCCAATCGGGTGTTGTTGCCATAGGTGCTCCCGGGTGTGCGAAGGCCCCCGCCAGGCGGGGGCCTGAAGTACGGCGGTTGGTCAGCCGGCGTGTGCGTTGGACGCCCACGGCTGCATCAGTGCATCCAGCTGCTGGGCCAGAGCAGCCGCCTGAGCCAGGCGAGGATCCGGAGCAGGAGTGGGCGACGGAGGAGGGGAAGGCACCGGCGCCGGCTGGGGCGGGACGACGGCGGGGAACGGCTTCCCGGTCAGCGCGGTGTAGTCCGCGGCGAGCGAGACCAGGTCGACGCCTTCCTGGAATGCCGGGTGCTCGAGGTGCTCCTCGAAGATGACGACCCAGGCCTCCTCGACCTTCCGTGACCAGTACCGGTCCGTGAAGCTCGTCTCCTGCGCCCAGGTGATGAAGCGCTCGTCACCGCCGAGCGGGCCCTTGCCGGGCGCGCCGTAGCCGCCGGTGATGACGGAGTGGCCGCCGTCGTCCGGCGAGGAGCGGTGGTAGTCCCACGCGCGACCGCTGTTGAAGTCGTCCATGTTGGCGTCCTGGACGACGATCCCGGTCCACACGAACCCGAAGATGCTGATCGCCGCCTTGACCTCGTCCGGCGAGGAGGGATCGACCTTCGCGAAGGCCAGCACTTTCTTGCCGTCCGGGCCGCCGACCTTGTGGAGGTACTCCAGCAGGGTCTGGATGTCCATGCCACCGTCGGCCGATGAGCCAGGCCCGTTGACGTTCGGGTCGCCGTTCAGGTCGAAGTCGGGGTTCTGGGTGCGGTAGACCTCCCAGACCTCGTCCTGCGACGGGTAGCTCTCAGCCCCCGCGATGAAGGAGACGAGACGCCGGACGTTGGCCCACGTCACGGCCACACAGTCACCGGCCACGTCATTCCCCAACATCCCCCACGCGGCCAGCCGTGCGAGGTAGTCGGCCGCAGCCGGGTGAGCCGGGACCTTCCCGGTGAAGAACCGGGCGAACTTCAGGGCCGGGGCGTTCTTCGGCGCGCGCCGGCCGTACTTGCGGGTGCGACTGGTCATGCTGCTCCTGGGCATGCGAAAGCCCCCGACAGGGCCGGGGGCTGAGGGCGGCGCGGGCGCCCGGGATCGGGGCCGCGGTCGGGGGCTCGGAGGTGGCCTACTGCCAGTGGTCCGGTAGCGGCAGCGCGTCGGTGTGCACCGGCGCCGGCGCCGGGGGCGGCTCAGGGGTGCAGTTGCAGCGAGGCAGCAGCTCCGGGTCGGGGGCGGTGCAGCTGGAGGCGTGGACGAGCGCCGCTAGGTTCATCGAGATGGCGTGCGACCCGCACGCGTACACAGCGATCGTGGTGTCTGCTGCTGTCGGGAGCGGCCCGAACACCGGTGTCGACTGGTGCGGGGCGGCGACGGCGAGAACCTGGTCGCGGCGGGCCTGCTCGGCGGCGACGACGGCCTCCAGCTCGCCGTCGGTGGGGCGGCGTTGCCACTGCACGAGCGGCGCCGCCAGGCACCCTGCGGAGGAGCAGCCGGGTGTCGGTGACGGTGGCAGCGGAAGGACCGGCGGGCCCGGCTCGGGGGCGGGTGTGATCAAGAGGGTCTCCTCGTCATGCGTGAGCCCACGCGACGTAGAGCGCGGAGGACAGATCTGGGGCAACACCGGTGGCGAGCCCCGGCGAGGCGAGGCCAGAGTTGTTCCAGCCTGCGACCTCGACGTAGTCGCCGACGTTCAGATACAGCGTGCGGAGCGGGGTCGCGACGCCCGAGGTGTTCGATGGCAGGGTCGGGAACATCTGGCTCGTGCCCTGAACGACTGCCCCGTTGACGTGGATTCGGGCCGCCCGGACTCCAGTGGAGTTGGTGGCGAAGCAGACGACGCCGCAGACCGCGTAGTAGCCCGCTACCTGGGCCGTGTACCGGGAGTTGTTCGTTGTGTTGTCGTGGCCGCCGTAGGTGTCGAACTGCTCGGTGTTCAGGTTGATCGGCGTCCACGTGCTGGTGAGGACGTTCTGCGAGGTGGTCTGCGTGCCCACGAAGAGCGGATCGGCGAGCAGGAAGCCGAGCCCGTCGCGGACCTGCGAGTTCCATAGCGAGCTCGCGACCGAGCCGCCCGGCACTTCAGACGCCGGGACTGGGACAGGCAAGTTGGTCATGCTGTCACCTCCTTCGGCGTGAGGTCATGTGCCGCTCCAGCACACCCACAGGGCGCAGGCGACGTCGGTCGTGACGGTCGTGGCCAGGGCTCCGCCGGAGGATTGCCATCCGGCGACCTCGACGTAGTCGCCGGCCGCGAGCCGGACGGTGCGGACCGGGGTGGCGATCGCGCTGCCGGAGTCGCCGGAGGGGAGCGTCATCTGTGCGGATCCTTGCACCACGCTGCCGTTCACGTGCAGTCGAGTTCCGCGTACCCCTGTCGCGCTCGACGCCCAGGACGCAACGCCGCACACCGCGTACACGCCTGCGACCTGCGCGATGTACCGGGAGGTGTTGCTGCTAGTGCTGTGCCCGCCGTAGCTGTCGACCTGCTCCGTATCCAGAGTCAGCGCCGTCCACGAGCTGCTTGTCACCGACTGCGTGGTGCCCTGCGTGCCGACGAACAGTGGCGGGTTCAGCAGGAACGTGCCCGCGTTGTAGATGCCGGCGCGGGCCAACGCCGCCGTGAAGAAGTTGCCGCTGATTTCGGAAGCCAGCGTCGGCACCGGAAGATTCGCCACGTCGTTGCTCCCTTCCTAGGTGTGGGCCCAGGCCACGTACAGGGCGCTCGCCAGGTCGCCACCGGCCGCGACACCGGTCGACAGCGCGCTGCCGGACGACTGCGTTCCCGCGACCTCCACGTAGTCGCCCACGCCGAGCTGGACTGCCCGGACCGCGGTCATCACGCCGGTGAACGTCGTTCCACTGGCGGGGGCGAAAAGCTGCGCGCTACCCGCGACGGAGGATCCGTTGACGTGGAGCCGCGCGCCTCGGCGGCCGGTGCTGTTCTGCGTCCACGTGACAACGCCGCACACCGTGTACCAGCCGGCCACCTGCGCCGTATATCGGGAGCTGTTCGTCGTCGTCGAGTGTCCGCCGTAGGTGTCCTGCTGCTCGGTGTCGAGGGTGATCGCGCTCCATGTGCTGGTCGCGACGGACTGGGCGATCGTCTGCGTGCCCACGAAGATCGGCGGGTTCAGGCCGTAGGTGAGCAGCTGGTACACGTTGGCGTTCCACCACGCCGCCGTGTCGTAGTTGCTGACCGACGGCGCGGTGAGGGTGGGGATTGCCAGGTTCGCCACAGGTCACCGCCCTTCAGTAGGCGAAGTTGACGGCATCGAACTTGGCTGAGCTGTCGTACATGGTCGGATCCGTCACTCCGGAGGGCAGGGGCTCGCACACGAGGTCCCCCGCCGTATGGGAGGCGGTCGTCGCAGCCTGCAGCGTGATGGCGACCGTCGACCAGCCCGCCGACGTCGACGCGACGCTGAGGACAGTGACGGTCTCCTGAGTCGCCGTGCCCAGGCCCAGCACCAGCTGCTGGCCCTGCCCGATCTGCGCCGCGGCAGGGTTGGTGTTGTCGGCGCCCGCGTTGATGGTGATCGTCGTGACGCCCGATGTGGTGCTGCTGGCCAGCGTCGTGTGGAAGCTGGCGAAGATCCCGTAGGGGGTGAGGTCCGCTGGTGAACACTGGAGCGTGACCCACGCCTCGCCTGCGTCGTCCAGGTCCCATTGGATGTTCTCGACGAAGCAGTCGACTTGGATCACGGGCAGGTTCGGCGGGCGGCGCATCACCCGCACCCGGGTGCCGAGCTCCAGCGACAGGCACACAGCCCACAATGCGGGGTTCGCGCTCGGGTGGAGCTTGATCGAGCTGACGCGGGTGGCGGGCTGCTTGTAGCGGCTGAGGAGGTAGTTCGCGGCGTCCTGGCATTCGCCTGTGTCGTTGCTGTTGATCGTTCGGGACATGGTGCGGGGGAAGTACGCGGTGACGCTGGTGGCGTCGGTGGCGTAGAAGTTCTGCGAGCTGCTCTCTTGGGTGACTGTGACTTGGTTCGACAGGTGGGTGCTGTCGTAGTCCAGTGTGCAGTCCTCGTACGGCCATTCCCCGGCCGCGGTGTTCTCTCCGAATACGTAGACGGGGGTGGTGGCGTTGTAGCGGGCGGAGCGGGACTTGAAGGTGACGGCGCCTGACCGGTCGACGTAGTGCTCGCCGTTCTCCGTGTCCACGACTGCTTGGAGCGCTGACATGGCGTCTTGGCCGTCGATGGCGGCCGGGCCCATGCTCGTCGTCAGTCCAGTCTGGATCGACGTCGAGCCGGTGTATCCCGCGTAGCGGAGGATCCGTGCGTAGCGCGCATCGGAGGATTCACCCGCGCACGCGGCTTTCCACGCGTTGTACATGTTCTGCACGGGAGTCGTCGTGAGATAGGCCGAGAATTCGGCGGCGAAGCTGAGATCGCCTTTCCAGTTCCAAATCGTGCCGTTACCGACGGTGATGTCGACGAAGCCACCCAGGTTGTCTCCCACGATCCCCGTCGGTGTGACGGCCGTGGACACACCACCCATGAAACCGACAGACCCGTCCTGGGACAACATCACCTGGTTGAGGGCCTGGTTGTAGCCGAAGGCCAGGAAGTGCCAGTCTCCGTCCACGCAGTTCGTGGCGCCTTGGAAGTAAGTGTTGACGTTGGTGCCTGTCGGTCCCTGCATGTGGAAGACGGGCTTGCCGTCGCTGTACAGGTAGACGTAGATATGCGAGCCGCTCGGGTTACCCCCGGACCGCTGCGCGTCCATGCTCGACCACAGACAAGCATTCGTGACCGGCATAGGCCCCGTGTACCGAAAGGCAATCACCCGCGTCCACAAGGTCGGGTCGGTGGGCCCTTTGATTCCCGAATTTGTCAGTTTCAGGAAAGTCGCCCCACCAGACACCAGGTTGGTACCGGGGTTGGAATTGTTGAGCGTAGCCACCGTGCCGCTCGACCCCGTGTACAGGCCCGTGGAGTCCGTGGCAGTGATCGTGGTGCCAAAGACGAGACTTCCCGCCCCGTACTTGCTGATCGCCAACTGCGCCGGCGGATAGTTACCCGTCCAGTCCGTGGCCGACAAGGACCCGGCGGGATCATCCAGCTTGTACACGAACCGCGGGCTGTGGCTGTTGATCTCCTGAGTTAGCGGGTCAGACAGCTGCTGCTGCGACAGCAGCGAGAAGCTGTCCACGGTCGTCGGCTGCACGGTGCCGTACGTGCCGGCCATGTCCCACTGAGACGGCCACCGCTCCGTCCACCCCGCGTACAGGGGAAACCACACGCCCGGGCACTGCCACGTCGTGGCAGTCGCGCCCTTCTCCAGCTGCCAGCCGTCCACCTGGAGGCTCGCAATCGCGGCGGCCGTAGCCGCGAGCGCCACCCCGACGTCCATACCCGCGACGTTCGCCGGAGCAGTGGCCGTCACGGTGATGAGCGTCCACCCCGCCGTCGTCGAGCCCGTCAGCGTGGCGCTGCTGCCGTAGGTGAAGCTCGTCGGCGAGGTGCCACCGCCGGCGGTGAACCAGCCGATGAACGGCTGCACGGACAGGCTCGTGGAGGCGGTGACGTCGCGGACGCGCATCTGCATCGTGTACGTCTGCCCGGGGATCGGAGACCAGCGAGGCGTGTGGCAGATCCGGGCTGGGGCCGTCGAGCCGGACGGCACCGAGAACTGCATGACGACAGAGCCCTGCCACGCCGAGGTCGAGGAGATGAAGCTGCCGCCGCCGGTGTCCGAGCCGATGTCCACGCCAGCAGAGCCGGTAGGGAGCGTACCGAGACTGTAGCCACCAGCATCACCGCCGCTCGCCACCGCCTGGTCCAGCAGGTTCCGGGTCGGCGGCCATTGCGCGCGCTTACGGAATGGCTGGTAGGGCTGAATGTGCCCGGCCCACGGGCCGGACGCATTGGTCGGATCAAGGGCAGCGTCTGTGTTAGCCAGGGTCAGGCCCGCCTCGCCGCTGCGGACCTGGTCGAGCTCGTACTGCCGGCCGCGGCTGATGGTGCTACTGCCGCGGGTGCGGTCGGTGACCTCCACGTACCGGTCCAGCGGCTGGCTGCCCGCGTTGGCGCCCCAGTAGGGGGCCCAGGCGTCTTCCAGGGTCGGCCAGTTCGGGTTGAACGGTCCGGTGCCGCGCACGTTGAGGTTGGTGATGGAGGCGGTGTTCCCGGACACCTCAGTGGTGCTGGCGCCGGTCTGGAACACGAACTGCATGCCGGTGGCGGATCCAGCCCAGGAATAGCTGCTGGTGACCTGGTTCGTCCACGTCAGGCCGTCCGGGGAGGTGTCGGCGGCCCACGATCCGCCGGTCTCCCGGAGTTGCCACCAGCGATGCTGGTGCGGGTCGTACGTGGGCAGCGTCGTCGTGACGGTCGTCCCTGCGGTCTGCAGGGTGAACTTGAAGACGCCCGATTCGAGTCGGATCGCCACGCTGTTGTTGGAGTCCACGAACAGCCGGAGCGCCGTCTTGGTGCCGCCGTTCCCGTTCGGTGCGACGCCGACCTGCGCGTAGACGCTGCTGGAGGTCGCGTCCCACAGCAGGGTTGACCCGAAGGTGTTGGTGGCGCCACTGGTCGTAGGAACCGCCAGCGTGACGAGGTCGTTGACCGTGTCCAGGGTTGCCGCGCCGCCGGTGACCGAGTTCCACAGGGCAGCGTTGAGCGACGACGCGGCGAACGCGTCCTGCAGCTGGGTCAGCTGGGGGTTGGCCACCGGGCACCACCAATCTGGCGCCCGGTGGCGCCCTCGATCCGAACTTCGTCAGCGCTTGTACGAGGGGTACGTGGTGGGGTTTCGCATGCCGCGCCGCAGGAACGCCGCCTCGATGTCCTTCGCCAGCTTGTCGACGGTCGTGACGTTGCCTTCGATGTGGAACTCGAAGCGCTGGTTGACGACCGTGGGCCCAGCGCCCTGGCGAGCCGTGGCCAGGCCGCCGCCGGCGAAGGTGCCCGCCCCGACCATCTGCCCGGCGAGCCGGTTCACCGCGTTGGTGGCATGGTGCGCGCTGCCGTCGACGCCCTTGGCGAGGCCCTTGGGGATCCACGTGGCGATCTCCTCGAAGACGCGGCTGGGGCTGTGAATGCCGAGTGCCTTCTTGATCGCCTTCTGCATGGCTTTGGCGATCTTCATCATCTGCTTCTCGATCGCTTTCTCCTGCGACTGCAGGCCCTTGACCAGGCCCTGAGCGGACTTGATCCCGGCTCCGTACATCGCATCCGCCACGGCCTTACCGGCGTTGTCGGCCGCAGACTTGGTGGTCTTGTTCAGTGCGTTGATCTGGTCGATCTGCCCCTTCGAGGCGCCGGCCAGAGCGGCGGCTGTCGCCCCGCCCTGGTCCACGCCCGCGGCCGCGATCTGGGCGATCAGGTCCGCGCTCAGTCCCTTTTTCTTCAGGGCCTGGAGCTGGGCGGCGAACTGCACAGCCTTCTGCATCTGGTCGCGCATCTTGTTGACCACGTCCTGCGCGGTCAGAGCGAAGCCCTCCTGCGGGGCCTCGGTAACGATGCTGAAGCCCTGCATGATGCCGGAGGAGACGTTCTTCACCTCGTCGGACCACTGCTTCTGCAGGTCCGCGAGCTTCTTCTGCGCCGTCTTGATCTTCGCGGCGACCGAGTCCCGCTTCGCCGCCAGCCCACGCATCACCTTGTCTTCCTTACGGGCGTACGCTTCGAGCCGCTTGATGGTGTGCTCGTGCGCGGTCACCCAGGCATTCATCGCCCGGCCCTTGCGCCCCCTTCCTCCCGACCCCCGCAGGTCCGCGACCCTGTTGTACGTCTGCTGGAGCAGTGTCTCGATCCGGCGGGTCGCTGCCTTCACCTTCGCCGTGGACCCGGTGAGCCCGTCGACCAGGCCCTCGTTGACGTAGATGCCGAGGGACCGGAACACCTTCGAAGGGCTGGCGATGCCGAGTCGCTGACGGAACGAATCCTCCACGGTCGCGCCGACCTTCGCGGTTGTGGCGGCGAGCTTCGGCAGGTGGCTGTTGATGCCGTCGACGAGCCCCTGCATGATCATCTGACCGGCGGGGGTCAGCATGACCTTGTCGTACGAGGGCGGACCCTTGTGGGAGGTGATGAACGAGCCGACGCTGCCCAGTACATTGCCGAGGCTGCCGAGCGCGGACTTGATACCGGAGATCAGGCCGCTGATGATGCTGGCACCCGCGTGGACCAGCAGGCGTCCCAGGTTGCCGAGCGCTGACGTGATCCGGCCCGGGATGCCCTTCACCCACGACAGCAGCGCAGACCCCTTGCTGACGGCCGCCGACTTGAAGGAATTCCAGGCAGCCGAGGCCTGCGATGCCAGGCGCCCTGCCAGGCCGGCCAAGTAGCTGACGATCCGGCCGGGCAGTGCCTTCACCCAGTTCAGCAGGCTCGTCCCGAACTTGACCGCCCAGTGCCAGCCGTCCGCAAAGCCCTGCGAGATCGACTTCCAGGCCCCGGTCACACGGCCGACCGCCTCGCCGAGTTTCCCGACGATCCAGTCGAGCACCTGCTTGATCCCAGTCCAGGCTGCCTCCGCCACCGACACGATCGACGACCAGGCGCCCTTCACCATGTCGCGGAACCAGGCGAAGTGATTCCACGCGTAGATGAGCGCTCCGACGAGCGCGGCCAGCGCCAGCACGATCAGCATGATCGGGTTGGCGTCCATCGCCACGTTCAGTGCCCACTCGGCGATCGCTGCGGCCTTCTCCGCGATCGCGGACGCGATCAATGCGACCTTTTCCGCCGTCCACGCCGCAGCGGCCCGTAGGGCCGTCAGCGCGGACGCGGCCATGCTGCGCAGGAACTGCAGTGCCTGCACCGAGGCGGCCTTCATCGCCGAGCCGACACCCTTGATGCCGTTGACCAGGCCGGTCCAGGCGGCCTTACCGGCCGTGGCCGAGATCCGGCCGACGCTGGTGGCGAACGTCTTCACGGCTCCACCAGCAGTCTTCGCACCGGACACCACCGCGTCGAAACCCTTACGGAGCTTGCCACCGAAGGTCCCCGCGAGACCCGTCGCGTCATCCGCGGCAGCCGATGCGCTACGGAACCCGCGCGCCACGTTGAGGCCGGCCTTGACCGCGCCGACCCCCATCTTCCCGAAGCTCACGACCGTCTTCGCGGCCGACATGACCAGCTTCGTGGCGTAGGCGACGACGGAGAGCGCGAGCACGCCACCGATGACCTCTGCCAAGGCGACGGCCACCTGCTGGTGCTTCGTGAACCACGTGATCACCGAGGTGACGATCGGGATCAGTTTCGTGCCGAGTTGGATCATCAGGCTGTCGAAGCCTGCCTTGAGTTGCTTGACCTTCTGGCCCAAGTTGGCCTGGACCTCGGCGAAGCCCTTGACCTTGCCGGAGCTGTCGGTCGTGGACTTGGCCATCGCCTTGATCGTGGCGGCGGTGTCCTTGAAGTTCTCGCCGGTCGTCGTCAGGGCCGCGTTCGCACCGGGCGCCGTACCCATGAGCCGCTTCAGCGCGGCAGCGAACTCCGGGGTGCCTTCCTTGCCCGCCTTGGACGCCTTCTCGGACAGGTATTGCATGGCGTCTGTCAGGCCGTTGGGTCCGTGGAGCTTCTTCGACACTTCACTCGCTGACACCCCGAACTCGGAGAACGCCTTCTGCATGGGCTTCGTCGGGTTGAGGAGCGACCGCAGGGCCTGCGCGAGGTTCTGGCTCGCCCTTTGGGCGGTGAACCCGTGATTGGTCATCTCCGCGAGGGCCGCGCCTGCGTCGTTGAAGCTGATGCCGGCCGCCGAGGCGGCCGGGATGATGTTGGCGAACGCGGAGGAGAAGTCCTCCAGGCTGACCTTGCCGTGCGCGACGGCGGTGATCATCTTGGAGGTGATGTCGCCCGCGTGACTGGCGCCGAGGTGGTAATCCTTCAGGACGTCCGTGAGCGCCTTCGCGACGGTCGTGGTGTCGGCGCCCTCGGCAGCCGCGCCCTGCGCCGACGCCTTCAGCACGGTCAGGCCATCGGCCGCGTGGTAGCCAGCCGCCTCCACGTAATACATGGCGTGGGCCAGGTCCGTCGCCTTCACACCGACCTGACCGGCCATGTCGAGCAGGCCCTTGCGGACCATGCCCAGCTTGTCGTCGGTCTCCCCGGCGGAGGTGACCAACTGCGTGGTGGCCGTCTGGAACGCGGACGCCATCTTCACCGAGGCGACAGCCGCACCGACCCCGATGATCGAGACCGAGCGGCCCAGCCGCGCCATGCCCGCAAACGCCGTGGCCCCGGCGGACTTCAGGCCTGTGGCCGTGCCGTCGATCTGCGTGCGCGCCTCACGTAGCGTGCCGCGCAGCTGGGTCATGTCGCCGAGCAGCCGGACGACGACCGGCGGCAGGAGCCCTCCGCCTCCACCTCCTTCGGACACGGCACCCCCTTCATGAGTTGGGCGCCGTGAGCGCGTGAGGGGGGATGGGTCAGTGCGCGAGGACGGCGCGCCACGCCGCTTGATAGGCGGCCGCGAGTGCCCCGCTCCGGGCGAGCTTTTCGAAGGCGGGCTGCACGTACGGGCGGGCCGGCAGGACGGTGGCATCGCTGCGGCCGGTGACGCCGCCCAGCTCTTGAATGCGGCCGTACACGGCGGTCGGGCCGATCTGCGACTCGAAGCGGCCCAGCCCGAGCGGATGTGGGCCATCCACTGTGATGGACCGGCGCAGCGTGCCCGATACCAGGGACGGTGGCTCTCCGGGCGAGGACGGGGTCGGCGTCCCGCGCTGGTGGCTGGAGGTGGCCAGCTGCTGCTTGATCTCCCGCTCCAGCATGTGCGACGCCGTCGCGGTCGCTTTCCGCGTGGCCGTGTTCAGCGCTGTGGCCAGACCCTCAATGGCCGCGTTCAGCTGGGCCAGGCCGTGGAACTCAACGCCGCCGGCCATACGGATCACCTCCGGTCGGCGTCCCGCATGGCCTTCTCGTGAGCGGCTTCCCGGGCCGCGTCGACTTCCGCAGCCATCAGCGGCAGCCATGTGTCGACCCAGGCGGGGAGGTTGTCGACTTGCTCGGGCGTCCACTTGTATCGCTCGGCGTACCAGAGGTAGTCGTACGCCTCGTCGACGGGTGTGATCGGGTGCCCGTCGGGGATCTTGTGTCCCTCCAGCCGTGCTCTCAGTCGGCGGAGGGCTCGGTAGGGGACGCCGGATCCGTCGCATCCTTGACTGGGTCGGGCTTGTTCGGGAACAGCTTCAGCCGGATCGGTTCGATGGCCTCGGTGATCGCGTCGTCGTCCTCCAGCGGAAGCAGGTCCAGGCTCCCCGGGGACTCGCTGGGGATGGGCAGGCTGTACGACCAGTCGATGACGAGGACCCGCAGCAGGCCGTTGATCATGTCGAGGCCCGCGCCCATCGTTTCTTCCGGGTCGCGGATGGCCCGGAGAACGGACTGACGGTCGCCGCGGCGCAGCGTGTTCGGATCCTTGAGCTGGATCCAGGCGCCGGAGGGCAGCTTGATGCGTTCGGTGGTGGACATGGGCGGGTGCTCCCGTGGGTGCTCGGGTTGTGGGACTAGAAGGTGCCGGCGGCGACGTTGTTGGTGAGGCTGAGCTTGATCGGGCTGTAGCCGCCGCTGCCGCCGGAGTTCACGGTGTTCGGCAGGGCCGTGAAGCTGTTGCCGTATTCAACGGCGCTCTTGGATCCGTCGGGCTCGCTGTCGGTGAAGGCGGCGATCTGGCAGTCGATCTGGAAGGTGACCTTGTTGAGGCCGCTCAGCCCGTTGTCGAGGACGATCTGCAGCTGCGGCTGCGTGTTGTTGAGCATGTACAGCAGCGGTGACTCGTCACTCGCGACGAAGTTCAGCTTGCCCTCGACGCTGATGCCGCCGCGCTGGATGACGTAGGGGTTCTGGCTGCCGGTGACCGTGTAGTACGGGTTGAGCTCGCGCTTGATGGTCAATTCGCCGTCGGTCACCGTGTTGATCAGGGTTCCGCCGGTCGCGGGTCCGCCGATACCGACGAGCATGCGCCACGAGGCGACCGGCAGCACGGTGGAGGGGTTGGCTGTCGGTGCCGAGCCGAGGGCCACGGACGGCCAGGTGGTGGCCTTCCCTGACCAGGTGAGCAGCTCCGACTCGGCGTTCCACTTCAGGCCGATCTCGGAGAAGCAGGCGCCCGGGTACTGGCGTGCACCGGACGTGGCGGTCGGACCGAGGAAGTGCGTAATCGTGTGGGAGATCGGCTGGCCGCTACCGGAGTTGAGGAGGCTGTGGGCCTGTGTGAACGGGCCGGTGACCGGCTGCACGGCCTGCGCGCTGGCGTGCGCGTAGGCCAGTCCCCCTGCCGGCGTGGCCAGCGGGATCGTGTACGGGCCGCTACCGGTCGGCGTGCCGGTGGTGAACACTTCGGCCGTGGCACCAGACCCGATCTGTACGACGGTTCCGTTCGGAATCGTGGCGACCGTTGAAATGCTCGTGGCTCCGGCCGCCGCCGACGCGGACAGCGTGGTGCCACCAGTGCCCGTGGAGGTCCCGACGACGGCCATGTCCCCCAGGATGTTCCTGAGGAAATAGCCCAGCCCGTCGCCGTAGGCAGGGCCGCCGAGCTCCAGCTCGGCGACCTTGACGCCCTGGATCTTGGCGTAGGCGTCGGAGACCATGCTGCCGCGCCACGACTTGTCGTCGAGCCAGGTCGGGTTGTCCTTCGGCTTGACTTCGTTGACGAGGACGGTCGCGGTCATAGCGACCGGGGTGCCCTGCGCGGACTCGTTGGCGATGCCGACGAACTGCTTGGCCGGGGCGAATGTGGTGGGCACCGGTCACTCCTCGCTGATGAGAGGCCCGGCGTTGTCCGCGGCCTGGTTGGGCTTGGTCTTGCGGGTCTTCTTCCAACGGCCGTCGTCCGGCGGCCCGAACGGCCAGTCGAAGACCGTGGCGTCCACGGCGGGCTCACCGGGCTCGTCGTCGGTGGCCGGGCGCCCGGACCGTGCGGCGCGGGCGGTGAGGGGAACGTGCGGGTAGACGCAGTCGTCGGTGTGGACGTACTCGTACACGCCCGGCTCGGGCCCGGCCGGCGGGTCGGTGGCCGCGGGAGCGTCGGATGCGGACTCGGCGGCCGGGACGGCAGCTTCGTCCTGCTGCGGCGTCGGCTCGGTCGAGTCCTGTCGGGACTTGGCAGTAGGCATGCGGACTCCGCAGGCAGAGAAGGTGGTCAGAAGGACGATGGGGCGGGTCGGCTACGCGTTGACGAACTCGATCGCCGCGAAGGTCACTTCGAGGTAGCTCTTGGTCAGCTCGGCCTTGGTCTCCGGCTGGCTGTACCGGACGTCGATGCCGTCCATGCCGCCGTCGATGTGCTCGCCTGCTTGGAAGACGGCATCGCCGAGCGTCCGGGACAGACGCATGTGTTCCACCAGCGCGTCCCTGAGGGCGTGGACGTCATCCTGGGCGTCCTCGGCGTACGGGGTGCGGGAGCGGATGTAGCAGCAGAGCTGAACCTCGTAGATGATCTGCTTCATGCCGCTGTGCTCGCCGCCGAGAGCGATACGGCGCTCGCTGTGCCGGGGAATGTAGACGACGATCTGGCAGCCGGTGCGGGCGCCGTCCGGCAGCCCCCAGAAATAATCCTGGTGGTCGTCTCTCTTCGGCCAGGCGCGCCGCACGACGCCCACGCCGGCCGAGGAGAGCGGAGAGGAGCGGTAGGTGCGGGTTGCCTCGTCGTAGGGGCCGCCGAAGTAGCGGCACATGCCGTCCAGCGCTGTCTGTACGCTCACGGCTCACCTCACTCGGCCGTAGGAGCTGAGGATGCGACGGGCCTCGTCGACCAGGCCTTGACCGGTCTTGCGGGAGTCGCTTCCGCGCGTAGTGGAGTTCGTCGAGGCATCCGGGAATTCGTCCTCCGCGGATGTGTCCGGGCGCAGCAGCAACGCTGTCGTGTATTTCACGACCGCCAGGCGCACTTCGGCCGGCAGCCCGGACAGGTCGTGGCCGGCGTCATGGGCGAAGAGGAGCGGCGACGCCAGCAGCACGGTGGACGGCGTAGGCGCAGTGGCTGGAACGGGGGCCTGCCACAGCGGGGAGACGGTGATCGTCTCCTCGCGGCCCGGCTCCCAGATCCGGTACTGGCCTCCGGGCTCCATGCCGGTCGGGTCCGCCACCGAAATACTCGTCGCCCCCTGCACGGCGGCGGCCGTGAGTTGGGTGGCCACTGCCCCGGCGACGTACGAGGTCCGTACGAACAGCTCCGCCCCCGGTGCAGTGCCGAACCCCATCTGTAGGGATCCGCTCCATGCCGTGGACGTGCCAGCCATGGGAATGACCAGGTTGGAGCCGTCTTCGACCCAGGCCTGTGGCGAGGTGAGCGCGGTAAGTGACGTTGGCGACGAGCCGTACGACACAGCCGTGACCGTGCTCACCGGGCCGTGATCGGCGTGAAGCCGGAGCATTCCGGAGCGGTCGGTGCGCACCCGGGTGGACTGCGTGTGCAGGTGCGCGCCGAGCGGCTGGTTGCACTCGTTGTCCGCCCACGCTGAGGCCTGCAGCAGCAGGGTGGTCAGCTCGGCTTCCTGCGCGGCCGGGTCCGGGTTGCCGGTGACGAGGCCGTCGAGATCGAGGTAGGTGGGGTGGGCGCGGAACGCCGCGGCGGACACGTACGGTGTGGCGGGCACGCCTACCCTCCTCTCAGCTCAGGAGCCTTCGCGGGCCCAGGTGCCGTGGGTGCAGCCGACCGCGAAGGCCTGCGCGGGCCAGCCGTTCGGGAAGCATTCCTGGCAGAGGCCGTCCTGCAGGTCGCTGCGCTCCGGGGTGCCGTCCTCGCCACCAGCTGTCTCCGGCTCGTCCGGCTCCGCCGGCTCCTTGGGCTCCGTGTCCTCGGCCTTGGGCGTGGTCTCGTCGGCGGCGGTGTCCTGCGGCTCCGTCTGCGGCTCGGTCGCGGGCGGTTCGTCGGCCGGCTTGCGCGTGGCTGCGGTGGTTTTGCGTGCGGCTGCCATGGGGATCGCTCCTTGTCAGGCGGGAGGCAGTTATGGGTCAGCCGCGTGAGGCGACGGACCCGGAGAAGGTGACGGACGTCGGCGAGCCGGCGTACGTCCAGCCGAACTGCGCCTGGGTGGTGAGCACGGCGGGGAAGCCGCCGGCGCCATTGGAACCTCCGGACTGGCCCGGGCCGAGCGACGCGGACAGCTGCTTGGTGGTGTTGATCGCGCCGGACGTCCAGATCGGATACCACAGACCGTCGCCGCCCAGCCGGTTCAGAAAGAAGGTCACGCTGGGCGAAGAGCCGCCGGTGAAGGTGGTGACGTTGATGTCGATGGCGACGCTGCTGTAGCCGACGGTGAAGAACGAGTCGCCCGTGTTCGGCCCCGTGCGCGCCTGAGGCGGGTAGACGAGGGGGACGGTGGCGCCGCTGGCGAGGGACCAGGTGCCGTCGCCGTTGTCGGTGCTGCGGAGCAGGCGGCCCTCGCCGTCCGTGAGCGCGACGGCCATGGCCGCGGGGCTGCTCGGGTTGGAGGTGCCTTGGGTGACGGCGGGGTGAGCGGACCCGGAGACGATGCTGGCCATCAGGGTTCCCTCTCGCAGGTGTCGCCGCAGCGGGAGCACGTCTTGAAGAACGCCCCGAATCCGCAGCTGGTGCAGCGGTATCCGCCGCGGGTGCGGCCGCCGAGGTTGGCGGGGAAGGCACCGTACTCGCGGAGCGCGCGCTCGTGCTGAGGGTTGTCGACGGTCACGCTGCCGTCGCGGCCGGGGGTGTAGGCAGTGGTGGCGCCGGTCTGGGCGCCTTGGATGTCGATGCCGCGGCAGGCGCCGTCGGGCATGCACAGTCGTGCCACGGTCTGCTCCTGAAGGGTGTCCGCGGCCCCCGCACCCGAGGGGCCGCGGACGATCAGAGGGGGATGGGTCAGACGTTCTTGATGCCGGTGATGGCGCCGTTCCAGGCCGGGGCGTAGCAGAGCAGCGTTCCGAACCAGTAGCTCGAGGACTCGAAGGCGAACTGGTTGACGGGCCAGTCGATGCCCATCAGGTCCTGGACGTTGAACACCGACCAGATGTCGGAGACCTCGCTGTCCGGGATGGGCAGGCTGTCGGAGAGGATCACCGAGTTGCCCTGCGGCATCCACGGGTGGACCTCGACCGAGACGCCCTTGCCCGTGACCTCGTTGATGATCGTGTTGACGACGTCGCCGATGGTCACGCCGGTCAGCTGGTCCTGGGTGATCGTCATCCGGTAATTCGAGGACGACGAGCCCTTCAGCGCGTCGGACAGCTGCTTGCGGTCGGCGCCGTTCAGCAGCGTCCGGTCCGGGTCGGCCTTCACGCTGTTGTAGAGCGAGACGAACGCGTTCTGCCACTCCACGCCCGGGTTCGACGTGGACAGGGCCGCGTTGAGCCGGTTGACGTACCCGGAGTCCGAGCCGGTGCAGATCGGCAGGATGCCGTCGTAGCCGGACGCGTACGCCGTGGTGTCCGCGGTGACGGTCGACGCCGCGGTGCCGGAGGTGGGCAGCGCGCCCTGCAGCGTGAACGTGTTCGTGCCCGACTTGCCCGCGTACCAGCGGGCGGAGTCGCCCGGGTCCGACGCGCCGGTCGACACGTACACCCGCATGCCGGTCGCGCCGGCCGGGAGGGTCACGGTGACGTCGACGACCTGCGTCGAAGGGGCGACGTTCGCGGCCGAGGAGAGCACGGACTGGCCGAAGTCGCCGGCGTCTGAGGTGACCTTGACGTAGATGTTCGTGCTGACACCGGTCAGGGCGGTCTCGCCGGCGGCGGCGGAGCGAGCGGTCAGGGTCAGGCCGGTGGGCGCGGCCAGGGCGCCGAGGAAGCCGTTGCCGGAGGTGCCGCGGCCCATGAGGAGCATGCGTTCCTCCAGCAGCATGCTGGAGTACATGAGGCTGGTGCGGGACAGCTGGCGGATGTCCTGGTAGCCCTGGCCGGAGTACTGCGCGGACCAGGTGACCTGGTCCGACACGGAGAACTGGCTGTAGGCGACGTTCTTGTCGTAGCCCGCGTACGAGATCTTCGGGCCGCGCGCGTAGTACAGGGAGTTGCTGGCGCCGGACGGGGCGAAGTTGTTCTGCGTGGTGTCGGCGATACCCGGGTGGATGTTTCCGACGCCACCCGTGCCCGTGCCGGAGAACCCGCTGATGACCTTGAACCGGTGGCTCAGGCCGATGCCCTTCTTCCGCGGGATCCGGTTCCGCAGCGGAGTCGGGCGCGGCGTCAGCATCTTCGCCGGCGCCTCCAGGTCGAAGGCGACCAGGCCGCCCGAGACCGGGCTGGAGGTGGTGATGTCCTTGACGAGGTCGGGCTGCTGGGCCTTCAGCTCGTCCAGCGCGCCGGAGATGGACGCCAGGGACGCGGCGGACAGGCCCTTGACCAGGTCCGGGCTGGACAGGGTCTTGGTGAGCGCGCCGTACGCCGTGGTCGGCTGCTGCTCGAAGCTGATGCCGCGGCCTTCGGTGAACGCCTGGACGACATCAGCCGGGCCGAGGGTACGGGTGGGCGCCTGGTCGACGGCCGCCATCAGCTCGTCGAAGCGGGAGGACACCTCGGCCTTGGAGAGGGTCGGGGCCTCGGGGGAGTCACCGAAGAGGACTTCGGCGCGGGGCAGAGCCATCGCTGGCTCCTTTCATGCGAAAGGCCCCGTGCGGGGCCGGAGCTGGAGAAGGGTGAAGGGTGAAGGGTGCAGGGGGTCAGGCGTCGGCCTTGGCCAGTAGGGCCTTGGCGCGGTCGCGGTAGCCGTCGCGGAGGTCGCGGTCGGACACCTGGTCGGCCTTGGCCATCAGGGTCTGGGCTTCGTGCCGCATGCGGTCGGCGTCCGAGTTCTTCGCCTGGGCCTGCTGTGCTGCGGTGCGAGTGAGCGCGGGTCCGCCCGGGGTGGGCATGGCCCGAAACTCCTCGATGGCCCGCTGCGCCTTCGCCAGCTCCGCCTCGAGCGCCTTCGTGCGCTCCTCTGAAGCGGTGGTGGCCTCCGCGACTGCGGCCTTGACGAGTTCGGCCACGTCGGCCTTCGTCACTGCGTCGGGCTCCGGGCCGGTCTCGCCGGTTTCGGTGCCGTCGGTGGTGCCGTCCTCGGCCTGCTGGCCGTCGGCGGCAGCCTGCTGCTCCTCGGCGGAAGCAGAAGTCTCGGTGGTGCCGGCCGCGCCAGCACCATCGGTGGTCTCCGCGCTGTCGGACTTCGCGCTGTCGGCGAGGCCCATGTCGGCGTCGCCTTCGCCCGACTGCTCGGCTTCCTCGCGCCGCTTGAACCAGGTGAGGGAGCGCACGGCGGACAGCAGGAGGTCGATGTCGCAGGCCTCGTTCAGATTGCCCTGCGCGAGCGACTCGGCCTCCGAGATGATCAGGCGTGCGATGCAGGCGATCGCCTCGTCCGCGCCGGTGATGTCCTGAACCTCGTCCTCACCACCCGCGGCCGCCGCATCGTCGGTGTTGTCGTCATCGGCCTTCGTCAGCGATGGCGCGAGCGCCCGGGCGTCGCGGAGGATCTGCTCGGCCTTGGCGACCAGCTCCTCGCTGCCGTCGGCCTTGGCCGCGTCCTTCAGGGATCCGTCGGCATTCCAGTTGCTCGGCACCATGGCCTCCAGTCCAAGGGCCTTGGCCCGCTTGATGATGTGCTTCCTGATCGCGGAGTGATCGGCGTTCCCGCGGCCGACGGCCCGGATGGCCTTCCGCAGGTCCGCCTTCGTCTTGATCGGGTACGAGCCGTCCGGCATCGCCGCTCCGGTCCCCGCCGCTGCCCGGCGTCCAGCGGCCGTCGTGTCGGCCTTGACCACGTCTTCCAGCTCGGCCACGCGCGCATCGACGAGACCGCGGATCATGGTCTCGGATACGGTCACCCCGTCGAGCTTCAGCAGGAACGTCGGCGGCGAGATCGCCCCGCCCTGCGCACCCTCGGCCTTAGCCGCCTCGGTGGAAATCGCGGCACCGGCCGACGCCAGGCTGGTCAGTGCCGTGCGTACGCCCTCCGGGAGTCGCTCGTACACGTCGGCGGGGATCCCGAAAGCCTCCGCGTCCGTCTTCTCGACGACCGCGCCCTCCACAACCTCCAGCGCGCCGGCGCCGTCAGCCTTTGCGATCTCGAAGAGCGTGCCGGGGTTGCAGGGCCGGTCGACGACACTGATCTCGCAGATGCTGCCGTCGACGATTTCGCCACCCGGCGCGTCGGCCTTCCCGAGAACGACCCGCGGGTTCTTGATGCCGACGGAGAATCCCTTCAGCACCTTGTTCTTGATCTTCTTGATGGCCGAGTCGTCGACGATGTGCGCGGCGATGTGGTGGCTGCCGTCGGCGGCCTTCGACAGGCCGACGCCGACGCCGACGGCCCGCTTGGCGTCGTGCTGTTCGCGGATGTTCCCGACCTGTGCCCACTCGGGCATGGCCCGGTCCAGCCAGTCGGCGTTGAGGCGCTGCTGGTCCCGGTCGAGATCACTCGACGCTGCGGGCCCGTAGACCATCAGCGTGCCGTCGTCCTGCTCTTCGGTCTTGGTGATCGGCGCCCACGCGTAGGCGACAGTCATCTGGCGGCTCCCTTCGGTGAGCGCGCGATCTGGTGGGTCAGAAACTGCCGATCTCGGGGACGAGGCAGCAGCGGCACAGAGGGTGCTGCGGTGGTGTGGTCACTCCGCCGGGGAAGTACGCACCGAGGCGGATCGGCGAGGTGTCCTCGTTGACGGAGCACGGCATGCACGTGTGCTCGTCGGCGGCCGTCACCCAGGACACGAGCGTGATGCCGTTCGTCCGGTAGATGTCGGCCGTGGCCGCGGACACGGCGCGAGAGATCTCCGTTACGGCCACCATGTCCGCCCACCGGGCATCGTCCAGGACATCTCGCAGGCTGCGCGCGAGGGTGTCCACGCTGTCGCCGCGGGCGAGCGCGTCGGACAGGGCCTTGGCGAGCTTGCCCAGGCGGTTCGCAGCCACCGACCGGATCGTGACGCCGGCCTCGGCCAGGAGCCGCTGCAGTCCGTCGGCGTCACGGACCAGGCTCGCTGCCCGGGCGTCGCCGGGCTTCCAGTTGGACCAGTCGACCGTGGCGTGGCCGCTGACAACGGCCGTGGCGGACCGCTCGCCGATGACGTAGCCCTCGGCGTGCAGCTCGTGGATGAACCCGAGCGCGGTGACAAGGCTGACGCCGTGGGCGGTGAGCCATCCACCGGCGCCGTCTTCGTTGCTGGTCTCGGACTCGTCGTAGTCGGCGTCCTCTACATCGTCAAGGTCAGGCTCGTCGGCCTTGACGACGATGGCGCGTTCCGCGATCCACTGCTCGGCGATCCGCCGGGTGTCGAACGCGTCCCGCATCGCCTTTCGGATCCGTGGCACCCAGTAGGCGACCGCGCGGTGATCCGCTTCCCAGCCGGGCCAGTCACGAGCGACGGCGGCCGTCGGGGCTTTTGGGCCGGCATCAGCCTCCGGCGCGAACAGGACCCACTCGTTGAAGGCCAGGTCGGGGGCGTCTGCCTTGGTGGCCGTCTGAAATTCGAACGGTCTGCTCGGGGAGGGGTTGCGCTTGGCCCACCGTCGGTATGACGCCAGCTCCGCTTTCACCGCGTGGGCCCGGGCGTCGTCGTCCTCCTCTGTGTCGTCGACGTCCGCTTCCGCGTCATCGTCGCTTCCCGGGAGTTTCGCGGGCTGGCCCGCGCCCTCTTTCGGGACGCCGACGCTGGTGCCAGGGTCGGCCCGCTCCGAGGCGCCTTCCAGGATGATCACACCGCGGGTGGTCATGACCATCGGCATGTCTGCCTCGGGGAAGTCGAACCGCGGCTGCCCCATCCTGTCCCGGTCTTCGTTGATCGTCATTCGGCCCCACATGACCCGCTGGCGGGCCACCTCGTCCGCGCCGGCCTCGTCCTCTTCTTCCAGGCCGAGGAACCGGAACTCCAGCTCCTGCGGCATCCGCAGGTGGGCCCGAGAGATCGCGGTCAGGAGCTGCTGTAGCCAGCGCAGCGTCGGTAGCGTCGCCTTGCGCTGCTGGACAGCGGCCTGTCCCTCGTGCCAGCCGGTCGAGCCCAGGCCGCCGGTCTCGGTGAACCCCAGCTCGGCGATAGTGGTGTCGAAGTGCGCGGCCAACAGCTTGATCAGGAACAGGTCGTACTCCGGCTTGTACTTCTCACCGAAGTCCTCCGGGGTCTCGATGTCGAAGCCGGGCGGCAGCACTCGCAGCCGGTGCCGGGCCGCCGTCGACCCCGAGTAGGCGTCGTTCAGCGCGGTCTCGTACTCGGCGAGCTGCGGCGGTGTCCACGACGTCTGGCCGTTGTTCGTGACGAACCCCGCGGGAACCGTGCCCTCGGAGTACTCGTCGCGGATCCACTTCCGGCGCCGCAGCCACACGTCGACGTCCTCAAGGGCCTGTTCGACCGCGGAGTAGCCGTACGGGGTGTGCGCGCGGACATTCCTGCGCTTGTACACCAGCTGGTCCGCGCGGTAGCCGCCGATCACCTCACCGGTGTCGTCGACGTCGGCCACGAACTCGCCGCGGGGGAAGCCCCAAAGGATCTGCTGGTACGCCGGGTTCGGCGGCAGCGGACGGCCGCCGCGGTGGTCGCGCAGCGGCTTGATCGTGGAGCCGTCGAGGACCTCCAGGGCGTACAGGTCACCGCCGTAGGTGAGCCGTGGGTAGATGGCGATGGCGTCGAGGACGAAGTGCTCCTCGAGGATCTTGCCTACCCAGTCTGCGAAGCTCTCGTCCTGGCCGGGGTCGGGCTTCTGCCAAAACCGGGTGCAGCGCACCATCTCGGCGGAGAGCGACTGGCGGAGTTCCTGCTCCACCTCGGCGCGCGGCCGGTCGGATGCGGCCTGCGCGGCCTCCACGGCCTCCTTCGTGATCGTGATCGCCCAGTCGAGCGTGGTCACTTCCGCCTTGCGGATCTCGATGCAGCGGCGCGGCAACCCGCCGGCGTCGGCTGCGTCGCGGAGCACCTTCCAGGGGACGAGCCTGTCGCCGACGCCCGGCAGGTTGCTAGTGACGGGGTACTCGTTGAACCGGGGTTCTGTCCGGCCGTCGGGGCGCAGCGGGTCGATCGCGGCCGGGGAGAGCGGCACGCCCGGCCCGAACGGCACCTGCGGCTCGACACGGGGCAGAGGCTGGAACGTGCCGTCCGTACGAGCGGCCTGCGCGGTCGCGGCCACGAGCGTGCCGACCTGGGCTGGCGTGAAGGTCTGCGCCCCGGCGGGGGCGATGGCCTTCGTGGTGTCGGGCTCGGTGGCCGGCTTCTCCGGGCGGGAGAGCCAGCGGAGCGGGTTCCAGCGGGCCACGGCACCTCCCATCGGGTCAGGCGGTTGCGCTGCTGAATTGCTTGAGCCAGTCCATGGCTTGCTCGACGCCGGTGTGGCTGCCGAGTAGCCGCTCAAGGGCCTGGCTGGTGCAGTCGACCTGGTCGTCGTGGCTGGCGTTCGGGAAACTGGTGTGCTCGACGACGTAGTCGTCGACCCAGGGGGCGAGCGACGGGTCTGGGAGGTAGGCGTTGCCGGACTCCTGGAACGGCGCCACAGCGGAGGCCCGCGCGTATTTCGAGTCCTTCGGGTTGATCGGGATCAGGCCGGGGACCACGGACCGCAGCTGCGCGATGATGGCTGGCCCGTTGGCCTTGTCCTCGACGAGCTTCGCGTGCGTCTGGGGCCACTTGGCCGACAGTGCCTTCACTGCCTGCTGCGTCGCCGGGAAGTCCAGGCGATCCCGGATCTGGTCGAGCAGGTACACGTCGGCGCCGAAGCGGGCCCACACTTGGCCGACGACGAAGTCGGACTTGCGGGTGTCCTTGAAGGCCATGTCCCATGACTGGATCAGCTCGTCCGCGCCATGGACCCACATCGTGCCGTCCTCGCGGCGCACCGCGCGCGGGGCCGTGTACCAGCGCCAGTGTTGCCGCTTGAACAGTGAACCCTCGGCCGGAGCCGGCTTGCCCTGATACAGCGCGGCCCAGGTGCGGGAGCCGACGTCCCGCCGTGTGGCCTCCCAGTCTGCGGTCGTGCGGCCGCGCGCGGAGATCAGGAACTCGCCGGGCGCACGGCCCAGCGGGTCGTCGTCGGTCTCGGCCTGGGCCGGCACGTTGATGTACCGCCACTCCGGCCCCGAAGCCCCAGCCAGGAGCCAGCCAGTCAGGTCGTCCTCATGCCACCGCGTCTGGATGATGATCTGCAGCGCGTCCGGCGCAAGACGGGTCCGAGCGGTGTCCGTGTAGAAGTCCTTGCATGCCTGCCGGTACGCCTCGCTGTCGGCCTCCTTGCGGCCCTTCAGCGGGTCATCGATCAGCAGTACATCGACCGGCCGGCCTGTGAGGGCGCCGCCGATGCCGACGGAGTACACGCCGCCGCGGTGGCCTTCGAGCTGCCACTCGTGCGCGGCGGAGGTGTCGTCCCGGACGACGAGTCCTAGTTCGGGGTGCTCGCGGATGTCGTTGCGGATCGCCCGGCCCCACCGGCGGGCCACGCCCATCTCGTACGAGATGATCGCGATCCGCAGGTCCGGGTTGCGGGTGAGCAGCCACGTCGGAAAGCGGCGCGATGTGCGCTCGCTCTTGCCCTCCTGGGGCGGCATCGACCACATCAGGCGGCGGCAGCGGCCCTCGGCGACATCAACGAGGTTGGCGTCCAGCAGATCCAAGGCGGCGGTCTGTACCGTGTGCGGGTCCATGTGCCGGGCCAGCGCGCCGGGCGTGGCCCACCGCTGGTGTGCGCTGGCCGGCTCGAACGCGCGGGCGGCGTACTCAGCCCAGTCGAGGGCGGCGGTCATAGTCACCACCCCGATCGTTCAGGAGGCGAGGGCGCGCAGGTGCCGCGGCACGACCTCCGGGACTCGGGCCTCCTGCTCCGGCGTGAGCTGAAGGTCGCCGAGGATAGCCCGGATCGCCTGCGCGACGAGCGCGCCTTGCTGCTCCGCGAGCCGGATCCGACGCTCCTCGATCCCGGCCTTGATCGCCTCGGCGCACACCTTCACCAGGTGCGCGCGCTCCTGCTGGTACAGCTTCAGCCAGATACTCGGAGCGGCTTCCTCGGTCGTCCCGAAGTCCTCGCCACCGTGCTTCTCCCGCGTCTTGCCCCAGACCAGAGGGTGCTCACTGTCCATCCCAGAGGCGACCGCAGCACCCTCGATCTCCTGCACTCGCTCACGCAGCCAGGCGACGTGGCCAGCGGTCCACTGGACTTCTTCGAGGAGGGCCTCGGTTGCCGTCGTGTTGATCTTCCGGCCGTAGGTTTCCACGATGGCCCGTGCCTTCTCCTCGGTGAGGCGTTCCTGCGCCTTGGCCACGTTCTGGGGCGCGTTACCGCCGTGAAAGCGGCAGATGTGCTGCCCCGGCCTGGAGGCCTGGCCGCACTGTTTGCCGGTCTTCTTCGAGCGGCCCCAGCAGCGGGGTTTCCCGTCCTTCAAGTACGGCTCGAACCCCTCAGGGATTTCCCGGTCCCAGCCGCGGCCGCGCTGCCCCATCACGCGACTCCGGACTGTTCGGCACGTGGTGGCGTAGTGAGGGTGTCCACGCCGGCCTCCTCATGTGACGTTGAGTTGCCCGACGGGGATGACCGGCTGCTCGGGGTTGTCGGTGATCCGGACCCACATGGCCCACTTCCCGACGGTGAGCGCGGGCCCGGTGCTGCCGGGGCCGACGAGGACTTGCGCCCGGTAAGCGATCGTGCCGGGGATCGGGCTGGTGCCGTCCCAGGTGCCGGTGTACCAAGTGGTGGGACGGTCCGAGACGCTGGTAAAGGCGAACTCCACCACGTCGGTGGTGGGGTTGTACACCTGGCCTTGGACGGTGACGTCGACGGTGACCTGGATGTACTGGCGGGAGTCGCGGTCGATGCTCAGCATCCGTGGCCCCCTTGTCAGTCGTCTGAGGTCCAGCGGCTGCCGGAGATACGGGCCCGCCAACGGGCGGCGAGCTCGTGAAGTGGCCAGCGCGGCTGGGTCTGTTCGGCCGTCCACCTACTGGTGATGCTGTGCGCGGTCCAGCGAGCGAACGGTCCGGCCACGCGGATAGTGAGGTCGCGCAGCGGCCGGAACACCTGCACGGCCACCGCGGTGACGACGGAGGCTGCGGCCGCCAGGAGGACGGCGAACCCGCGCGCGATGCTCGCCGTGGCGCTGCCAGTTGCCGACGCGGCCGTGGTGCGGGCTGTCCGCCGCTGCAGCAGGGCGGCGCCGAGTACGTCCGCGCGCCGGGTGAGCGCGGCGGCCCGGGCCATGGCCCGGCTGGTGGTGGCGTTGGCAGCGTGGACGAGCACCGCGCCCCGCAGCATGCGGACGCTGACCGTGGCGCTCGCTTCGAGGAGCAGCTCGAGCGTGGACCGCATCACCGTGACCGCCGTGCCCGCCGCGGCCCCGGCGGTGAACGGGCGGCCGATCGTACGGGCGACGTCGCGCACGCTGCTCGCCGCGGTGGTGATGGTCTGGGCGAGGGACCGGCCGAGCGTGCCGGCCCCGGTGGCGGTCGCACCGGCCGTCAGCCGAGGTTGCCGGGTGAGGCCGCCGCCGGCGCTGCTCGCCGCGCCCACGGTGGTGCTGGTACGCCGTCCGAGGGCGCCGGTTGCGAGGGCCGAGGCCGGGAGGTTCAGGAGCGTGGCCCGGGAGACGGTGAGCGCGCGGCCGACGGTCGCGGTGACGGTCAGGAGCAGGGACAGGGCGGTGCCCACCATCGTGGCTGCCGTGCCGGTTGCGGCGGTAGCCAGATGGCGGGTGAGGCCTCGGCCGAGTTGTGGGCCGCCTGTGGCGCTGGTCTGCTGGCCGAGGGTGGCACCGCGGGTCATGCTGCCCGCGCCGCTGCCAGCGCCCGGGTAGAGCCGGGAGAGAGCGCGGCGGATGCTGCCCGTCCCGGTCGCCGCGGCAGCGGCGGTGAGGAACGCGGCCCGGCCAATCATCAGCGCCGTGCCGGCCACACTGGCCGCGACCAGGACGACCGTTCGGACGGTGCCCACCACGGCCGCACCGGTGCCGGCGGCTGCCGTGGTCTGGCGCTGTCCGATCGCCCGCGTCACTTTGGTGGCCGCGCCCGCTGCTGCCGCGTAGGTACGGGAGAGCGCGGCCTGAACGGCGAGCGTGGGCGTGGCGGTGGCTGTCGCGGTGTACGCGCGGAGCAGCGCGGCATGCACGGCCGTGACCGGTGCGGCAGCTGCTGTGGCGGTGTACGCGCGGGCGGCGGCCCGGCGCAGGCTTGCTGCGGTCAGGGCAGCGACTGCAGCCAGGGTCCCTACGCCTCGCACGAGTGCGGTTCCGCTGGTTGCCGACGCCGCCAGAATGCGGCCGGTGCCCCGTGCTGCCTGCCCGGCCCCGGTCCCCATCCCGGCCAGTCGGAGGCCCACCAGGCGGGTGAGGAGACTCGTGCCGTGCGCGCTCTGAGCGAGACCGAGTTGCGTGCGCCGGGTGAGGGCGGTCGCGGCCGTCCGGTTGGTCGCCGCGGTCGCGCCAATGCCGCGCCGGAGTGCCGTAACGCCGGAGGGCGCCGTGCTGAGGAGTCGGCCCGGGCCGCGCAGTACCTGCGGCTGCCCGTTACTGCCGCCCGTCAGCGGGAGGGCCACGGCCCGGGCAACGGATCGGCCGCCGACAACAGCGGCGGTCAGCAGCAACACGCGCCCGATGGTCGTGGCCAGGGCTCGTGCTGCCGTAGCTGCGGCGGCGAGCGGCCGGCCCGCGCTACGGACCAGGCTCGCCGCAGCGGTCGAGGCGGTTGCTCGGGCTACTGCTGCGCCGCGGGTGAGGCGTGCGTTGCTCGTGCCGGTGGCCGACTGCACAGGCTTGGCCTGCCGTACCAAGGTGCTCGCCCCGGTAGATGCGCTGGGGAGGCTGAGGGTTCCCGACGCCTGGACGAGCACGCCGAGGCAGGCAACATTGCCCGCGGGGCTCTGCGTGCACGTCGGCGTGGACGCGGCGGCGACGCCCGGGTTCCAGATGACGGCGTTCCCGGCAGCGGTGATCGTGTAGGTGAACCCGGAGGTTGATCCAGCCGCCGCGGTGTTGGAGACGTACGCGTACCCGAAGTAGAGGCGGGCGCCGGCGGTCGGTGTCAGAGTGGGGAACGTGATCGCGGTGGTGGCGGACGCCGCGGTGTTGTCGCCGGTGCCGTCGGCGCCCCACGCGGTGTTCGCGAGGCTGGAGGAGAACTGCTCGGCACACAGCTCCGTGCTGATGCCGGCCACGGACCCGCTGAAGGTGACCGTGATGGTGGTCGGCGTGGTCGCGGCGACCACACCGAGCCAGATCTCCAGCGTGCCGTTCACCGTGACCTCGGAGACCGACGCGATCCGCGACCAGGAGGAGGGGCCGCCACCCGAGACCGACGAGACCGTGATGGTCCGGTCCGCGACGCGCACGGCCAGCAGCCACGCGTTGCCCACGGTCGGGCTGGACACCGTCAGCGTCGTCACGCCGGTGCCGCGCGCGGCCTGCAGAGTCCCGACGGCGGAGATGGTCACGAGGTTCTCCTCCGCGGGCGCCGGCGGTCAGGAGAAGGAGAGCTTTGTCGTCGCGGTGAGCGAATCGCCCGTGTTGAGGGCCAGGCCTGTGAACGAGGCGTGGATCATCAGGTTGCCGTTCGTGACCGCCGTCGAGCCGGGAGTGTTCCCGCCGGTCACGGTCGCACCGCTGGAGTGCGTCGCCGCCGTGCTGCCGTTGACGCCGCGGGTGACGGTCCAGGTGGTGGTGCCCTGGCCGCCGGTGACCGTGAGCACCTCGGAGTCGATCTGGATGTTGTAGTTGCCGCTGCCCGGGAAACCGCTCGCACTGGTGACGCTGATCGAGGTGGCGCCGGTGGTGGAGATCGCTGCCGAGAGAGTCGTCGACTGCGGCTTTGAGGAGGAATCTGACAGGAACGTCTCGGTGATCGTCTGTCCCGAGGCGCTCGTGAGCGTCCCGACGACCTGGTAGGTGTCGGAGGTGCTGGTGGTCGTCACCTGCGAGCTGGTGCCGGCGACCCGGGACTCGGCGGCCTCGGTGAACGGAGCGACGTCAGTGGCAGCCGCGGTGCCAGCGCCGGTGCCCCATCCGAGGTTCTTCGGCTCGGCCTGGGTGGGGCTAGTGCCGATGAGTCGGCCGGCCACGATCTCGCGGCCTTTGCTGGTGAATGCGACCGTGGTGGCCATGGCTACCTCTCCTGCGTGTCGGCGGCTCGGGCCGCGCGGTTGGCCGCTCGTGCGCGGCGGGTGAAGCGGGGCTGTCCCCAGAGCCGCCACCAAGCGCGGCGGAGGGGATTGCGGTGCCAGTACGCGCCAACGCCGAGGTTGACCAGGGTGCCGTCCGCGCGGGTGATGACGAACTCTGTGCGCACGGTTCGGTGGGAGGCCTTGGCGGGAGGCTCCGTCACGGCGCCTCCCCGGGCGGCTTGTGGGCTGCTGCGATGTGGGCGTGGAGTGGGCCCAGGTCGATGACGACAGTGATGGCGTTGCCTTCTCTGCCGCCGTCCTTGACCGGGAGGCTCATCCCTTCTGTGCAGGCCGGGCATTCGACGGGCACGTGCGTACCGAGCAGCGATGCCACCGCTCAGCCTCCCGTCACGTCCAGGGGCTCCAGCGCGATCAGTTGGGTGACGCGGAGCAGACCCGCGCGGGTGGGGTGCGGGTCCCAGGCGATGGCGCCGTCGATCCAGACGACCGCGTGCCGTACGCCGCGTTCGGAGGGCCCCCACGCCATGCCGTACGGCACGTCGGCGTCCGGGCTGCGCAGGATTGGCTGGTAGCGGTGGGCGCGGCAGAACTCGGCGAGCCGCTCTTCCCAGTCCTCGTACTCGACGAAGTGCGGGACGGCGAGCAGCGGCAGTTCGAGGAGCGACGCAACTGCGGCGCGCAGGCAGTCACCGGGCCGGCCGGACGGGTCACCGTGCAGGATCGACTGGGTGACCGGCTTCACCAGGAGCCTGACCAGTCCCCGGGCCCTTGCCACATGGCCTCAACGGTCTCTCGGGTGCGGTGCGCGTCGCACAGAGGTGCTTCGAAGTGGATCGGTGGGATGGACGCACCGCGCTTCGTCGGTACGTCGCAGGGGCTGTCACCAGCGGGCGCGCGGCATCCGGACCAGTCCGCGTACTGCACGTCCAGGCGCAGCTTCTCGAGGAGCACCGTGCGCATGTGGGCGTACGCCTCTTCGGCGGTGTCATGGCCGATCCGCTCCCAGACCGGGGACGCGTCGCGCTGCTCGGCCGGCGTTCGCTGGATCTCCAGCCAGGCGTCTGCGCAGCACTCGGCGTAACGGCCCATGCGGGCGTTGCCGCCGGTGTAGATCCACTTGCCGGCGCGCGGGCCGCGGTCGAGCTGCTGAACGGTGTGGTGCTGCACGAGAGCCCCTCCGTCTTGCCTGGAAGTGGTGATCCGCCGTCGGCTGCGACCCTCAACGCAGCCGACGGCGGACGACTATGTGAGCGCGTGCGTGCGGCCGGCGCGCTGGCGGGTGGACTGCTCGGCCTGGAGGACGTCCATGGCGCGGTAGCGGGGCCAGCCGCGCCGGTTGACCGGGACGAGCTTGCCGCGCCGCTTCCATTGGTAGATCACATCCGTGGTGACCCCTGCGGCTTCGGCGGCTTCGGCCGTGGTCCAGGTGGTGTGCTGGAGGTCTCCATCGAGGTGCATGCGTTGCTCCCTTCCGGCGGTACGCGAAAGGGCCCCGGAGCTGTGTCCGGGGCCCTTCGGAAGGCATAGTGATCCGCCGCAAATCTGACACTGCTCGAAACGATCTGTCAAGCCGCCTTCGCCAGCCCGTACTGGCGGGCCAGCTGCTCGGCGTGCTCCTCGAACTCCGCAGGCGTGAGCAGCACCTCGCATGCGATGTTCCGGCAGCCGATGTAGTCGTCGCCTTCCGCGCGGAAGAGCGTGAGCAGCTCGCAGCGGGGGCAGGGCACCCGCCGGTGTTCCAGCCGCGGGTCCCGGCGCGTGAACCGCTCGGCGCCACGGTGCCAGCCGCGGATGATCGCGGCCGGGTCCATCGTCTCCCCGGTCTCGGGGTCGGTCTCCCCTGGGTAGCGGTCGAGGGCCCAGTCGAGGTGTGCACGCAGGAACGTCACGGCGGCGATGAGGTCGTGGCCTTCACGGCCGCGGGCGGGCCGGGCGGGCAGGCGTCGGCCAGCGCGGATGACGTCTTCGAGGCCGAGGAGGCCCGTGATGATGTGCTCGGCCAGGACGCGTGAGGCTTGGCCGGGGAAGGACTGCGTGGTGGCGGTGCGACCGATGGTGCCGGTGAGTTTCGTGGCGGTGCCGTAGACCGCTTCACACCGCACGGCCACCACGAGTTCGGGGAGGTCGCCGAGCTGTGTGTGGGCGCGGTCGGTGCAGTACTGGCAGTGGATGGGCTGGCCCCACGCAGGGGTGAGGTGGTGTTCGGTGCCGTCGGCCGCGAGCTGCTGCTCGGCTTTGCGCCAGGCGTTGTTGCAGGGTCCGGGACATGGTGTGACGCTCACTGGCCGCCTCCGGCGCTGCCGGTGATGACGCCGATGACGAGACGGAGGGCCTGGTTCTCGGTGAACCCGGCGTTGACGTACGAGACGAACAGCTCGTGGATTTGGGCGGCGGCTGCGGCGAGTTCGGTGAGGGGGGACTCAGGAGTGGGCTCAGGCACGGTGGGCCTCCCAGGTGATGCTGAGGGTGTTGTTCCCAGTGTGCCTAGGTGGTGATCACTCGCCCTGGGCTGCGGAGACCTGAGGCGCCTCGCCGAGACGGCAGACAGAGGCGTCTGCGGCGTCGCGGCGCACTCCGCCAGCATGCGCCCTAGCTTGGGGGGAGCTTGCTCTTCAGGTTCGGGCAGTCCACGACCACGGCGGCGGCGATGAGCGCCGACGCTTCCTTCTGCGAGCGGGCGAGCTTGGCGTACGCCGCCGCATCAGCGAACGAGATCTTCAGCTGGTCGCAGATCTGCTGGCCTTCGTCGCCGAGGGTGCTGGCGAGGTCGTTGGTGGCGATGTCCCCGAAGTCGTCCGGGTCGGCAGCGGCCACGGCGTCCGCGTACTCCTTCTGTTTGGCGCTGGGGGCGTCGCTGCCGCAGCCGGCGAGTATCAGGGCGGCGACGGCGGCGGCAGCCGCCGTAGTGAAGGCTCGTCTCATGGGGGTGATGGTGAGGGGTTACTGAGGTTCGCGCTTGGGTTGTGGCGGTTTCGTGATGGTGCGTTCGAAGCAAGTGGGGTGGTAACGGTGGCCCCCGTCGGTAGCATCCCCGACACCGCGCGCTGGGGAGCGTGCCACTCGTTGGGGGTTGTGATGGCTGGGTGTCGGGACTGTCAGACGTGCACGATGCCGGGATTTGGCCGGGCTGGGCAGAATCTCAGCGTGGGGTTCATGCACCTGATGACATGCGGAATCAGCTGGGTGGTGAAGCGGGGTGGGATGCGGCATTGCCCACAGTGCAGGCACCTGGCGTCACGTCATCAGCGGCGGGCGGATGGGTCGTTCCTGGACTGAGGTGTGCCCAGGTGGAAGCCCCCGTCTCTAGGTCAGAGGCGGGGGCTTCGGTCGTGCAGGGGTCAGGCGGCGGGGCGGGCGAGCAGGTACGGCTTGCGGGAGTGCGGGCCTCGCCGCTTCACCGTGTAGCCAGCCGCTTCCAGGGTGGCCGCGTAGGCGTCGACCATGCGGTGCCGTTCCGCGGCCATCTCGTCGTCGCTCATCCGGTCGTCGTCCAGCAGGTCCGGCTCGGGCATCCGGTGGGAGACCCGGACCGCGGTGTCGCTGCTCTCGTCGACGACGTACCCGGGGGCAGTGCACTTCCCGTATTCGTCGCTGACGGACACCTTGTGCTTGGCGAATAGGACGCGGGCGGCCCGGTCCACGGTCTCGGAGTAGGTGAAGCGGGGCACGGCTGGGGTCCTTTCGTGGCGGTGGGTTGAGGGTATGGCGGGGGGTCAGGCGGCGAGCAGCATGCGGGCGGCGAGCTGGTGGTAGCAGCGCGTCCCCCGCAGGCCGGCCTTGCAGTTGCAGGCGGCGGGGTGGACCAGGTGGGTCTCGGTGCCGTCGGTGGAGACGGCGGCGAAGACCTGGTCGCGGATGAGGACGATGGCGCCGTCCTCGATCAGGTCGATGGCAGACGCGACCTGGTGGGCCTTGTAGTCGGTGAGCTCGACCTGGGCGCGGCGGATGTGGCGGGCGCAGGTGGGGCCGTAGCCGGCGGCCTGGCTCTTGGCGGAGGTGAGGGGGCGACCGCAGCGGAGGCAGTGGGTGTGGGTGGTGTTCTGCATTGCGGCCCCCTCGTTCATTTCCTTGTGGGTACACAGTAATCCTGAACCGTGTACCCACACAAGGGGTTGCGCTGAAAAAACCGTGTGGGAACATGACTGCATGGCCCCAGACGACAAGGACCACACCTACTCACCCAAGTTCCGCATCCCCCGCCGCATGTGGGACGCCTACGGAACCGCCACCGCACGCCAAGGAACCGACCGCAGCGCCGACCTCGTCGACCACGTCCGCGCCTACCTCGCCGAGCACGGCAACGAGCACGAGCAGGCCGAACTCGCCGCCGCCGAGGAAGAACTGACCGAACGCCGCGCACGCAAGGGCGGCCGGCCGCGGAAGGAGTCGGCCGCATGAGCGGCCACGAGCGTCGCGCAGAGATCTGCCCAGACTGCCAGGCGACACCCGAAAACCGGGACGCTCGTATCATCACGGGCCGCAAAGACGAAACCACGGGCGACTACTACACGATCGAGACCTGGCACAGCAGTGACTGCCCGGCCTACACCGTCGAGCAGATCCTCACGGAGGACGCCATTCGACGGTCCAGGGAGCGCACCGAGTGGGCGCACAAGGCGTTCCCGGCCGCCTTTGAGCGCGTGATGAAGGCAGGCCTGGCCCAGGACTTCGATGACCACGCGAAGCCATTCGTGGCGGCCCTCCTGCAGCTGCTCGGCGAGCAAGCCGAGGATCTCGGCCGCTACGTGCCATTCGAGCGGTGGACAGAGATCCTCGACGAGCACTTCCCGCCACCCGATGGCACACCAACCACGTGACGACGGCCCCGCCCGGGCAACTCCCGGTGCGGGGCCGCTGCAGGTCCGCCCTCAGTAGCCGCCGGACGCCCGCAGCTGCTCCTTCACGTCGGCCAGGTTCCGGGGGCAGAACTGCTTGGTGCCCGACACGATGAGCGTGTACGCGTCGGCCTTCGCCGTACCCCAGTCGTCCCCAGCCGGGTACAAGCCACCACCGGCGATCGACAGCATCCACTCCACGCTGTGACCCGCGTCGAGCGCCTTGCACCACTCCGGCGGAAACAGCAGCAGGTCGATGTCGGACGGGCTGCCGTTGAAGCTGATCTCGTGCGCCACCTTCAGGTACTGCTCAGCCTTGCTGACGGTCTTCGAGGGGCTCGGCTTCGCGTCCGGTCTACTCCCGTGGGTTGAGCTGGAGCAGCCGGCCAGCGCGAGGCCGGCGGCAAGCAGAGCGACGACGGTGCGACGCATAGGTCCCCCCGATGTGGTGGCGTTCGTTCCGCCGCATGATGCGCCTGCGCGGAGGCGACGTGAAGGAGAAGTCGCCGATCTGTGACTCGAATCCACGCGAACCGGTAACGTCCGCCCAACTCGGCCGCCACACTGGGCTCATGGCGATCCGGTTCTCCGTCCAGGCGAGCACGCGCGAGGAGTGCGTCGAGGGCCTGGAGCAGCTCGTGCAGCTCGACCTCGTGCCGGTCATGCTGCCCGCGCAGATCGGCGGCGACCGGTGGATGGCCCGCGCCGTACCCCGGCCGCCGGCCCCCGCCAACGACGGCCAGGGCCATGGCGATCCGATTACGCGCTGATCGCCTTCATCCCAGCCGCGTCGCGCAGCTCGTTGATGTAGGCGGTGAGGTCACGGCCTGGATGGAACCACTCTTGCCCGGCAGCCAGAAGGTGAGCGGACTGACCCACCCTCGCAGTCAGAGGATCAGCCAGTCCTCTTCGGCTAGTTCCGCCTCGCGCAGCAGCGTCAGCCAGGCCTTCCACGCCAGCCTGTAAGCCGCCACGGCCCGCTCGTCCCGCCACCACTCCTCGCGAGTCGGCGGCGCCGGTGTCGGCCCGATGCCTGGCGGCAGCGGAAGCAGGGCGCCCGCCGCGTAGGCGCTGGCCTCGCCGTTGTGGAGTGGGAGCTCCTCCCGTACGGCCTCGCGTTCGGCGTACCAGGCGTGGCCGCGCTCGAGGTACCAGACGACGCGTCGCTCGGTGACCTGCGGCCACCACCCCGAATGCTCCGTGCGGTGTTCCTTCCACCGGCGCGCGATGCTGGCGGTGATTCCGGCGTACAGCAGTCGGCCGGAAGCGTCGTAGAGGCGGTACAAGCAGGTCGGTTTCGCGTCCAGGGCGGCCCGGTGCTGGCTGACCCAATCGGAGTGGCAGGCGTCGCACGCCGGGGTGGGGCCGTACGAACCCCAGGGACGTCCCTCGGGGTTGCCGCAGATCACACAGTTCACGAGGGCATCGTGCCGGAAGGGTCTGACAACACGGTGGCCCCGACGTCGACGGGGGCGACGGCGGGGCCTGGCATCAGTGTCCCCTCAGTCAGTCCTCGAGGTCCTCCGGGCCGCATCGGCACTCGTCGGCCGGCGCGCCCTGTCCGAGGGCGCATGCGCAGACGGGGACCAGGGCGTCGGGCTCGGAGGCACGCGCCAGGTCTTCCGGTGTGGACCCGAGACACATGTCGCACTCGCCTTCCTGCCACTCCTCAGCGGCGTCCTCGTCCGCCAGTTCGTCCTCGTCGTAGTCGACGTCGTCCACGTACCGCTCGTCGAATTTCATTGGGTCACTCACCTTTCGGCGGCGGCTTGACTGTCAGCTGCGGTCGTCATCTAGCAGGACCTCAACCTGCTGGATCTTCCCGGAAGTCGACAGGCCAGCACGCACCGGGTTGTCGCCGGGCACGCCAGCCTGGCGTGCGGCTTTCACGAACTTGGTCAGCTCGTCGAGAGTCAGGTCTTTGTCGTCGCCGGTGAACCGGATGGTGGCGGGCATGACTTCACGATTCCAGACCGGCTACTGGGCGCGCCACCGCACGTGAGTACGCACAGGATTCTCGTCGTCATCGACTAGGTCGAAGGCGTTGTTGCTGTTGTTGTTGCTGGTCAACACTCCTTCCTGAGCGTCAGCTACAGCAGGAGAGGGGAGCGGCGGGAAGTCCTCCCGCTTCACCCCCGGCGATACGGCCACCTTGCGGCCCTTCATGCGCACCCCGCCGGAGATGGGGATGCCGACCTCGTTGAGGGCCTGCCGAACGCGGTCGTTGGGGGCGCCGAGGTGTTCGGCGAGCGCGGTGATGTGGGCGTGCGGAGCGCCCACCGTGTGAAGGGCGACGACGATCTCCCGGCGCAGGGACGGGGTGCCCTGGTCTGCGGTCGCTTCTCCGGGAGCAGCCTCGGAGTCCTCGTCGCTCCCCCGCCGAGCGGCGATCCAGCTGTGCGCCTTCTGCCATGCCAGCGTGCTCAGGATGCCGACGATGACGTAGGCGATCCACGGGAACGCGGCCACGAGACCCCACATCGCACCGCACGCGACGACGAGCAGGACGAACCGCGCCGTCCGCTCGCTCATCTGCTTCGACTCTCCCGCCTGGACGGCCTCCTTGACGGCTTCCGGCTCGGCCGTCTCTCCCCCGCTCACGCGAAGGCCTGTGTGAACCAGGTGCCCAGCAGATTCGCTGAGGAGCCCAGCGGGACCGCGGCCACGCCGGCGACCGTGCCGGACAGGGCCACGGAGACGCCGGAGAACGCGCCCGCCGCGAGCTTGCCGTTCGGCACGCGCGGCGCCCACTTCCACAGGGCGAACAACAGGACGGTCATCAGGAAGACGATGACGTAGCCGCCTGAGGTGAGGGCGAGCTGGTGCGCGCGGGTGACGTTGGGCGCGCTCCCGCCGACACCCCAGACGAGACCTACGTAGCCGCCGACGTTCGCGGCCCACACGCTGGCCCAGGCGGCCATGCCCAGGGCTGACACGGTGCCGAGGCCTGCGAGCGCGGCAAGCATGCCGTACAGGTGGGCCAGCACGAACGGCACGAGGGCGGTCCATTCGTGCTTCTCCCGGAACCACCATCGGACGAGGAAGGCGAGGACAACGGCGACCCCTACGGCGACTCCGCCGAGGTTGATGGCCATGTACGGCATAGCTAGTGACTCCAGATGATGGCCACGTACGCGGTGGCGGCAGCGATCAGGGCGGCGGTGCGGGCGGCGGGGCCGAGGTAGAGCAGCGGGGTTCGGCGCGGGGCGACGGCGTGAAGGAGGGCTGCTGCGCCGAGGACCGCGGCCGCGAAGAGGAGGAGGACGGTCATGAGGCCTTGCCCTCGATGCGGTCGCGTGTCCGGCGGACGGTGTCGGCGGACACCTGCTGACCGTGGATGTCGCGGACGTACGACAGGACGGCGGTCTTGTCTGTGATGCCGGACGCGAGGGCTGTCCGGATGGTGTCCGCGATGGTCTGTCCGGGCGGTGCGATCGGCCGGACGGGACGGACGGTCGGACGCTGTGACCTGCTGTCCTTGCTGTCCGGACGGGTGTCCGTGTCCTCGTCCAGGACGGCGTTGACGGTGTCCGTGTCCGTGTCGATTCCGGCGGCGGACAGGTGCTCGACGATGTCCTCGGCGGTCGCGTCCGGGAGGGTGTGGGCGGCGGCGCGGACAGCGGAGCGGACGGTGGCCTGTCCGCGCTTGTCCGGCCTGCTGTCCGTGTCCGGGGTGGTGAGGCGGTGTTCGGTCTGGACGGGGTCGAGGAGGTCGAGGCGGACACCGACGGCGGCCCGGAGGGTCTGCCAGGACCGGTGGGGGTACATGATCCAGCCGAGGGTGGGGATGTGCGGGAGGCGCTCGGCGATGAGGCCTCGGGCGGCGCGCTGTTCGTCGCGGACGTCCCGCCGGTGGAGCTCGAAGAGCAGCTCGACGCCGACGGACAGCGAAGCGAAGCCGGCGGCCGCGGGGGCGCCGCCGATGTCGTGGCCGTGATTCCAGTTGAGGAGGCCAGCCACGGCCACGAAGACGGCGAGTGCCAGGCGGGCGAGGCCTGCAGGGGTGCCGCGTTCGACGGCGCGGCGCGCGTAGGTGGCGCAGATGAGGCCGGCCGCGTCGAACATGATGGAGAGGGGCCAGGCGATCCACTGGTTCATACCCCAGCGCATGAGCTGCCCGGACAGGGACCAGGCGGCGGCGGTGAGGAGCATGCCGAGGACGAAGACCCACGCGGCACGGATGGAGTTGGAAAGTCTGCGGCCGGTTGCTGCGATGTTCACGGTGCTCCTCCGGAGCGGTGCCGACCCCGCCCTGGGGGATGTAGGCGGGGTCGGCGGTCGGAGTGGGTCAGTGGAGGTGGCGGCCGATGAGGAAGGCGATGATGACCAGCGGCCAGGCCATGGCGAGCAGGTAGAGCCAGCGCATGGGTCTCCTCAGGGGGCTAATTCCAGGCGCCGTTGCCGTGTCGGCGGTGCCGGCGGGGCACCTTGGTTCCGGCCTGGTCGCCGTCGCGGATTACTCGGGCACGGTGGCGTTCGCGGCGCTGGCGGGCGGCCTTGTCGCTCGCGGACTCAGCGCCGGGGTACTTCTCGGCGGCGCGCTCGCGGTCGTTGCCGAGCAGCTTGTCGAGGAAGCCCATCAGCGGCTCCCCCATCCTCGGCAGGTGGTGCAGCGTCGCCAGACCGTGACGTGTCCACCGCCGGGGAGCGGGGTGGTGTCGGGGAAGCCGCCCCTGTCGCCACAGCCGGAGCAGAGTGGCGCGATCACCGGGTGGCCTCCGGCTTCGGGAGGGCGCGGCAGCGCTCGGCGTGGATCTGGGCGCTGTCGCGGACGGCCGGCTCCCAGAAGTTCTCGAAGCTGTCGCCGCAGCCGCGGCAGTGGCGCCGGAATCCGCCGTCGATCTTCGTGACGTCGACGGTCAGCTCGACGTCGCCGGTGAGGTCGGCGGCCTTGGTGACGTACCGGGCGATGACCCCGTCGGGCCACGGCTCGACCGCGGGGGTCGGAGCGAGCAGTTGCCGGAGGGCGTCGCGGATGCGGAGGGCGTCCTGGCCCCAGAGCGGGACGCGGGTGGTGTCGGGGGTGGGCTGCTGGTTCATCGGGCACCGCCGGCCTGGTGCGGGAACGGGTGCTCGGCGAGGTGGGCGGTGAGGGCGCGGCCCTGCGCGGCGAGGCCGGGGTGGCGGAGGCTGGCGCAGAGGTTGCAGTCGCGGGCCGTGTGGGGGGTGTGCTGCTCGGGCGGGCGGTCGGTACGGTTGGCCATCAGGGCCTGCCTTTTCGTGATGGTTGAGGTGGGCCTGGCCCCGTCCCGGAGCGCCAACTCAGCGGGACGGGGCCGTTGTGCATAGCGGTCGGAGGCGACCTCCGAGCCGTTGTGTAGCTAAGCTACACGCGTGTAGGCTCCCTACACAAGACGGCACGGAAGGATCCGCCTCCCCACCCCGGAGAGGAACGGACATGACAGACCGGGCGGAGGAGGTGCAGCGCGTGCTCGATGCCATCGACGCCCTGGCGGCGAATGAATCGCCCGCCTCGCGCGCCAAGCAGCTGGTTGAGCTGCTGGACGAGGTGCAGGTGCGAGTGCGACGGGAGCGGCAGGCCGCGGTGCGGGAGATGCATCAGGGCGGCATGACGTACCGGCAGATCGCCGCCGAGCTGGACATCAGCTTCGGTCGCGTCCGGCAGATCCTCGCCGAGGAGACTGAGCCGTCGGAGGGGGCGTCGTGACGCGGAGGGGCGTCGACTGGCCGCCGCACGTCCGCAAGATGATCGGCGACGACCTGCGCCTGTCCCACGAGGCGGCGCGCGCCGCGGAGGACGCGTTCAAGATCCGCGTGTACATCGCAGTCGAGCAGGGCGTCACCACCCGCGAGATCGCGACCGAGATCGGAGTCTCGCAGCAGACCGTGAGCCGCTACCGGATCGAGGGTGAGAGCCTGTACCAACACCGACAGGCCGCCGAGTAGCGGCACAGGCAAGGGAGCCCCGGTCGCTGCTACCGGGGCTTCGTCGCGCTCGGGCCGGGCGCCTGTGACGGTCCGGTGAGCGCAGCGTCTAGGATCCGTGCATGTGGCAGATATCCCCGATGAGCTGATCCAGCTGGAACGTTCCGCCGAGGAGGCGCGGGCGAAGCTCGCGGGCCTGGCTGGCGAGGAGTACGACGAGCAGTGGCGTCGCTGGCGTGCCGCGTCGACGGCTGCGCAGGCGGCGATCTCCGAGCACGCGGAGGCGGCCGGGTGCAACCGGTACGAGCTGGAGCAGGCCGTGAAGAAGGCGGTTCGGCACGGCGATGAGGATCCGGCGGAGTAGTCGCCGGCCGCCGGTCACCGCGTTGAGATGCGGTACTCGCCGACGGGCGGCACGCTCCGGGTGAGCGACGTGACCATGGGTGCTACCGCCTTCACGATGGTGGCCGTGCCGTCGAGGAGCTGCTGCTCGAAGTCCGTCAGTGGCCGCGGCGGGGCGACTGGGCCGAGTTCGTAGGTGTGCCGCTCGATCTGCCGCAGCGCGCGCTGCCGGCTCGGGTGTGGACGGTGGCCCATGGGTGTCCCCCTTCGTCCCGGCCAGGATGGCAGACGGTCACTGCTACTCGGGCCAGGTCGTCAACACGGTGCCGGTGCCCTCGTCGGTGAGGGTGATCCGGGCGCCGGGCAGGCTGCCGCGCTCACCGATCCAGCGGATCAGCTTCCTGCGCGCGGTGGCCTCGCTCCCCCACCAGCCGTGCATCATCGGCCGGCCATCGGACGACAGCAGCAGGTGGTAGCGGCCGGGGCTGGTCATGTCAGGCGGATCCCGCGCCAGCGGCCGGGCTCGCGGACGATTGCCGCCTTGGTCTCCAGCTCGACCAGTTGGTAGTGCACGGAGGCCCTACTGCGCATGCCGACTGCTGCGCCGATCTCGGCGACGGTGGGTGCTTCGCCGCGGTCGAGGATGGCCTGGCGGATGTGGCGGAGGATGCGCTCCTGGGTGTCGGTGAGGTGGTCTACGCGGTGCATACTCTGACTAGAGCACGTGTTCGATTTTTGGTGCAAGCGGAGAGGAGCTGCAGGTGGACGACCACATGTCCCGGCTCGACGCCCTCCGCTTCGCCCGCCGCATCGTCGCCCAGCAGACCACCGACCAGCTGGCCCTCATCGACCGGTGGATCGCCGACGAAGAACGGCGGCAGCGTGAGCGACAGCAGGGCGAGGACCGACGTCCACCGGCCCCGGAGTGGCTAATCCAGTACGGCCTCAACCGGGACAACGTGGACGCTGTACACCGCGGGGACTGCTGGGCGGCGAAGAAGAGTGGCCGCTGCCGCCCAGCGACCCGAGAACAGGCCCTCGACGCGCTCCGCCAGCATGTGCCGTCCTGTATGCACTGTCGGCCCGACGGGGTCCTGGGCGCCCGCAGCTAGGCGGTGCGCCGCCTGAGCCGGCTGCCAGGCGCTACGGGCTCAGATGGGCCACGATTGCAACTTTCTGGATTCCATGGGGTTAGTCGTGGCACGCCAGCTCACGAAGATCGCTGCGCCATCGACGTGCGCTAGGTCGGGTGAGACGGTGAAGTGCGCTTCTGCGCCAGCTGCGAAATCACGCCAGGACCGGACGAACTCTGTGTCGCGATGGCCTCCTCGTGGGGAGATCCAGCCGACGGTTACAGCTACGCGATACGCGATCTTGTGGCCCGCGTTGCTTAGGACGTACTCGCCTGGCCCGGCACCGGGTTTGACGATGAGCTGAATGCTGGGTTGCTCTCGCCGCCGTCTCCGGAAGTTGAGCACCTCAGTGGCCGCTGCACCAGCTACCGAGCCGATGGCCGCACTGAGCACTTCACCCCACATGGGCGCAAAGTACTGCACAGGCTGGACTTGCGCCTGCTGCTGAGGCGTGTCGTGCCTGGGTGAACGGCCCCCTGTCAGCCTTGGAAGAGCGGCGCCTCGTCCACATTGAGGTCGGCTCGGATTCGGACGAACCGCACCGGATGCCGCCACCGGCCATCGTCGACGGCTGTGTCGGCCAGGAACTCGGCAACCAGCTCAGGCTCGACCGGCGTGAAGTCGAGGTCGCCGCGGCCCCAGCCGGCAGAGAAGCGGGCCCCGTGCCACGGATGATCGGCTCCGGCTGGCGTCAGCAGGGCGCCGACCTCCCGGCGCGCGGCGGCCGGCAGCGCCGCAGTGCGGGCGACCAGCCGGAGACGGCCAGCACTGTCATAGCGGGCCAGCAGCAGGGTGCCCGGCGCACGCACGCTGCCTGTGACGCCCCCGACGAGCCCTTCCGCTGTCTCCCGGGCGCGGACCTTGATCCAGCCTCGGCGTCCGGGCCAGTACGGCTGGTCGAGGCCCTTCACGACGACGCCCTCGATGCCTGCGGTCCCCCATGCGGGGTCGAGCCAGTCTTCGGCGATAGCCCTGTCGGTGGTGGCCGGGCAGAGGGTGAAGGGTGCGACCAGGACGCCGTCGGCGAAGAGGCCCTCGAGGGACGCGCGGCGCTCGAGGTAGGGCTGATCCAGTAGCTCGATGCCCGCCTCGAGGACGTCGAACACGATCAGGTGGGCAGGCTGATCGGCTGCGGCCTGTACTGCGCCGCGCCCTCGGCGCCGGGCCCGGGCCTGCAACGCTCCGAAGTGGAGGCGGCCGTCGTGGACGACGACCAGTTCGCCGTCCAGGACCAGGGGGCGATCGAGGGCGAGCGCGGCGGCGGCCAGGTCAGGGAAGGCCGGGGTGAGGTCGGCGCCGTTGCGGGACTGCAAGTAGGCGTGCCCGGGCTGAGCGAAGAGCAGGGCTCTGTACCCGTCGGGCTTCTGCTCGTAGGCATGCCCGCCCTGCAGCGCCCGGTCCGGTGGGAGCACGGACCATGCCTCGGCGAGCATCGGTTCGATCGGCGGTGTGAGGGCCACAGCCCACATGTACGCGCTGGCCAACTGCTGTGCACGCGGAGGGTGCCCCCCCCAGCGCGCGACCGGCGGGGCGATCGCTGACGCTGGTCTCATGATGGTGCAGGTCGTCGTTTACCCACCCGCCCAGGACGGCGGCCGCCGTGTCCGCGTCGGGGACCGGTTCGTGGGGATGGCGTACACGCTGCTCGACGTGGCTGAATTCCTGGAGCAGGCCGGCCTGGATATCGAGGATCCAGAGGATGTGGTAGCCGCGGACTGGGTGGAGTGGCGGGGCGGCGGCCCGGAGGTGTGGTTGCCGCGCCGCCCGTGACCTTCGCCCATCAGTGGCGACAGAGTCTGTACAACCTTCACACAATCGGCGCATGTCGTGGCATGCTGCGGAAGTGATCGTAGATACGACGGGCAAAAGGCTGCTGTTCTCGACGGTACGCATAGCCAACCTCACGACCTCGGGCATAGCGACGACGGGGACGGCCTTCCACCTCACCGTTCCGCTCGACGATGGTGGGTTCTCCCCGCTGCTGGTCACCAACAAGCATGTGGTGGCGAACGCTGCCAAGCTGTCCGCTCACTTCATCGCCAGGAAGGCTGATGCGAACGAGCCGGACCTCGGACGTGGCGCTGAGGTTACCTTGGGCCCTGCTGATTGGATTGGCCATCCGGACCCAGAGGTTGACGTCGCGGTCGTTCCGATCGCTCACGTCGTTCAGCAGTATGGTCACCTCCTCTACGCTGAGCCGCTCCCCTTCTCCCTCCTCTCCACTGAGATCGCCAACCACTACGTCGACGCGATCGAGGAGATCACGTTCATTGGTTATCCGAACGGTCACTACGATGAGAAACACTTGACGCCGTTCGTCAGGCGCGGCATCACGGCGACCCCAATGGAACTGGACTTTTCCGGGAAGCCGACGTTCCTCGTTGACGGCTCCGTGTTTGGAGGGAGCAGCGGCAGCCCCGTGTTTTTGTTCAACGAGGGGTCTTACAGGGGGGCGAACAATTCACTGGTCGTCGGGAGCCGACTCAGGTTGGTCGGCATCATCGCCGCCACCCTGCTCCGCAACGCCCAACTTCCTGTAGAGGTGGCGAACGCCGAGCATGTGAAGATCGCGCAAGAGCTGAACCTGGGCCTGGCCTTCAACGCGCGAGCGATCAAGGAGACGGTGGAGAGCGCCCTGGCATCTGCCGGCCTGCGCCTAGCCGCCTCCGCGGTCCCAGGTGGGACGTCGGACTCGGTGCCAGCACCAGCGACGCCGACGTCGTAGGAGCGGCCGTCCGGCGCTCGCCGCCACCCCTGATCGACACCCAATCACTCCGCCTGGCAGCCGTCACGGCCCTCACGGCGGCCGCCTCCCGCTGTTGCTGCCGCGTGCGCTGTGCGTCCACGACCGGGAAGCCCACGGTCGTAGACATCTACCGTTTCAGCCGGGCGCGGCGTAGCCTCGGCGGTCCCGCGAAGGGGCACCTTGGGGGTGCCTGGCCCGCCGGCTGTAGGGGTACACGTCCGGCGGGCCGCGTGCGTTGAGGCATCCAGGGCGACTGTCTCAGGGTTGCTTGTCGAGGGACGGTCGGTCAGCGGGCGCCATCTCGACCTCGACGGCGATGCTCTGCAGCTTCCCGCCCCAGCTCACGCTGGCCAGGATCTCTTCGCTGCCGGCTGCGCCGGTGCTGCGAGCGTCGCGGACGAAGGCCTCGAGCTCGTCGAGCGTCATGATCTGCTTCTTGGGTGCGGCGTGCTCGATCTTCTTCAGGGCCATCGACTGCTCCTCCTGAACCGGGGCCAGGATCCTACGGCCGCGGGGATGCTCGGGACCAGGGGAATAGCCCTGCTCCCGCCGTGGCCGGAAGTCATCTAGTCCCCTTCCCGACACCGACGTTCGGACACAACACCGGTAGTCGTATCAACCTACGGCTCTTTCGGCGTGACGCCATTCGCCGCTTGCCGCTGGCGTCGCTGGGCCCGTACACCGGTGCCGGACTTTTCCTGGGACTCCCAGTCGGGCTCCGGGCCTGGGTCCTTCGCCGGTACTTTCGTGACCCGCAGTCCGGCGGCGCGGCCGCGGGTGTGCTGCCCGGTGTCGCACGTCAGCAGTCGAATCGGGCGCGCGGCGAGGGCCTGGATGGCCACGGCCCGGTCGATGATCTCGTCATCGGCGATGGGGAGACGAACGTGGCCGGGTTGGTCCAGGACGATCTCCATGCCTACTTGGCCGCGCCACAAGGCCGGTTCGCCGTCGAAGTCGGCGTGGCGCAAGATGCCGAAGGTGTTGCCGTCGAGGACCTCGTCCAGGCGACCGAGTGTGTGACCGGCGCGCCAGCGGGATCGATGCTTCCCCGACTCCTTCAGAGCGTCCAGCTCGTCGACGACCGCGATGGGGAAAAGCAGTCGGATGTGCTCTGCTGGCGGAAGTTTGAGGATGGCGTGCAGGTCGGCGTCAGCCAGCGGCTCCGCGTTCTGGATATAGAAGCTCGAGTCGGCGACCACGAACCACTCTCGCTCGGTCCACTCGGTTATCCGTTCCTGCAGCTGCTTGATCGCGTCCTCGAGTGTCTCGGCACGGTCTGACAGTTCCTGCTCGACCAGGAGGTTCACCAGACGCTGCTGGGCTGTAGCGGCCATATGCCCGACGCCGTCCAGGAGGGTGTCATGGCGCGGGGTCAGGACGAGTGCTGTCAGGTCCGCGGCGCTGACCTGGTTGCGGAGTTGACGGGCTGCGTTTTCAGCCCACTCAAGGTAGTGCAGCAGGCGTTCGTAGCCGGAGTCTCCGTGACTACGTGCGTTGATGACGCTGGTGTGAACGTTCCGGAGCGTCTGGAGGAGGTTCTCCCGGTGGGTGCCGGGTCTGGGGGAGATGAGCATGCGTTGATCCTGTAGGTGTCGTCGATGCTTTTGCGCCAGGGCGTGGTCTGGTTAGAGGGCCGCGGCGTTACTTGCCGACGCTGACCTTTTCGTTGTCGAGGAGCGCTGTGTGTGTGGCGGCGGCGATGATCCATAGCACCATCAGGAGGCCGGGCACCGGGTTGTCGTCGTGGGCGGAGGGGTTGATCGCGATGGCCACCGAGTAGACGGCGATCTCCACTGCTACGTAAGTGATGGCCAGCCACGGCTTGATGACGCCCTTGACCGCGGCGACGACGAACGGCACTGCGCCGGCCAGGCCGACGGTGACGATCGGTACGAGCGTCCAGATGACCTTGGCCAGCGTGGACGCGAACATGCGCGGCCGGGCCGGGGTGAGTGGCTGGGTGATGTAGGGGCTGACCATGGCGTCTCCCGTCACTGAGGGCGTGTGGAGGAAGTGTGCAGGGAGCGTGTGTAAGCCGCAGCTGATTCTGGTGAATTGACACGCAACAGCGACCGCCGCCATCGGTCACTTGGGTCGCTGCACTGCCCGGCGCGGGTCCGCGGCGGTCATGCGACGTTCCGGAGTGCGTGGCCGCGGAACACGCGTGCGGTGTCCCGCAGGAGTGCTGTGGCCTGCTTCTGGCCGATGCCGGGGTGGGTGTACCAGGCGGCGAGGCTGGGCGCGGGGGTCTGTTCGACGAGCAGTGCTTCGATCGTACGGACGGCGGGGGTGCCGGCGTAGGTGGGGCTGCCGTGCAGGGCGATCGCGAGGGCGCCCGCGATGTCGACACGGCACTGGTCGATCGGGGTTCCAGCGTTGTGCTGCCGGGTGTCCCACAGGTAATGCCGGTAGAAGCCGTTGCCTTCGATGACGTCGGCGGCCTGGTCCAGGACCGAGATGACCTCCTGCTCCGTCTCCCGGCGCGCTTCAGCGGCCAGCCGCCGTGTCTGCGCGGCCTGCATGCGGCGTAGGTCGTCGGCGATGGGCTGGCAGGTCGGGCAGCGGAGGGCGTGGGTGAGGGCGGCACGTTCGGCGTGGCGGGTGGTGGTGTCGAACGGGAGGGTGGCGGTGAGCACTGCGGCAGCGGGGCAGGCCGCGGTCAGGGTGGGGAGGATCCGGCTGTTCATGCGGCCTCGTCGTAGTCGTAGGGCTCGGTGTGGGCCCAGCTGGGCACGGGGCGTCGGCGGGCCGGTGCGGCCGGGAGTACGACGGCGCGACACACGGTCCGCGCGGCTGGCGCGATGAGCGGGCCGAGGCAGAAGCCGACCACGCACAGGGTGAAGGCGGCCGCGGCGGCGAATGTCTCCACCCACAAGACGGCGGCGTTGATCAAGTCGAGCCAGGCGGTGGCCGCGTCGTGGAGGATCACGGTCAGGCCTCCGTCTCGGGCTGGCCGGGCCGCGCCACGGCGGTGGGCTGCTCGGCCAGGGGCTGAACGACGACGGTCGTCGTGTGCTTCGCCAGCCGGTACTCAACGTCCGGCACCAGACCGCGACGCTTGGCCAACTGCCGGGTTGCCTCGGCGAGGTCTGCCGTCACGGTGCTGCTGGACTCCCACTGGCCGCTGTTTGGGCGGGACTGGAGGAAGTACAGGACGGTCTCGCGGCGCTCGGTGCCGTCCTGTGTCGGGTCCTGCCGCGCCTCGCGGGCCTGGTCCCGCAGCAGGCCAGTGAGCGCGGTCCGCACGCCGCCTTCCACGCCGCTGAGGGGCAGGGCGTCCAGCCAGTCTGCCGCGTCGGTCCACGCGTCACGATCCGCGCGCGCCTCGCCAGCCAGACGACGCAGCTCGGTCATCACCTCGTAGGCGCCGTTCATCTGGTCGAGCAGGCATTCGCCGCGCAGGCGGAGTGCTACGTCCTCGGCGATGTCGGCGGCCCGGCCCATCACTGCGGCGTCTCCCGAAGTGATGGCGGCCTGCTGGTCGGGCGCGGGCAGCACGGCCAGGACCGCGTCGGCCATGGGCTCGAACGTCTCCCGGTCCATGGCGAAGGCGTCGGCCCATGCCGGGTCTCGGGGCGAGCGCTCACGCTCGTACAGCGCCTCGGCGATCCGCTCCCGCAGCGCCGTCCGTTCGGTGGCGGGCGCCGGGCTGGCAGACACAGCGGCGGGCAGCAGGGGCGGCTCCTGCCCCTGGTCCTCAGCTTCGTCCACATCGGCCTGCCACCGCATGAATTCCCGCAGTCTCATCTCTGGGCGTGTCCGGACAGCGTCAAGTTGCGCTTGTACGGCCTCGTGATGCCCGGCCGCGTAGCCCTCGTGCCACCGGCAGGTGACCTCGACCTCCTTGCAGGCCGGACAGTCCTCGAGCGGCGCGGTGTCGTCGTACGGCGCGATTTCAGGGGTGCGGTCGGGGAACTGCTCGCCGGTCGCTCCGGGCTCGAGGGTGAGGGCGGCGTCCGGGCGGCCGCCGCCGAAGACGCGCAGGGGCCAGTCGTCGGGTAGGGCGCGGATGTGTTGGACAAGCGCGGCTGCGGTGGCGGGCTGCCATTGCACGAGGTGCTGCCACACGGGCGGGCCGGTCTGCTCGGTCATCCTGTTCTCCATGGGTTGGGTGGGGGCCGCCCGCGCGGTGGGGTGCGGGCGGCCGTGGGTATCGGGCGGGTCACGAGGCGGCCGGGTTGGCGGCGCGCCAGGCGTCGACGACGGCCTTGGGTACGCGGCCGACGGACGGGCAGTCGTGACCGTTCGCCGCGGCCCAGGCCCGGACCTCGGCCGCCGGGTAGTCGACGGTCTTCCGCGGCTTCTTCGCCTTGGCCGGCGCCAGCTCGCCCTTCCGGGCGCGGACTTCGGCCAGGCGCTTCTCCAGCTGCTCCTCCTCGCTGGTGAGGACGGTCAGCTCACGGTCGGCGCCGTACCGCTGGCGGAGGCCGTGGAGTGCGATGCGGGCGCGGGCGGCCTGGTCCTGCACGGTGGGGTCGCTGTGATCGTCGCCCCACTTGAGGAGCTGGCCGACGGAGATCTGCTCGGCAGGCTGCTCGCTGACGGACCGGAGGCGGACGTCGACGGCCGGCGGTTGCGGGATGGCGGGTGCGGTGCTCATGGGTTGGGTTCCTTCGTCGGGGAGGTTGAGGCGGTTCTGGCGGGCGGCTTCGGGGCCGCCCTGGCGGTCGATCTCGTCGAGGAGGCGGCGCAGGGCGGCGACGGTCATTGGCAGCCGGGGCAGTCGTCGACGTGCTCGGGGTCGTCGCTGTCGTCGGCGACGACGTGCGTCTCCTCGGTAGCCGGGTCGCCGTCGGGCTCGCCGGGGTCAACCTCGGGGTGCGTGAACCGGACGGGCTTGCCCAGCGAGCGGGCGTAGGCGATCTCGGCGCGGGTGCTGTCGCCGATGTAGTCGCCGACGACGAGGACCTCGCCCGCGAGCCGGATCTTCGCCCGGTGCAGGTCGTCCAGCGCGGGCTTCGCCTTCGCCACAGCGCCGAGGCGCCACAGCTTGGTGTTGACGTGCGGCATCACCACGATCTTCCCGGCCACCGACGCGGCGAAAGCCTCTGCGTGCATGTCGGCTTCGAAGCGCATGGATCCGCAGATCACGACGATCCGCGGAATATCGAGCCGCTCCTTCGCGGTGGCGAGCATCTCTTCCGGGGACAGCAGGTGGGGGTAGGACATCAGGAGCTCCAAAGTTCGAGTTGGTCGTCGTAGGGCAGTTCGCCCTGGCCGGGCATCGCCTCGGCGGCGGCCGCCGGCCGGGCCGCGCTCGCGGCCCGGCCCGGTGGTGCGCCGTTGATGCGGCGCTCGCAGACCGGGCCGTAGCCGGACGGGGACGGGTGCTTCAGCCGGCGTTTGCAGCCTTGGCACCTCGGGCCATCGGTCACGTGCGGCGTACCTCGGTCTCGCCTTCGAAGGGCTCCAGCAGGTCGAAGGCCTCGGCCTGGCGGTCGGCGAGCCACAGGAGTGCGTAGTCGGCGAGCCGGTCCCGCTTGAGCCAGCCGCGCTGCTCGGCGACGAACCCGGCGTCGTCCCAGTGGCCGTCGCCGCAGGAGAGGTCGCTGCTGCCGTTCTTGTCGGCGCGGTCGAGCCGGGACCGGTGGAAGCCGTACGCGAGGGCTTCGTCCCGAGTCCAGGCGCCCGCGGGCATCTCGCATCTGTTCGACCAACCGATGTACAGGTCCCGGTCGGGGGCGGCCTTGACGATGAGGCAGCGCAGCCGCGGGTCCTGCCCGGCGCGGACCTCGGCGAGTTCGTCGCGGAGCCGGTCGAGCTCGGCGTCGACGGCCGGGCCTGGGTAGAGGGGGACGGCGCGCGGGCAGCGGCGCTCGCGGTCCTCCGGCTTCAGGTACGGCCGGTCGACGTAGGTGAAGGCGCTGTTGGTGCCGGGCCCGTGTTGGAAGACGAACCCTTCGCCCTCGACGAACTCCCAGTCGTGGTGCGTACGGGAGCCGGACGGCTCGTCGGAGTGGTCGCAGTAGTAGCCGACCGGCGTGAGGGGTGCGGTCATCGGGTCTCACCAGCTTCCGGTCCGATCGCGGTGTTGTGGGCGTGCTGGGCTTCGGCGATGGCGCGCCATGTCGAGCAGGCCTGCTCGAGCGCGGCGAGGACTGCGGGCGCTTGCGGCCGTCCGGCGAAGTGGGCCTGGCGGGCTGCGTCGCGCATGCCGGCGTCGAGGTCACGGAGGAAGTCGGTGAGGTCTTCGGTGTCCATGAGCCGGGCCCAGGGCAGGGCGGGCGGGTACGTCTGGCGTTCGATGAGGCCCTCGGCGGCTTTGCGGACCTCGGCGACCCACTCGGGGACGGGGAGTGGCTGCTCCCAGCGGCCGGCCTGCTCCTCGGCCTTGGTGCACAGGTCGAGGATCGAGTCGATGCAGCGGGAGAGGTAGGCCATCTCCTCGGCGATCGTCGGCTCCTTACCGACGTACTTCGCGCGCTCGCGCTCCAGCTCGGCGACACGGGCCTCGGCGGTGGCCGCGCGGTTGTGCATCGCGTTGTACACCGACCACAGGACCGGCCGCTCCTCGCCGGCCGCGTAGCGCTTCAGCTCCTCGGACATGGCGTTGACGTCCTCGTCGGCCCGGCGGAGGCCGGCGGCGTAGCGCTCCTCCGCGGCGGCCAGCTCGGCCACCAGCTCGGTGATGCGGGCTCGCAGGTGCTCCATCTGAGCCCGGGTGCCCGGCAGAGCGTCGCGACCGTACGTCGCGCGCCACTGCTTGACCTCGGCCCTCAGTCGCTTGCGTTCCTCCCGCATGGACCGGTGGCGCTCCCATTCGGCGAACATGGCCTCGGCCTTGACCGCGGTGAGGTACGGCACGAGGCCGTCGGCGGTGACGGTGCGGGTGCTGGTTGCGTAGGTGATCAGCGCCTGCTCGGCCGTTACGCCGTCCTGGGCCGGTGCTGTGAGTTCTGCGATGCGGCACCACGGGCAGCCGCGGGTATCGTCCGGCGCGCGGAGCCAGGCCGGGTGGTCCGGGTTGCCGCACGAGGCGGACATGCGGCCGTCGAGGTCGCCGAGCTCGAGCGCACGGTAGGCGGCCAGTTCGGCGGCCTGCTTCTTCGCCGCGGTCTCGGCCTGGTGCGCCGGGGTGAACACCGCGGCGCCGTGGTCCTGCGCGGTCTTGCACGGCCACTGGGTGTTCCAGCCGTCTCCCCAGCACACCGCGCACACCCAGGCCTTCGGCGTGCACGAGTCGAGGAAGACGGGGACGTGGAAGCGGGCCGGGAGCGCCCACACCTCCTCCTCGCTCATGCCGGTGATCAGCTCGTAGTACGGGTGGTCCGGCGCCTGCAGGAGCGTGGCCCGCTGCGCGCACTCCTCGTGCTCGACCTGGCCGCCGGCGGCGACGCGGCCCCGGCAGGTGCCGCACGCGGACGGGTCGGCCTGCTGGCCGCGCTCGGCCGCGGCGCGGGCCCGCTCCTCGGCCCAGAAGTCGTCTTCGATCTGCTCGGTCATCGGGAGGCCTCCGTGAGGTCGTAGTGGCGGATGACGACCTCGGTGACCGGCGTCAGGTGGCCCTCAGCGACCAGGGCTTCAAGGTCGGTGGATGCGGTGCGTTCGCTGACCCAGCCGAACCCGGCCCGCTTCATCGCGAAGGCCGCACGCTCCGGCTTCCAACCGCCCTGGGGGCGGGTCCGGATGGCGTCGAGCAGGGCGGCACGTCGAGCCGCCGTGGTCGCCTCACGGTCGACCTGTGCCTGAGCCCACTGTTCCTCAGTGATCGGGTCGACGTGGGTGAGGGTGATGTAGGCGCCGTGGCCGTCGACCCAGATGACGTCGGTGTGACCGCCGATGAGTTGGGCGTGGCTGCGGGTGCGGGTGATGAGCGGCTCCGCGCTCGGGTCGTGCTCCGGGCGGGCCCCCGGGTACGCGAGGACTGGCGTGCCAACGGGGAACCGCTCGTTCCACTGCTCCGCGTTCATGCGGTCACCGCCTTCGTGCGCGTGCAGGGCCAGGGTTCGGCGTGGCCGATGTCCCCCGCGGTGGTGAGGTCGGAGTGGGTGGCGCAGACGATCTCCTCGGTCACCTCGTCGCAGTAGCCGGTTCCGTCGGGCTCGTGGTCGCAGTCCTGCTCCACGCACATCGCGTCCCCAGCGACGATCCGCATCGGCCGGCACACGGGCTCCGGCGCGGTCGGCGCGCAGGCCGGGCACTCGCGGCGGACGTCCGGCAGCGGGGCCCCGGCGATCGCGAGGGCCACCTCCTGGGCGGTGATGTCACCGAGCAGCTGCCCGCAGCCGTTGCAGGCCCGCTTCGTGGTGATGGTCGTCGAGCCGTCCGCGTTGACGCGGTCCGGGGTGTTCGGGCGCGTCACGCCGACACCTCCGCAGGCTTCCGCGCGGCGTCGTACTGGGCGACGGCCCACACCATCGCCTGGCACTGGTACAGGTAGTGGTAGTTCAGCGTGTGGATGTTCCACTCGGTGAAGTCGTCGAAGGAGAAGCCGGCGGTCTGCCGGATCTTGACCTTGTGGCCGTCGCCGCCCTTGTGGGTGAGGAGGTTCCAGCAGGCGGCCGAGCTGTACGAGTCGTGATCGTCGCCCTCGCCGCAAGAGCACTCGGACTGGTACTGCATCCCGAGCTGGAACTCGCTGACGAGGCGGAGGGCGTTCTGCTCCTCGTCCATCCAGTGGCTGTCGAGGATCTCCTCCTGGACCTCGGCCTCCAGACCGGCCGGTGCCCAGCCGTCCCGGACCGCCTCGGCGACCAGCTCGCGCACCTTGCGCTCCAGCCTGGTCCGGTCGTACTCCTCGACGGACTGGCGGCCGTTGACGAGCTTGCTCGCCCACGAGGACGGGCTGACCCGGGCGCCGCGCAGCCAGTTGAACATGTCCTCGGTGTCCGGCCCGAATCGCTCGAAGTGGAAGCTGCCGTGGCTCCCAGCGACGAGGAGGTTGTACGGCCAGGTCACGATGGCGATGCGGGACATCCCGGCGAGGCCGGTGAACTCCAGGTGCCGGAAGACGCCGTCCTCGCGGTGCACGGTGAGCTTGTGGGTCTTCGCGTCGCTGGCGAAGTGCGCGGCGGCGCGGGCCTCGTCGGTGAGTGCTTGGGCCGCGGGTGCCGGGGCGGGCTGGTGGGGGGCCTTGCGGAGCTGTTCGGGTTTGCCGAGGAGCGCGGCGCCCTCGTCGGCGGTGAGAGGCGCGTGGTGGGTTTCCGGCGGCCGTCCAGACGGCCGCTGGGGGTCGGTTGGGGCTCCGGCTGCTTCGTGGTGCTGTTCGGGCCCCTGTGGGGCGTGTGTGGCTTCGGTTGCCATCGGGTGCTGCTCCTGAGGGTTCGGTCAGTGGGGTTGCTGACAGATTCGTCAGCAGGGTGCGGGTGCGAGGGGGAAGGCGTGCATGGTGTGGCCGTTGGGGAGTTCGATCTGCCAGGGGCCGGCGATGAGGCCGTAGGCGGCCCAGTCGCAGCCGCGGCCGGTGTACTTGCCGCGGCTGAGGGCGCCGAGGGTGCGGCCGATGCATTCCTGGCCGACGATGTCGGAGGCGATGACGGTCTCTCCGGAGCGGTGGGTGCGGGGGTTGGCGGCGAGGGCGTCGCTGAAGTCCTGGCCGTCGGCGGTGTCACCGCAGGACGGGCAGATGAACGCCCACTTCAGCGGATCGGTACCGAAGCGTTCGGTGGCTTCGGCGAGGAGTTCGGCCTGGGTGAGCTTGCGGGACTCGGTGGTGGTGGTCATGCGCTGTGCCTTTCGTGGTCGGGGTCGGCGGTGTCGGTCGGCTCGACGAGGCGGAGGTGGGTCTCGGGGTCGGGTTCGCGGTAGGTCCAGCCGTGGAGGGCGGCGAGCATGTCGGCGAGGTGCTGTGCCTGCTCTTCGGAGGTCCAGGGCTGGATGGGGCGGGTCGGGGGGAGGTCGGCTTTCGGGAGGGCTGGTGGTCGGGTGGGGATGTCCTCGGCCATGAGTCGGTCGTACGGGCTGGTCACGTAGCACCTCCGGTCAGCTCGGGTTCGGAGGTCTTCGTGCGGGTCCGCTCTTCGAACCGTTCGGGGATCTGGAGGCCGAGCGCCTGGTAGGCGTCGACGAGGTACTGCTCGAACTCGTCGCGGTGGGCGGTGATCAGCTGGTCGACGGCAACCTCGCCGGCTTCGGCGCGGAGTTCGCGGGCGGTCTTGCCGAGGGCGGCGGCGACCGCCTGGTCGAGACGTTTGACGTCGTGGCGGCGCATGAGGGCGACGTGGGCTTCGGAGCGGCGGCGGCGGCATTCGGTGGCGCGGGTGACGAGGGTGTCGCGGTAGGCGGTGGCGCGCTTGCGCCAGTCCACGGTGATGAGGGTTTTGTCGGTCCGGCGGTCGGCGAGTTGCTGTTCGATGTCGCGGGTGAGTTCGCCGAGGTGGTCGCGCCAGCGGTTGAGGGCGCGGGGGTGGCGGAGCGCGGCCCGCTCCTCGAGGAGGCCGTCGCCGCGGGTGTCGGCGACGACGATCTCGCGGAAGTCGCTGTCTGGGATGGAGACGAGGCGTTCGATCGTGACCTGGTCGGTGAGGTCGGGCTCGGGAATCTCTTCGCCGGGCTTGCTGGAGAGGTGCCACCAGGTGCACGGGCATTCGTACGGGCGCAGCGTGGTGTCGGTGCGGACGACTGCGCGCGCTGCGGCGGCTTCGGCGGCGGCCTTGGTGGCGTACCGCATCTTGGTCGGGGTCGGGCAGTCGGTCACTCCGGGACTCCGGTCGTCTGGTCGGTGGGCTGGCTGGCCGTGCGTGCCAGGCCGCGCTCGACGGCGGCCATGCCGGGGACGTCGGTGGTCATGCGCTGGTCCTCTCGGCGGTGGTGAGGGGCTGGCAGTGGGCATGGGTGGTGCGGCCGTAGCGGGGGAGCATCGGGTCGCCGCAGCGGGCGCAGCGGGTGAAGCCGTCGGCGGGGTCGGCTCGTGGGGTGTCCTGGGCTTCGTTCTGCTCTCCGGGGGGCCCAACCACCTGAGGTTGGGGAAGGACCTCGGCCCCGTCTTGGGTTAGGTCTTGGGTTCTCCCTGGGTTGTTCGGGGGGCGGTCCCCCGAACCGTTCGGGGGGCGGTCCCCCGAACTCATTCGGGGGGCGGTCCCTCGTTCTGACTTCTGTTCAGGGCCTCGAAGTTCGGGGGGCGGTCCCCCGTTCTCCGGTCCTTCAAGTTCGGGGGTCCGCCCCCCGTTCTCCTCGACCCATGGAGCCGCCCGCCGCTCGGCCTCGCGACGCTGCCGCGCCTCCTCCCGGAGCGCCTTCGCCCCCTCGAGGTGAGCGACCGCCGCGGACCAGTCCGGCGCCGGGGCGAGCACGAGGACATACAGCGCCGAGCGGCCCCGCTTCCGCTCCCCTACGACGCCGAGGACACCGGCCAGGCGCGCGGCCTCCAGGCGGTCGCGGGTGTCCTTCTCGTCGGCGCCGGCCGCGCGGGCGATGTCCCGGATCCGCATGGGCTTCCGGTCGCCGTGGAACCGGAGTTCCCCGGAGGCGTTGGCCATGGACCTGGCGGCGTAGAGCAGCGTGTGCAGGTGCGCCCGCTTCAGAGCGGCAGGCATGTTCGGTACCCACCTCCATGCGAGGGCGTTGCCGAAGGCGTGCGGCACGCTGCCGCTCGCCGGACTGGCCTGCTCCTCAGTGCTCAACTGGGTCTTCTCTCTGGGCTGTGCTGGGTCAGGGCATGTCGAAGAAACCCCCAGTTCAGGGCGGCATGACGATGACCTTGCCTGGCGTAGAGTCTAGCGCGGGGTGTGTAGTCACCCGCAATACATCAGCAATACACAACAGTGCCTCAGGGTGTGTTGCCGGTGCACAGTCAGCTACCCTGACCGCATGACGAGCAAGGGCACGCCGGGCCGCATGATCCGCATCGACGACGAGACGTGGGCGGCGTACGGCGAGCTGTGCGACGAAGAGGGCACCTCCCGTGCCGACGACATCCGCCGGCACGTTCACGCGCGCGTCGCTGCCTGGCGTAAGGAGCGGGGCGTCCAGGCGCCGAAGCGCAAGGTCGTCGTGCGGCGGAAGAAGCCTGCGGCCGACTCCTGACACTGCGCCCCTCCCTTCTCCTTGGACCCCGTACGGTGTGCGGGGTTTTGTGATGTTGTGGAACGTTTCGGCAAGATCCGGGCGCTCACTCTCGATGCGCTCGGGGTGCCGGCGGCTGGGATATGGCCCGGTCGTAGTCCCAGCCGCGGCGGAGCCGGGAGATGACCGTCTCGGGCTTGAGCTGCCGGTCGGCGGCGATGCTGCGGATGCCAGCCGGGGCGATGCTGTTGTCCGGTGCCTTGGGGCGCACGGGCGTGGTGACGGCGGCCTCGTCGGTCCAGCCGGCGGCGATGCGGTTGTAGAGCGTCGACTTCGGGATGCCGGTGATGTCGGCCCACTCCTCGAGGAGGCGGGTCTGCCCGTTCGCGCGGAGGTAGTGGTTGTCGCGCCGGTTCCGCGCCTGCTCGGTGGCCGTGGCCCAGCGGACGTTGCCGGGCTCGTAGCCGCGGTTGTTGTCGATCCGCTCGAGGGAGTACTCGGCGGTGGGCCGGGACGGCAGGTCGGCGAGGAACTGGTCGAAGCTGTCGCGCCACGCCTGGCAGACGGTGATGCCGCGGCCGCCGTACCGGGGGTAGTTGTCGGCGGCGGGGTTGTGGCAGCGGCGAATCATGGCGCGCCACGTGTCGTACAGCTCGTGCTTCGAGCGGGGCAGGTCGCACGTCACGGGAGCGGTCTCCCTTCTGCGGCCAGGTCGGCGGCCGTCCACCGCTTGAGCAGGGCGCGGCGCTGCTTCGGCGTGAGCAAGACGCACCGCTGGTACACCGACCGGACGCGCGCGGCCTCGCATGTCCACGACGGGAACCGGTCCTCCACTGACGGCTCCAGCTGGCCGACGGGCTCGACCACGTACAGGTCGCCCTGCCAGTACTTCGAGGCGTAGAACCGGCCGTACTCGCGGTCCGAGGTGATGTACACCCGGTCCGGGCGGGCGGTCGCCGGGTCGACGACACCGAGGCCTTCGACGACAGCGTTCTGACCGGCCGCACGGGCGACGCAGATCGGGCAGTCGTCGATGACGCGCGGTGGGTGTGGGGTGATGAGGTCGCCGGGCTTGAGGCCGGGGATGCCGCCGTGGAAGTACCTCACGCATCGCCTCCGGTGGGTGTGGCGGCGTCGAGGGTCTGCTGGCTGGTCGGTCCCTTGGGGTGCGGGCAGCTGACGGCGAGGTCGACCTCGGCGCGGTAGCGGTCCATCGGCATCAGCTCGAGCCGGTAGCCCTCGCGGATCTGCTTCTCGTGGGCCCGCTTGTGGGGCTCGAGGTGGCGGCGGGCGTCGTCTTCGGTCGGGAGCGCGCGGGCGCCGTCGTGCATGGCGGCCATGACGACGCTGACGGCGCAGCCGCACGGCGCCCACTCCACCCAGCAGCAGTCGTGCAGCGGGTGCGTCTGGTCGCCGAGGCGGACGAGGAGTTCGGGCATCGTGGTCTCCGGGTCAGTTGGATCGGATGCGGGCGCTGCCGCGGGGCCGGAGGGTCACGCCGGCGTCGAGAAGGAGCTGGTGGACGCATCCGTACGAGCGGCCGGTGCGAGCGGCGATGCCGCGGATGCTGGAACCGGCGCGGTACAGCTCGGCGAGGTCTTCGGCGACGGCCCTGCGTTCGGCGCCGGTGACGGCGGGGTGTCTGGTGGTGCGCATGTGGTTCTCCAGGTCGAAGAGGGGGCGTCCGGGCCCGTGAGCGGCGGGGAAGGTCGGGCCCGGACGCCCGGGGTGCCGCGCGCCAGTGGGGAGCGCGCGGCCGGTCGGCGAGGTCAGAAGAGGTCGTCCAGTGCGTCAGCGATGACGTCGAGCGCTCCGGCGCCGAACCAACAGATGAGGGCGGTGACTCCGCCGACCGCGAGCCACCAGGGCTCGGCGGCCGTGAACAGGCGGGTGATGCCTCCCGTGATGAGCGCGGCTCCGAGGCCGGCCAGGAAGCGGCTCACTGCTTGCCTGCTGGCGCGTCGAGCTGGGGCACGCTGGAGTAGACCTTGATCGGCTGGGAGGAGACGAGGAACGGCTGATCGGTCTCGACGAGCACGCCCGAGGTCGTGAAGAAGAAGACGCCGTTCTCGCCGCCCTCGTCCTGTCCGTACGAGCCGTCGTCGCCGATGGCGTCGTTCGTGCAGGACTGGTGGTCGCCGCTGTACCCGCAGTGGACGTTGACCTGCGTGGACGTCATCTGAGAGCTGGTCGAGGAGACCTTGCCGCGGATGACGTAGTAGCCGATGACCTTGTCAGTCATCCCGGCGAAGACGTACACGTAGTTCGTCGAGCCCTTGGAGTTGTACTGGGTGAGGCGGGCCGCGAGGTTCTTCCGCTCCAGCGGGTCCGACGGCATCCCGTTCGCGTACGGGTACGGGACGGCCTGGTTGAACTTCTGGTAGGTGTTGCCGGCCAGCGCGTTGTTGGCGGACTGGGCCTTGTCGGCGCTGCTGGAGCTGGTGCAGCCGGTGAGGAGCAGGCCGGTGGTGGCGATGGCGGCCGTGAGGGCGGCGGTGCGGCGGTTGAGGGTCATCTGGGGTCAGCTCCCGCAGTAGTTGTCGGCGTTGATCTGGGTGGGCAGGCCTTCGGGCAGCCAGGGGGCGCCGAGGGTGGAGGAGGCGTCGGCGTTGTACTGGGCGACGTCCTGGCGGCAGTTGTTCTGGGCGCCGGTGAGGTTGTCGTGGTCCTGGACGGTGGCCCCGGCCGAGGTGGCGGTGTGCTCGAGGTTGGCGATGACGCCCTGGTCGGCCTGGATCTGCTGGAACTCGCTGTTGAACGTGGCGGACCAGTGCTCGCGGTTCTTCGCGTCGTTCTGGTCGCGTGTGACATCGCCGGCGCCCTTGATGCCGGAGGTGAATACGCCGAGCCACCACAGCAGGGCGGCGAGGCCGCAGACGAAGAGGACGGAGAGGGTGATGGCGACGGCGCTGAGGCTGAAGCCGGTGGCGGCGTCGCCGACGTCGCGGCGACTGATGCGGGTCATGTGCTGTTCTCCTGGGGAGGGTTGGGTGTGGGTGCCCCAGCCGATTCGGGCGGTCGGGGCGTTCGGGTTAGTGGCTGGCGGTGCAGCGGGAGTTGCGTGGCCGGAACTTGATGTCGGCCTCGACGAGGAGATTCCGGGTGTACGTCCAGGAGCGGCCGATGGCGTCGGCGGCGCAGCGGATCGCGTGCCCGGCCTCGTACACGTCGGCGGCCGCCTGCTTGGCGGTGGCGCGGGCGTCGCCAGTGAGGCGATCGGCAGGCCAGACGGCGGGCCGCATCTGCGTGTCGGCGAGGTGCAGCAGGCCGGAGACCGATCCGTACGAGCGGCCGGTCTCCTCAGCGAGCTGGCGAACGCTGGCTCCAGCCTCGTAGCGCGTCTTGAGGTCGGCGGCCAGGGCGTGGCGTTCGCCGCTGGTCAGGTAGCGGCGCTTCGGCCGTGTCTCCGTCATGCGGTGGGTGCTCCTTGCTGGTTGGCCGGGCAGCGTTCGGCGTGCTCGGCTTCGATGTGGGCGGCGAAGTGGGCGACCTGGTCGCCGGAAGCGGACTCGGTCTGGCAGCAGGCCGGGCAGAGGTAGTCCGCGTTCGGAACCCGGATCCACGTCCGGCCGGTGGCGTCTCGCTGGCCCGGGTCGAGGCGAATCCCGGGCGCCGGCTCCGGTGCGCGGCCGACGGCGGCCCGCGCAGCCCGGTACGCCGCGGGGCTCGACCTCCTCTTGCCGGAGGCGATGGCTCTGTTATCGAAGACCGCGGACGCCGACTGTGGCGACGGCGTCGACCACGCCCCGGCCGGCATGCCCGGACCTGGCTGCGGTTCCGGGAGGCCTTTCTCCGCCCACGGGGCGTGCGCGTTGCAGCGCCAGCCCGTGATGTAGAACCGGACGCGGCCCTGATGCTCGTCAGCCGGAATCTCGCACGGCTGCGGGTCGCGGCTGGTCATGCTTCACCTACTCGGCTCAGCTGGCGTACCGCCGTCGAGACGGCTGCCCAGCATGCATCGCACAGTTCCTCGCCGCGTTCCTCATGCACGAGCGCGGCCGCGGGCGTCCCGCACCGTGGCTCCTCGTGCACGACGGCGGCAGCGGGCTCCTCGAGGAGGGGCGCCTCGGCGGCCGCCGCCACTTCGGCGGCGGCCAGCCGCTGAAGGTCGCGCTCGTCCCGCTCCTCGGCGTCGGTGATGTGCTGTGGGTGGATGCAGTCGGTGACGTCGCACTCGGTCAGGACCCGGCCCGTCGGGGCGTGCCCGCGGTCGGCGGCGTAGGCGATCTGCCGGTAGGTGTACGACCGGCGGTTGATCGAGATGGCCCGCTTCCCAGTCCAGCGGACGTGGCCGTCCTCGGTGTGCACGGCAAACTGGGCGTGGAGGGCTCGGCAGCTGCGTTCACCCGATGCCGGACGCACGGGAGTTGGGAGGTCTGGCGCCGGGGTGCTGCGCCGTCTGGCGCGGCGCTCGTCCTCGCTCAGCCCACCCCAGACGCCGGCCTCCTCTCCCGTATCCAGAGCCCACTGCAAGCAGTCCTCAACGACCCGGCATCGGCGACACACGGCCTTGGCCTGCTGAATGATCAGCGCCCACGGGCCATCCGTGCCCTTCGGGAAGAACAGCTCGCTGTCCTCGTTCCGGCACGCAGCCCGGTGCCGCCAGTCGGCGGCTCGGGCGCGGCCAGGACCGGATCCGCTGTCGTGACTCATGCGGCACCTCCGAAGAGCGCCTCGTCTGCGGCATCGGCGCGCCGGTTCGCCTCACGGATCCGCCGGTCCTCGAGATGCGCGCCTGCAACGCAGTGCTCCATGTCGCAGCTGGGCCAGACCGGCCCCTCAGGGGTGCGGCCGTGGTGGAGGCGGAACGCAACCCGGGCCGCGGTGACCCGCTGTTGGCGATGGCAGACGTACGGAACGTTGCGGCGAGCGTCGACGTAGCCCGTCCACCGCAGGTGTCCCTCGCCCATCCGCTCGACATGGGCGCGGAATGCCTCCTCGAGGGAGCTGTAGCTGTCCCTGCGTCCACGGCGTGGCCGGGGCAAGCCGAGCGCTTCCCGAGCGCGCCGCACCGTGGCGGGCGCTACCCCTAGCTGGCGGGCGATACGGATCTCCGGGACGCCTTCGCGGAGCAGCTCGGCGATGTCGGCGCGGATCCTCATCACGCCACCCCCGGCAAGACCGTGCTGGCCGCTGTGTGTGCGTCCTTGCAGGGCTGGCAGAGAGGCAGCTTCTGGCGCCGGTGCTCTGCGTAGCCTGCGGGCGTCCCGCAGTGCCCAGTCCAGTCGGGGAAGGCTTCCGGATCGTCGAGACGGTCGTCGTCCCACGCGCCGACTGGGGCCCACCGGTGCTCCGCCGCGTGCTTCCGGGCTCGGGTGATGCCGGCGGCCGTTGCGCCGTGGTTCGCCGGGTCGGTTTTCCACAGCGCGTCGTACATGGCGCGCACCGCGAGGGCGCGGCGTACGAGGACGTGCTCGCGGTCGAGCATGGCGCCGAAGTTGGACGGCGACAGGCCGAGATACACGGCGAGGTACTGCTGCGGCCAGCCAGCCGCAACCAGCGCCTGTACGCGGCGACGGGTGCCGATCGGGCTGATCAGCGTGGACGGGGCAAGGGTTTCGAGGGTCGGCTCGACACCCAGCACCGCGGCGGCGAGGGCCGGCCGGACCTTTTCCTGGGGACCCGTGCCGCGTTCCGGTCGCCCGGAGAGAATGGCCTGGAGCCGCTTTCGGTCCACGTCCGCGGCTGCGGCCAGGGCGCGCAGGCCCATGCCGCAGGACTGCAGGTAGCGGATGTGGGCCCGGACTGGTGCCGCGTCGACGTAGGGCTGCCAGCGGCCGTAGGCCAGGAGACGGTCACGTTCGGCATGCGCCTGCCGGTTGGCTTGCTTGCAGGCCTTGCAACGGCACTTCTCGATGACGTACTTGGCACGGCTGCCGTGGTCACGGTGGCTGGGCGGTGCGATGTACCCGGCCCGCATGTCACGGTGGTCGGGCAGGCGGAGCGCGCGCCGGGCGTCTCCGATCTTGATGGGATGGATACCGGTGCGCCGGGAGACTTCGGCGTTGGACTGGCCGTCCCGCAGAAGTTCGGCGACGTCGACAGGGATCTGCATCACGCGCTCACCCCCACGGCCTGCTCAGCGGGGAAGTAGTGCTGCCGCGCCCGACGTCGCATCACCGTGACCTGATAGCTCAGGCGGACGTCAGCGTTGTGCGCGTCCCGGCACGGCTGGCAGGGCGCCGTGTGGTGCCGCTTGTGCCAGTCCCAGCCCCGTGGCGTGCCCGCCACGTCCTCGTGGGCGAGCGCGCGGACCGGGGGCGGGCCGTCGGCCGGGCGGCCGTGGTACCGCCAGCGGCGGTGACACGGCTCGCACCAGCCATGCGCTCGGTGCGCACGCGTCTCCTTGCATGCCGTGCAGACGACGATCGGGCGTCGGCCGGTCACGACTGGTCTCCCTTCTTCTGCTCGTCGCGGATGGCCCACCTCAGGCGGTCGAGGCCCGGCTCGCGGGCGGGCATGCCGAAGATCAGTTCGCACTCGTCGCGGAGGCCGAGATCGGCGCCGGGCTCGAGATCGAGCACGGCCACGGCGGGCTGCGGCGCAGGCTGTGCGGGCGACACGGCCGGCCGCTCGTCCCGGTAGGGCTGGGCCGCGCGCCGGTGGCGGGTGACGAAGCGGAAGGCGAGATACAGCGAGCCGAGGAACAGCACAGCGGCCACCATGGAGAGCACGCCGAACATGAGCACGGCACCGGTGACCACGGTCTCGCCCGTCTGCACGGCGTCAGTGATCAGCTGGCCCGTCACGAGGCGCCCTCCGGGGTGACGGTGTTCAGGCACTCGCCGCAGGTCCAGCCGTCCCGGTGCAACACACCGGCCGTCGCCTTGTCGCAGTGCGGGCAGTCCTCCCATGACTGCACGACCGCCGCGCCGTGCGTCCGCTCCGGGACGGCCGGCGGCCACGGGCCGAGAAGGTCATCGGTCCGGCCCCCCGTCGGAGCGGCTACCGCGCGGTGCCGGCCGTGCGGGGCGACGAGCTGCCGCAGGTAACGGATCGGGCTCACGACGACACCTCCTCGTCCTGCCGGGTGTCGTGCAGTTCCCGGGTGAGGGCCTCGTTCGCGGCCTGGAGGGTTCGGGCGTGCTCGTCGAGTGAGCGGTGCGCGCGCTGAGCCAGCTGCAGCTCGGTGACCAATCGGGCCCGGTCGGCGCCGGGCCGCGTGGCAGCCTCTGCGGCCTCCCTACGGGCCTTGGCGACGGCGCGCCGCAGCCGCTCGATCCGGTTCGCGGTTTGCTGGGCCTTCGCCGCGTTGAACCCGGAACCGACCTGGGCCGCCTCCAACTGCTCGGCCAGCGCTCGGTTGCGGCCCGCCAGGCGCCTGTTCGTGGCGTCGGCCTCGGCGAACTGGCGGGTAGCGGTCCTGGCGACGGCACGCTGAGCATCACGGTCCTTGGCGAACTGGTCCCGCTCGCCGCGAATCCGCTCACGATCGGCTTTGAGGTCCTCCAGCTCGCGCTCGTGGCGACGGAGGGAGACGATCGGCCACTTCATGGCTGGTTCTCCGTTCGGTGCTGTGGTCTGCTGGTGCTGGCCGCCCCCGCAAAGTCGGCTGCGGGGGCGGCCTCTGCGTGCGGGCTACGCGGGCGGGTTGTCCCAGGGAGTGGGCTCGGCGTCCCGCTTGGCGCGGCGCTCCGTGGGCGACAGCCACGCGTCGCGGGCGTCGCTGTAGCCGCAGTGCCCCTCGATGTAGGCATCCACCTCGAGGTCGACGTTCAGGCCCACCGAGTCCAGGTACTGGGAGAGACCGCGGGCGTGCAGGTGGGCTTCGTCGCCCTCGCTCAGGGCGAGACCCTCGGCGACCTGCCGGATCAGCGCGAACCGCATCGTCTGGATCGTGTGCCGGTACGCCATGACGTCAGCTGTCGTCGTGGCGCTCTGCGCGAGCGCAGCGTGGGCCAACGCACGGTTGGTGAGGATCCCGGTGAGGACAGCGGCGTGCTGCTGGTCCTCGATCGGCAGAGTCCCTTCGAGGGCTGCCGTCATGCTGGTGTCCAGGGACGCCAGCAGCCTCTCGGCTTCGTCGCGGTGGTTCATGGTCACGACGCACCGCCCGGCTGCCGCGCTGCCGGCCACTCAGTGGAAGGCTGCTCGCCTGCCGCTGAGGGCTTCTGCTCCTTGCCGCCGGTCAGTTCCTCCGCGCTGACACGGGGCGCCGGGAACTCGTCCTCGGCGGTGATCTCGCCGCGCTGGATCGACTTGTAGGCGACGATCAGCTGCGCGACGTCGTGCTCGGTCCACTTTCCCGACGGGCGGTCCAGTTTGGCTTCGATCCGGTCGGTTGTGACGCCGATGCCCTCGAATGCCTTGATGGCGTCCGCGACCCGCTGCGCGAGCGGCTTGCCGCCGCCGTTCTTGAGGGTCTGGTTGCAGAGGTCCTTGGCCTCCTCGACGAACCACGGAGGCAGGATCGCGAAGATCGCCTCTCGCACGCGACGGGCCCCGTTGTTGGTGTTCAGCTCGTAGATGTCCCGCATGTCCGTGACCTTCTGCGGGCCGTTCCGGGTGTCCCTGCGGTGGGGGACGATGAACGTGCTGCTGTTGCGGGAGTTGGTCTGGACGTCCCAGGCGAAGGCCTGCATCTCGGACTGGCCGTAGTCGTCGTCGCGGCGCATTTCGACCAGGCCGTACTGGACGTTGCCCCAGCAGCGGGCCAGTTCGCGGGCGAGGTGGACGGAGGCGCCGGTGATGGTCTGGCCGCCCTTGGGGTAGCGGTAGAAGGCGCGTTCGGCGAGCGTCATCTGCTTGCACGAGTCGCGCATCTCGGCGACGGCGGTCTGGATGTTGCGGGGGCACTGCTGGGCGACGACGACGGCTGCCTGCACTTCGGCGGCGGCCCTGGACTGCTCGACCGCGGTGCCCTGTCCGATGCGGGACGGCGCGTTGTTGGACGGGATGGGGATGGGCTGGTTCACGCGTATTCCTCGTGGTCGCGCCGCTCGGCCCAAGGGGGCAGCGGCAGGTAGGTGATGCGGTCGTTGAAGCCGGGCCAGATGCCGGTGCGCTCGCACTCGGCGTAGATGCGCAGGGCGCGCTCGTTGCGGGCCGCGCCGAGCGCGAGGGCAGGGAAGTCGAGTTCGACCAGATGCACCAGGTATGGCGCGGTCTTGGACTGGAACACGAACACGAAGGCGGGCTCCTGCCCTCCGTGGAGGCCGGCGGCCTTGACGCCGTCCAGGTAGAACGAGGCCTGGGCGTGGTAGCCGCGCTCGTACACGGCCTTCGCCAGGGCCGCGTCGTCCACTGCTCTGGCCGTCTTGTAGTCGACGACGACGAGTCGACCGTCGCCGTGGTGCGGCATCCAGTCCGGGCGGCACCTGCAGCGGACGCCGGTCTTCCAGTCGGTCCAGTAGATCGACTGTTCGGCGACACCGCCGCCCGGGGTGAACAGCGGGCCCGCTACCGGGTGCTGGCGGATGGCGTCGGCCATCGCCTGGATCTGGTCGTGTTCCTTCTCCAGGAGCGGCACCAGGCCTGCGCCGTGGGCGGCGTCTCGCTCGTCCTGGGCGGCCTTCTTCTTGTAGTCCGGGAAGCCGATGACCTTGAAGTCCGAGCCCTCCCCGAGCACGAACTTGTGCGCGGCGTGCCCCAGGTCGAACTCACGCTTCGGCGGCTGCGGGTGGTCGCGGTCGTACTTGAACTGGGCGGGACAGCCAGGGGCGAGCAGGGCACGCAGCCCGGACGAAGAGATACTCGTCCGGTCGGCGTGGTACGCCTCGGCCGGAAGACCATCGACGACCTTCGCGGCCTCCAGCTCCATGGCGGCGGTCATGCGGTGGGCCCTTGCTGGCGGTGCGTGTAGTAGCGGAGGGGCGTGTCGTCGCCGTGCCGGTCGAGGTGGCCGAGCCTGTGCAGTTCCGCGAGGTAGCGGCGGGCGGTCGACCGGTAGATGTGCGTGCCGACGAGCCGACGGCACGCTCGCTTCATCCGGCCGACCGTCCACTCGCCGCCTTCACGGCGGACCACCTCCACCAGGGGCTGCCGGATGCCGCGCACAGGGTGAGCCGGCTCCGGGTTGTCACCGAGCACGTAGGCGCGAGCTCCGTCACCGCCCACCGGGACGAGATAGGCGCGCCGGGCGAGATCTCGCAGGTCGCGGCGTGCGGTGTTCCTGCTCGTGGCACGCCACGGGGAGACGGCATAGATCTGCAGCGCCAACCTGGTGGTGACGGTGCCGCCGAGGTTCCTGAGAACGGCGAGCAGGTAGGAGCGGCGGGTCGTCGTTTCGGTCATGACCGGCCGCCCTTCGCCCGGGCCGTCACGGCGTCGAGGACGACGGTCGTCAGCCAGCCGGCCGTGAGGACGGTGACCACCGTCACTGCGACGCCGACGGGGCCTTCGAACGGGACTGCTGCGACCGTGGCCAGGCAGGCGGCCACCGTGCCGACCACCGCGTAGTAGGCGAGCGCACGGCCGATCTCGCGTGCGGTCATCAGCGGCCACCGCCAATCGGCGTGAGCAGCTCGCTGCGGCTCGCGATCGCTACGGCATGCGCGCCGGTCCGTGCGCCCAACCGCGCGTACAGGCGGCGCCGGTGCGTCTTCACCGTGTCCTCGGAGAGAGACAGCCGGGTCGCGGTCTCGCTGAGGGTCTCGCCCGCTGCGAGCGCCTGGAGCACGTCGACCAGGCGCGGGCTGAGTGGCTTGTTCATGCGCAGTCCTTGAGGGTGTAGGCGCGGCGCCCCTCGGCCCCGGCCGGGGCGAGGTGGCCCTGCGCGGCCAGCGCCCGCAGGTCTTTCCGAGCGGTGTTCCGGCCGGCCGTCGGCCACGGCGAGTCCGCCAGCAGCTGCGCAGCGAGCTGGGTGGTGACGGGGCGGCCGTCCGTCCTTATGGCGTCGAGCAGGTATGCGCGCCGGGTGAGCAGATCAGGCACGGTCGTCTCCGCGGAGGGTGAAGTAGCGGCAGCCGTCGCCTTCGTAGCGGGCCAGGTGGCCGGCGGCGGCGAGGTGGAGGAGGTCGCGGGCGGCGGTGCCCTGGCCGAGGTGGCCGTAGCCGAGGTGCTCGTACAGGCGGACGGCGCGGCCGGACTTCCACCGGCCGCCTTCCGCCTTCACGGCGCGCAGGAGCGCGGTCCGCCGCTGAGCGGTCACAACGTCCGCATCCGGGGTTGTGATCGTCATCCGGCCGCACGCGGTGTCGACGCGGTCGAGGTCGTGCCGGTCGGGGTCGTCGAGCGGTAGGTGGCTGCGCATCTCGTCGATCGCGGCCAGCTCCTGTCGGGCGACGAGGAGCTGGACCAGGCACGCGATTCGCAGGCGCGGGTTCTCGCTGATCGAGTGGACGACGGCGCTCATGCGGCGGCCTCGCTCTCGCGGAGCTGGGTCGGGATCGCCGTGCTGTTCACGGCCCAGTCCGCCGCGCGGAGCCGGTCGGCGAGCGCGGTCAGCTCCCGACCGTGGACGGGTAGTTCGTAGCCGAGCGCCGCTGTGAGCCGTTCGACGAGCAGCTCGTCCGGCTCCCAGCCGTCGTGCCGGTGAGCCTTCGCGGTCCGGCGGTCGTCCTCGATCTCGACCAGCAGATCCATGAGGTCCGCGTTGTCGGCGATCGTCTGGATCATCGCGATCAGGTAGTGCTCTACATCGAGGCGCACGCCGGTCGGAGTGGCGGAGACGTAGATCCGGTACGGGCCAGTGACGGCCGGCCGTCGGAAGAGGCGATGCAGGTTGAGGCGGAGCTTCATCGGGCCACCTCCGGGGCAGCGGGCGAGAGGAGCATGAGCAGCGCGGCGGCGGTCACCGGCACCGCGCGGACGGTGTGGGAGGCGCGGACGATCTCGACCAGCACCCGGTCACCGACGGCCTGCCAGTCGGCGACGAGCAAGTAGTCGGCGTCGACCCACAGCAGGACCGGGATCGCGCCGGCGGCGCTGATCGACAGGCCGAGCGACAGGAATGCGGCCCAGCCGGCGAGGCTGACGGCGGCCATCACTCGTCACCGTCCGGGTCGTACTCGGAGGCGACCTCCACCGGCGTCATCACGTAGCCGGTGCGCCAGGTGCGCCCCCGGTCCATACCGGACGGGGTCACGTGCGCGTACAGCTCGGCCTCGCCGTCTTCTGGCTGGTCGACGGTGTCTTCGTCCTCGCGCCACCAGAGCGACACCTTCGTGCTCTCGTCGTACTCGCGACGCATCTCGGTCTCGCAGTGCTTCCGCGCCTCAGCGGCCGAGGTGTAGTGGCCCATCACGATCGCGTCGTGCGACGCCCGGAACACCACCAGCGGAGCGGCCTCGCCCTCGCGGGGGGCCTGCGTCGGTGCCAGCAGCCGCGTCAGCTTGTCCACCGACGCCGTGACCTGCTCGGCGTGGCACTTGCAGCGGCAGCCCTGGCACAGCGGCGCGGGCTCCGGGCAGCGGCACTCCTCGGCGGCAATGCGGCGCTCCAGCTCCGCGACTTGGGCTCGCAGACGCTCGATCTCGGACTGGTCGTCCTTGCGGTGCGTCGCATGGACGGCTTCCAACTCCGCGCGCCGCTGTTCCGCCCGGATCAGCCGTTCGCCGTCGACGCGAGCCGACTCCAGCTGCCGCTTCAGCTCGGCCGTGTCGAACGTGTACTTCCGCTCGACCTCGTCCACCCGGGCCTGCAGCCGCTCGTACTCGGCCGCCTTCTCCGGCGACATGAGCATCTGCGCCGACTCCAGCGCGACAGCCATAGCGGCCGGCACCCGGCGCCCGTTCTCCATCGCGCGGCAGATCACGTCCGCCGCGGCGTTCACGCGCCTGGTGTTCACGCCACCACCGCCGGCGTGTCCTGCAGCGTGTTCGCCTGCTCGGCGGTCAGCGGCACGTTGAAGCCGGTCAGGTGCACGGCCACGCCGTGGAACACGCCGTCGGCCTGCAGCCACACGCAGTCGTCGGACGTCGCGCGCAGTTCCACCCCGGACGGCGCGATCCCGAGGGCGGCCCTCCACAGCTCGAAGCTCTGCGCCGTGTCGACCTGCAGTCCGAGGGAGGCCGGGATCGTCAATACCGGCTGGTGGATCTTGATGTAGCCGCCGGGCAGCTGACCGAACATCTCGATCAACGCGGCCAGCGCCTCCACCGCGGCGCCCTGCTCGATGATCGGGCACGGGGCCAGGAAGGTAGTCTCGGTGGTCACGGGGACCTCTCTTTCACTGGTTGTTGGGGTCGCCGAGTCGTTGGGCTGCTCAGGCCGGCACAGTCGGAGCGGCCCTTCGGCGTTTTCAGGGGGTCAGGAGCCGAGCGGGCGGTCCCGCCGGCAGCGCCGACAGGCCATCCGGATCGGCGGGTTGCGGTGCTCGCAGGTCGGGCAGACCCAGCCGAGCCGCGCGCGGATGCGGCGCATCAGGCGCCTTCGAGGAGCCGGACGAGGGCCGCGGTGATGACGCGGTGACGGCCGTCGAGCGGCAGTGTCTGGACCGGGGACTCGCCGCGCTTGATCAGGTCGTGCAGGTAGGTCTTCGAGATGCCCATCGCCGTGGCGGCCATCGGCACGCTGACGGTGGCCGGCCAGGAGCGGATTTCGTCGAGGGTTGGGGTGTTGGTCGTCGCCATCACGCTGCTCCCGCCTGGGCGTCTGCGGTGGTGTCGGGTTCGGGCGGCATCAGGTCGCTGACGTCGCAGTTGAGGGCTTTCGCGAGCCGCTGGAGGACGCGGGGCGAGGCGTTGCGAGTGCCGAGGGCGAGACACGACATGTAGGACTCGGAGATTCCGGCCTTCTCGGCGAGTTCGCCCTGGTTCAGTCCCGCCTCGATCCGCCGTCGACGCAGTCTCTGGGGGTCTTGGGTGGGGTGTGCCATAACTCAAGAGTAGATGAAAGTAGAAGCGAGTCAAGGCTGTAGTTGCGGAAAGTAGAAACTGGTTTGTGAAGGAGTTGTGTCGAGGGGTTCTCCGCTGGGCGCGGGGCCGGGACTCTGCGAGAGTTGACTGAAGTTGACGAAACTCCACAGGAGTAGGAGGAAGTAGAGATGTCGCCCGAGCACGGCACCCCCCAGCCGGCGCCCGAGGGAGAACTCATCCGCCTCGCCCGCCAGGCGCGCGGCCTCAGCCCGGAGGAAGCAGCCGACCGGACCCCAATCCGGATCAAAGGCTTCCGCTGGCGTCAGATCGAGAACGGCTACAAGGGCAAGATCGGCGAGTCCGACCCCGTCCGCGCGCCGGACAAGACCCTGGCGCACATGGCCTTCACCGTCGGCGTCGCACCGAACCGGCTTACCGAGGTGGGCCGAGAGGGCGCGGCGGCGATCCTGCGCGAGATCCAGATCCAGCGCGCCGGCGAGTCGGCGAGCCTGCCGGATCCCCTGGCCGCCCTAGGGGCGGAGCGTCAGCGCATCATCGTCGACATGCTCAAGCAACTCCCCCCAGAGGACCGGGGTCCCGCGCTACGCAGGCTGGCCGAGCGCGTGGAGTCCGGCGAACTGGAGGAGTCCGGCGATGCGGAGGCTGACGCTCCGCAAGCCCCAGGTCAGCCCTATCGTCATACCGGATAGTAAAGAATCAGCCACGATCCGTGTTTACTAGGATCCCGGGAGTCAACTTCTGTCGCATCGTGTGTACCCCGCACACGTGCGCCGACTTGTGCGGTAACCGAGACCATCCGTGCACAGGGGACGAGAATGATCTGGATCGTTCTCGCGGCTGGGCTCTGCACAGCTAACTTCACATTCGTTGCGCTGCTTTTCCGGCGGGAGAGGCAACTCTCCCGGCAGCTCAGTGACATGCGTGCCGAGCGCAACAGCGAATGGATACTGCGCGCCCTCCGGGCCGCGCCCGACGAACAAGAGGTAGCACCGGCTGCCACCGGCGACGGCTACGAACCCCTCGCCGGCCCGCAGCCAGTGCGCCGCAAACGACACCTGGGCCTGTTCCTGGGCGAAGGCGGCGCCGCCGTCATCGCGGCACTGGGCAACAGCGCCCGCAAGGCTTGGAAGAAGAACCCCCAGCTGGTCGTTGCCGGGGTCGCAGGGGCTGCGGTTGCTACAACGGCCGCAGTTGCCCTCGTCGGAACCCATACGACAGCCCACAATGGCCACGCTCCGCCGCCTTCCGCTCCGACGGCGACCGTGCCGACCGCCGGGACAACTCCCCCAGGCCCATCCCAATCACCATCGGCCGGCCCGCGGCCCAGCCACAGCTCCGCAGCCAGTCCCCCGGACGCGCTGCCGAGCTCAGCAGGCAGCACATTCAGCCATACCGTGGTCATCAGTGAACCGACCACCGGGCCGCCTGTTGGTGATGCATCATCGGGACGGAGCGCGGATCCGCGCCCGTCGGCCTCGGGCACTGCATTACCACCCGATCCGTCGCCTACGGCTGATCCATCCGCGACGCCCCCGCCACCACATGCGCCCCGCACGCCCCGGGCATGCCTCGGGCTGGCCGCGCGGCCGGTTTTCGACCTGTCCGTCTGTCTCCCGAGGAGGCAGATGAACTGACCCTGGAGCTACGAGAGAAGGAGCCCGTGGCAGAAATCAAGAAGATCGTGCTCGGTAGCGGCAAGGTCCGCTACCGCACGGTCATCGACGCCGGCCGCGACGAGACCGGCAAGCGTAAGCAGATCACCATCACCAAGGACACGAAGAAGGAGGTGCAGAACGAACTCGCCCGGATCGTGAACCAGAGGGCCCACGGCACCTTCGTGTTGCCGAACAAGATGACCCTCACCGAGCTGCTCGACAAGTGGATCGAGAAGAAGGCGCGAGACCTGGAAGAGAGCACCATCCAGGGCTACCGCAACGCCCTCTGCCACGTCCACGAGTACCTGGGGCACCTCCGCCTCCAGGAGCTGACGGAGGACGAGGTCGAGTCCATGGTGGCCTGGCTGCTCGTCGCGGCCCGCCGACGGGGCGGGAAAGTCGGCACCGGTTTGCGGCCGTCCACTGCCGAGGGCGTACTCGCGCGCCTGAAGGAGGCCCTCGGCTGGGCGGTGGTCCGCAAGTACGTGCACGCGAACGTGGCGCAATACGTGCAGGTGCCGCGGAAAGCCTGGAAAGAGGACCGCCGCACCAACCAGCGCGAGAAGCCGTGGAACGTCGTCGAGGTGAAGGACTTCCTCCTCGGCATGCGGACCGACAGGCTCTTCGCTCCCCTCATGCTCAGCCTGATGGGGCTCCGGCCAGCGGAGGTGGCCGGCCTCCGGTGGACGGACATCGACCTCGACACGGGAACGCTGGCCATCACGAACACGCGCACGATGATCGGCAACGCCCGCGTCCTGGAGAAGGACCCGAAGACAGAGGCCGGCGGGCGTGTGCTGCCGCTGCCGGAGCCGGTACGCCAGGCGCTGCTCGCCTTCAAGGCGCTGCAGGAGATCGAGCAGATGTCGATGGGCGGCTTCTACGCCGAGTCCGGCTACATGTTCGTCGACCACATCGGCGAGCCGCTCACGACGCGGCACCTGCGGGAGCACGCCTACGCGCTCATGCACCAGCTGAAGCTGCGTAAGGTGCGGCTCTACGACGCCCGTCACAGCTGCCTGACGTTCCTCGCAGTGAACGGCGTCCCGGACGTCATCCTCGCGGCCTGGGCCGGTCACGTGTCGGCGGACTTCACGAAGCGGGTGTACGTCCACCCGGCGCCCGAGGATCTGCGGGCCGCTTCGGATCACCTCACGACGCTGCTCGGCTTCGGGGAAGACGTCGCTGCCTGACAGGGCAGTTGTGAGATTTTGTGAGACCCGGGCCCGTTGCGAGGGTCAAATCTGGCCTCTGAACTGCGAGTTCTAAACGATCACTAGAACATGTCCCCATTCTAACGCGTCGTACGTCCTGTACATTCTGTACAGAACACGGGCCCACCGGAGGCCCGTGCCCTGAGGAGGGGTGTGCCCATGTCCCGACCGATCGCCCGCCACGTGCTGCCCGAGTTCACCGAGCGCGCCGGCGGCGTCACCCGCACGCTCGATCCGTACGGCAAGCTCTTCGAGGACCGGATCGTCTTCCTCGGCACCCCGCTCGACGACGCGGCGGCCAACGACGTCGCGGCCCAGTTCATGTACCTCGAACACGCGGCCCCTGAGCGGGACATCACGCTGTACATCAACTGCCCGGGCGGTTCGTTCAGCGCCCTCACGGCCGTCTACGACACGATGCGCTACGTCGGCTGCGACGTGCGGACCTACTGCCTGGGCCAGGCCGTCTCCCAGGCCGCGGTGCTGCTCGCGGCCGGCGCGCCGGGCAAGCGGTTCGCACTGCCCGGCGCCCGCATGGTGATCGAACAGCCCCAGCTGCCGGAGCCGGTCGAGGGCCAGCCCAGCGACCTGGTCATCCAGGCCGCGGAGCTGGTGCGCACCCGCACCCTGACCGAGGAGATGCTGGTACGGCACACCGGGCGCACGGCGGAGCAGGTGCACCGGGACCTGGAGCGGGACCTGGTCCTGGACGCGCCCGGCGCACTGGCCTACGGCCTGGTGGACGGCATCGTGCCCAGCCGCCGGAGCATGCCCGGCGCGCGGGACGCGGGATGAGCCGCGGATGCTGCCACCCGAACTGCCCCCGCTGCCCGCACTGACCCGCGCCGAGGGGGAACTGATCGACCGTTACCTGGAGGCCGCCGACCTGCTGGGCCGCGTCAATCCGGCCCGGCACGGGGACACCTACGCCGGCCTGCGGGCGGCCCAGGCTCTGGTGCGCAAGGCGGCAGAGCTGCGGGACGCGCTCGCGCTGATGCACCGTCGGGGCGAGACGGAGCTGCACGGGGACACGCTGGCACGGGCGTTGCGGGTGCTGGACGGGGAACGCCGGACCGCGCGCGTCGCGCTCCCGCCGGACTGCGTCGGCTGATCCGGACACCGCTCCGGCCCGAGGGGGCCGCCGCGTCGACACGAATCGTTCGGGCCGGACACGAAACGGCCCGAACGACGTACCGCCGACCGGTGTACTTCCGCGTCGTTTTCCGGGCCTTTCGAGTTGCGCTCCGCGCCGTCGCGAGATCCCCGAATCGGTGTTCCGCCCCAGGTCCGGGGCTACGTCCGGCATCTGACGGTGCCTCGAACACAGCTCTGTCCACCCGAACGGGTGAGTGGTGAGTAACGCCACAAATCCCCGGTTCCGTTGGGATTTTCGGACAGCTGTAGGTGAAGATCCCTGTCTGACGACAAGCCCCCGCCACAACGGCGGGGCGATCCGGGCGGACGCCGAGTCCTGCCGCCGCACGGATGACCGGTCGACAGGAGTGGATCGGCAGGAGTGGAGGACCCAGGCAAGACGGGTCGCCGGGACGGATGTTCGTCTGCTCGTGGCAGACGGGCGGAGGTTCCGAGCAGCCCTTGGGGTGAAGCCGCGGCAACGCGGCCGGGCAACTTCGCCAGCCCGAATCCGACAGGTCATCCTTCACAGGCGGCTGACGAAGGGTTGCGCATGACTGCGCTCAATCGTGTCCCGTCGCTCATGGCCCGGGCCGGTACGGCCTCGGCCCTCACCCTGGCCGCCGTGGGCGGCTCCATCGCGGTCCCGGGCCTCGCCACCGACGCCTCGGCCGCGACGCTCGCGACGAAAGCACTCCAGGTCGCGGCCTCCAAGAAGGGGTCGCCGTACCAGTACGGAGCCACCGGGCCGCGCCGGTTCGACTGCTCGGGGCTGACGCTCTACTCGTTCAAGAAGGCGGGCAAGACGCTGCCGCGTACCGCAGCCCAGCAGTACAACAAGACGCACCACATCTCCTCCGGCCACCGCAAGGCCGGTGACCTGGTCTTCTTCCACTCGGGTTCCAGCGTCTACCACGTCGGCATCTACGCCGGCCACAACAAGATCTGGCACGCCCCGAGGACCGGTTCCGTGGTCAGGCTCGAGAAGATCTGGACCAAGAGCGTCTGGTACGGCCGGGTCAGCTGATCCGGGGTCAGGCCAGGAGCGGCTCCAGCAGCAGGGCCGCTCCCAGCGCCGTCAGCGCCACCCCGGTGCCCGCCTGAAGCCCACGGGCGGCCCGGGGCCGGCGCAGCCATCCGCCGAGCCGGTCCACCAGCAGGGCGACCACCTGGAACCACGCCAGGGCCAGCGCGCACACGATCAGCGCGAGCAGCAGCGTCCGGGGCAGCGCGTGGCTCCCCGCGGGCACGAACTGCGGCAGCAGGCTGAGGAAGGTCAGTGAGGCCTTGGGGTTGAGGACGTTGGTGACGAAGCCCTGCCGCAGCGGGTGCGTGGCCTCGGCCGCGGCCTCCTCGGGCGTGCGGGCCGGCCGCCGCAGCTCCACCAGGGTGCGCACCCCGAGCTGCAGCACATAGGCGCCGCCCAGCAGCTGCAGCGCCCGGAACAGCGCGGGCACGGCCACCAGCACGGCCGCGACCCCGGCCACCGCCAGGGTGGTGTGCACCAGGAGTCCGCCCGCGATGCCGAGCCCGCAGACCGCGCCGGCCCGCCGGGAGACGAGCGCGTTGCGCACCACCACGGTGAAGTCGGCGCCGGGCATGGCGACGAGTCCTGCGGCGATCCCGGTGAAGGCGATGAGCTGTCCGTCCATGCGACCAGCCTGCCGCGATCGGGCCTTCAGCAGGTATTTCGAGTTCTCTGGATGAGCCTTAAGCATTGCTTTAGGCTGGGCTCATGTACGACCCCACCCGGCTGGCCGCGCTGGTGGCCGTCGCGGAGGCCGGCTCGATCACCCGGGCCGCCGACCGGCTCGGCTACACCCCGCCCGCGCTCTCCCAGCAGCTGGCCAAGCTGGAGCGGGAGGCGGGCACGGCGCTGCTGGTCCGTCATCACCGCGGGGCGCGGCTGACCGAGGCGGGCGAGGTGCTGGTGGCGCGCGCCCGGCGGGTGCTCGACGAACTGGCGCAGGCCCGGCACGAGCTGTCCCGGCTCACCGGACTCACCGGCGGCGCGCTGCGCCTCGGGACCTTTCCGACGGCGGGGGTGCATCTGCTGCCGCCGGCGCTGAGCGCGTTCCGCCGGGCGCATCCGGACGTGACGCTGTCGGTGGCGGACTACGACCCGCCGGCCGGGGTCACCGCGGTGGCGGCCGGCGAGGTGGACCTGGCGCTGACGCACACCTACCACCCCGCCGAGCCCGTCCCGGTGCCGTCCTCGGTGCGGCTGGAGCCGGTGCTGGTGGAGGAGCTGGTCCTGGTGACCGCTCCGGGGCACGCGCTGAGCACGTCGTCGTCCCGGCTGCCGACGGCGGAGCTGGCCGGGCAGCCCCTGATCAGCATGGCCCCGCGGCATCCGGCCCGGCGGGAGATCGAGGCGCTGCTGGCCGAGTCGGGCGCCACACCGGCGCTGCTGGTGCCGACCCCGGGGTACGCGGTGGTGTGCGCGCTCGTCAGCGCGGGGCTGGGGGTGGCGGTCGTACCGGAGATGGTGGCGCGGACGGCGGCCACCCCGGTCGGTGTCCGGCCGTTGGAGGCGGACCTGCGCCGGACGATCTCGGTGGCCCACCGCGCGGACGAGGCGGCCCCGGCGGCGGACGCGTTCCGGGCGCTGCTGCGGGGGGCCTTCGGCCGGGCAGGGCGCCAGGCGTACTGAGCTAGAGGGTGTCGGTCGGCTGCGGTGCCGTCGTGGCCGGGTGGGCGGGTCCCGGGTCCTGTGCCGTCGTCCAGGGCAGTTCGATGGACACCGTCTTGCCGCCCTCGCGGGTGGGGCGGACGCGGAGCCTGCCGCCGCACTCCGCGGTCAGCCAGCGGATGATGACCATCCCGCGGCCGTTGTCCTGCTGGACCGCGGCGGGCAGCCTTTTGGGAAAGCGGGGGTGACTGTCCGTCACCCCGATGCGCAGCTGTTCGTCCCGCAGCAGCGCGAGGTCGACGGTGAAGGTGGGTGACTGACCGAAGGTGTGCTGTACGGCGTTCGTGGCGAGTTCGGAGACGATGAGCCGTACAGTGTCGGCCACGTCGGTGTCGGACGGCAGGCCCCATTCGGCGAGGGTGCCGACGACGTAGGAGCGGGCGGCGGAGACCGAGGCGGGATCGCTCGGCAGAGTGACGGATGCTTCCAGATGGTCTGCCATGCGACGTCGTCCCTTTCCCACGGGACCGCGGCCCGACATGGAGCGGATGGTTCGAGTACGGTCCCGGACTGGTGCTTCTTCGTCAGACTGCCATCACCGGGCGGTCACGGGGAGCGATCCACCAAGATATGCATATATCTGTCGCTCGAAGCGGTGAACTCTACGACGGGAGACCGTATTTGGGCGGCCCGGAAGGAGTAAGGAGGAGCCCATGCAGAACGGGCCGGCGGTGCGCCGTCGCAAGCTGGGCGCCGAACTGCGCACGCTGCGCACCGGAGCGGGGCTCACGAGCGGTGAGGCGGCCCGGCTGGTCGGCTGGCACCAGTCGAAGGTGAGCCGCATCGAGACCGGCGCCAGCGGGGTGAAACCGGCCGATCTGCGATTGCTTCTGGACGCCTATCACGTGCGGGACGGGCACCTGCGCGAGTTGCTGCTGATGCTGGCGGGCTCCGAGGAGACCGGCGGCCGGCACGGCTGGTGGCACGCCTACCGCGGGGTGCTGCCGCCGACGTACCGGGACTTCATCAGCCTGGAGTCGCAGGCGAGCGCGATGCGCACCCTGGAGACCACGGTGGTGCCCGGCCTGCTGCAGACGGCCGAGTACGCCCGCGCGGTGACCCGGGCGGCCGTGAAGGACCTGGACGAGGAGCGCCTGGACGCCCTGGTGGAGGTGCGTCTGGCCCGGCAGGACGTGCTGCGCGTCAGCCCGCCGCTGCGGCTGAGCGCGGTGCTGGACGAGGCGGTGCTGCGGCGGGAGGTCGGCGGCCCGGAGGTGATGGCCCGTCAGCTGGAGAGGCTGCTGGAGGCGGCCCGGCTGCCCCAGGTGCGGCTGCAGGTCCTCCCGTTCGGCGCGGGAGCGCATGTCGGCCTCACCGGGCCTTTCGTTATCTTCTCATTTCCGAGCACTTCTGATCTGGACGTGGTTGTTCTCGACCAGTTGACGAGTAGCCTCTATCTGGAACGGAAAGAAGACCTCATGGCCTACTCGGAGGCCTTCGACACCCTTCAGTTCCACGCCCTTTCCCCCGAGGACTCGTTGGACTACATCGCCGGGATAGGTGACGGCGCGTAAGGAGGCACCATGTCAGCACTGCCTCGGAACGTCCCTGCCAGTACCGACCTGCACGACGTGCGCTGGCTGCGCAGCAGCTACAGCACGGGAGCCAACAACTGCGTGGAGACGGCCCGGCCGCGCTCCGGCCCCTGGGCCGGACTGCTCGCCGTGCGCGACTCGAAGAACCCGGCCGGACCCGCGCTGCTCTTCTCCGCCCGGAGCTGGGCGGGGTTCGTGACCACCGTCCAGTAGCCGTTCACGCGCGAGGCCCGGCCGTGTCACGCCGACTCATGGTCGCGTTTCGCCGATCACCCGTACAGCGCGTTCGATCTCGGCCCCGGTGAGGTCCGCCCGGGCGGTCAGCCGCAGCCGCGAGATGCCGTCGGGCACGGAAGGAGGACGGAAGCAGCCCACGGCCAGGCCTGCCGTACGGCAGTCCGCCGCCCAGCGCACCGCCTGCTCCGGGGACGGAGCCCGCACGGAGACCACCGCGGCGTCCGGACGCACCGCCTCCAGACCCGCGGCGGTCAGCCGTGCGTGCAGTTCCGCGGCCACCTCGCGGGCCCGTGCCGCGCGCTGCGGCTCCCGCGTCAGCAGCCGCAGCGCCGCCAGCGCGGCACCGGCCGCCGCCGGGGCCAGGCCCGTGTCGAAGATGAACGTCCGGGCCGCGTTCACCAGATGGTCGACGACCCGCGCCGGCCCCAGCACCACCCCGCCCTGGCTGCCCAGCGACTTGGAGAGGGTGGCCGTGACGACCACGTCCGCCGCGCCCGCGAGTCCGGCCGCCTGCACAGCGCCCCGGCCGCCGTCGCCGAGCACGCCGAGACCGTGGGCGTCGTCCACGACCAGCCCCGCCCCGTGCTCCCGGCACACCTCGGCCAGCGCGGCGAGCGGCGCCCGGTCCCCGTCGACCGAGAACACCGTGTCGGAGACGACGATCGCCTCCCCGTCGTGCGTGGCGAGGGCCTTGCGCACGGCCTGCGGGTCGGCGTGCCCGACGACCTGCCGCTCGGCCCGGGCGAGCCGGCAGCCGTCGATCAGCGAGGCGTGGTTGCCCGCGTCGGAGACGATCAGCGAGCCGTGCGGGGCGAGCGCGGTGACCGCGGCCAGGTTGGCGGCGTACCCGGAGGAGAAGACCAGGGCCGCCTCGAAGCCGCAGAAGGCGGCCAGCTCGCGCTCCAGCTCGGTGTGCAGCTCGGTGGTGCCGGTGACCAGCCGGGAGCCCGTGGAGCCGCCGCCCCAGGTCCGGGCGGCCCGGGCCGCGCCCTCGGTGACCTCGGGGTGATGGGCCAGCCCGAGGTAGTCGTTGCTCGCCAGGTCCAGCAGGGAGGAGGCGGCGGGGCGCGGGCGCAGGGTCCGCACGAGTCCGGCGCGGCGGCGCGCCTCGGCCTGCTCGTCGATCCAGCCGAACGCCATGTGTCCTCCGGGGCTTTTGTAGGTAGCGGACAGACACTAGCGGGACGACCGGCCACGCGAGGTGTGGCAATACCCACACGGTGAACCGTCTCCGTTGTGCAAACTCTCCTTGGCCCGGGGCGGTCCCGTAGGACAGGATCAGGCTTCATGGACCTGCTGAACACGCTGGTGGACAAGGGGCTTCGGCGCGAGCTGCCGACCCGCGAGGAAGCGCTCGCCGTACTGGCCACCTCCGACGACGACCTGCTCGATGTGGTGGCCGCGGCCGGGAAGGTGCGCCGTCACTGGTTCGGGCGACGGGTGAAACTCAACTATCTGGTGAACCTCAAGTCGGGCCTGTGCCCGGAGGACTGCTCCTACTGCTCCCAGCGGCTCGGCTCCAAGGCCGACATCCTGAAGTACACCTGGCTCAAGCCGGACGAGGCCTCCCAGGCGGCCGCCGCGGGCCTGGCGGGCGGCGCCAAGCGGGTCTGTCTGGTGGCCAGCGGGCGCGGCCCGACGGACCGGGACGTGGACCGGGTCTCGGACACCATCAAGGCCATCAAGGAGCAGAACGAGGGCGTCGAGGTGTGCGCCTGTCTGGGCCTGCTCTCCGACGGCCAGGCCGAGCGGCTGCGCGAGGCGGGCGCGGACGCCTACAACCACAACCTGAACACGTCCGAGGGGACGTACGGGGACATCACCACCACCCACACGTACGCCGACCGGGTGGACACGGTGAACAAGGCGCACGCGGCCGGTCTGTCGGCCTGCTCCGGGCTGATCGCGGGCATGGGCGAGAGCGACGAGGACCTGGTGGACGTGGTCTTCTCGCTGCGCGAGCTGGACCCGGACTCCGTTCCGGTGAACTTCCTGATCCCGTTCGAGGGCACCCCGCTGGCCAAGGAGTGGAACCTCACCCCGCAGCGCTGTCTGCGGATCCTCGCGATGACCCGGTTCGTCTGCCCGGACGTGGAGGTGCGCATCGCGGGCGGCCGCGAGGTCCATCTGCGCACGATGCAGCCGCTCGCGCTGCACCTGGCCAACTCCATCTTCCTCGGCGACTACCTGACCAGTGAGGGCCAGGCCGGCAAGGCCGACCTGGAGATGATCGCGGACGCCGGTTTCGAGGTGGAGGGCACCGGCGAGGTGACGCTGCCCGAGCACCGGGTCGAGGCCGCGGGCGGCTGCGGATCCGTCTGCGGCTCGCACGAGGACGCGGGCTGCGGGTCGCACGCCGAGGCGGGTTGCGGGTCGCACGCCGAGGCGGGTTGCGGGTCGCACGAGGGCGGCGGTGTCTGCGGCACGGCGGCCGCGGCGGCGACGCAGGAGCCGCGCACCGACCTCGTCGCGGTCCGCCGCCGCGGTGCCGGAACGGACCTCGCGCCCAATGCCTGACCGGTCGCCCCTGAGCGTGCCCGAGCTGCTGGACCTGGACCGGCGGCACGTGTGGCATCCGTACGGCCCGATGCCCGGACGCGTGGACCCGCTCGTCGTGGAGTCGGCGAGCGGGGTCCGGCTGCGGCTCGCGGACGGTTCGGGCGAGCTGGTCGACGGCATGTCGTCGTGGTGGTCGGCCATCCACGGCTACCGCCACCCGGTCCTCGACGAGGCGGTGCGCGAGCAGCTGAGCCGGATGAGCCATGTCATGTTCGGCGGGCTCACGCACGAGCCCGCCGTACGGCTCGCGAAGCTCCTTGTCGACATGTCACCCGACGGCCTGGAGCACGTCTTCCTGGCCGACTCCGGCTCGGTGTCGGTCGAGGTGGCGGTGAAGATGTGCCTGCAGTACTGGCGCTCGCTCGGGCGGTCCGGCAAGCAGCGGATGCTGACGTGGCGGGGCGGCTACCACGGCGACACGTGGAACCCGATGTCGGTGTGCGACCCCGAGGGCGGGATGCACGAGCTGTGGTCCGGCGTGCTGCCGCGCCAGGTGTTCGCGGACGCCCCGCCCACGGAGTACGAGGAGTCGTACGCGGACCATCTGCGCGAGCTGATCGCGCGGCACGCGGACGAGCTGGCCGCGGTGATCGTGGAGCCGGTGGTGCAGGGCGCGGGCGGGATGCGCTTCCACTCCCCCGCCTATCTGCGGGTGCTGCGCGAGGCGTGCGACGCGCACGACGTGCTGCTGGTGTTCGACGAGATCGCCACCGGTTTCGGCCGCACGGGCGCGCTGTTCGCGGCGGACCACGCGGCCGTCACCCCCGACGTGATGTGCGTGGGCAAGGCGCTGACCGGTGGTTACCTGACGCTGGCGGCGACGCTGTGCACCGCGCGGGTGGCCGACGGCATCTCGCGCGGCGAGGTGCCGGTGCTCGCGCACGGCCCCACCTTCATGGGCAACCCGCTCGCGGCGGCCGTGGCCTGTGCCTCGCTCGGGCTGCTGCTCGGGCAGGACTGGCGGGCGGAGGTCAAGCGCGTCGAGGCGGGCCTGCGCGAGGGGCTGTCCGCGGCCGGCGGGCTGCCCGGGGTGAAGGACGTCCGGGTCCTCGGAGCCATCGGCGTGGTGCAGCTCGACCACGCGGTCGACATGCGGGCCGCCACGGACGCCGCCGTGCGGGAGGGCGTGTGGCTGCGCCCGTTCCGCGATCTGATCTACACGATGCCGCCGTACGTCACCTCCGACGAGGACGTGGCCCGGATCACGCGCGCGGTGTGCGCCGCGGCGCGGGAGGGATGACATGCCGGTACTGGTGATCACGGGGACGGGCACGGAGGTCGGCAAGACCGTCACCACCGCCGCCGTCGCCGCCGCGGCGCTCGCGGCCGGGCGTTCGGTGGCCGTGCTGAAGGCCGCGCAGACCGGGGTCCGGCCGGACGAACCCGGGGACGCCGACGAGGTCGTGCGGCTCGCGGGTCCGGTGACGGCCGGTGAACTGGCCCGCTATCCCGAGCCGTTGGCGCCGGGTACGGCGGCCCGGCGGGCCCGGATGGCTCCGGTGCACCCGCAGGAGGTGGCCGACCGGGCCGCCAAGCTGGCCACCGAGCACGATCTGGTGCTGGTCGAGGGCGCGGGCGGGCTGCTGGTGCGGTTCGACGCGGCGGGCGGCACGCTGGCGGACGCCGCCGTGCTGCTGGGCGCGCCGGTGCTGGTCGTCGCGCAGGCCGGACTGGGCACGCTCAACACCACCGAGCTGACGGCGCTCGAACTGCGGCGGCGCGGGCTGGAGCCGGCCGGCGTGGTGATCGGCAGCTGGCCCGGCTCTCCGGATCTGGCCGCCCGCTGCAACGTGGCCGACCTGCCGGAGGTCGCCGACGCCCCGCTGCTCGGCGCGGTGCCCGCCGGGGCGGGGAACCTGGCGCCGGCCGACTTCCGCGCGGCGGCACCGAGTTGGCTCGCCCCGCGGCTGGACGGCACCTGGAACGCGGAGGCGTTCCAGGTGCGGGAGGCGCCCTGAGGGGCTGCCGCGACCGGACGGGGGCGGGGCGGCGCCCCCGGGGGCGCGCGCCCCTCGCGCGCGACTCGCCCGGTACGGGTGCGCCGCCTTCCTGCGGGGGACAATTCCCCTGAGGCCGTCCCCTGTTCCGGGAGGTTGCCATGCGGCTGCTGTCCACCGGCTCCGGCAAGGTGGCGCGGAGTCCCGTCCACCATCCGCTGTTCGCCCGCTGCTACGCCCGGCTCAGCGCCGGCGCCGAGACCCGGCTGGGCATGGCCGCGGTGCGGCAGCGGCTGCTCGCCGGCCTGTCCGGGCGGGTGATCGAGATCGGCGCGGGCAACGGACTGAACTTCGCGCACTATCCGGGGGCCGTCGCGGAGGTCGTGGCGATCGAACCGGAGGCGCTGCACAGGCAGTTGGCGCTGCGGTCCGCGCTGCGCGCCCAGGTGCCGGTCGACGTGGTGCCGGGCGCCGCGGAGGCGCTGCCGGTCAAGAGCGAGGCCTTCGACGCGGCCGTGCTGTCGCTGGTGCTGTGCAGCGTCCGTGACCTCACGCGGGCGCTGGGCGAGGTACGGCGGGTGCTGCGGCCGGGTGGCGAGGTGCGGTTCTTCGAGCACGGGCGGGGCGGCGGGCGGGTGATGACGCTGACCCAGCAGGCGCTGGACCGCACCGTGTGGCCGGCCCTGTTCGGCGGCTGCCATGTGTCCCGGGACCCGGTGGCCGCGCTGCGCGAGGCCGGGTTCCGGCTGGGCCCGTACCGGCGGCTGCTGCTGCCGGAGAGCGGTCCGGCGCTGCCGACCTCGTACTGCGTGCTGGGCACGGCCCGGCGGCCGGACGAACCGGACGCGCGCTGACCGGACGCACGTTGACCGGACGTACGCGGATCGGACGCACGTTGACCGGACGTACGCGGATCGGACGTAGGCGGATCGGACGTACGCGGATCGGACGCGCGCCGGTCAGAGGCTCCAGCGGCGCAGTTCGCGCGCGATGTCGTCGACGCTCGCCTCGCCGTCCTTGACCAGCCGGGCGAGGTCCCGCACCTGCTCGGGTGTGGTGACGACCTTCACGCCGCTGGCGACGAGGTAGGCGTAGGCGACCGCCGAGGCGAACAGCGCGTTGGCGCGCTCCAGCGCCGGCAGGTGGATGAGCAGTTGGAGCATCGATGCGGCGCGCGCGTAGGGGGTGTCGTACACGGGCACGCCGAATATCTCGGCGCGGTGCCGGGCGACGGCGGCGACCAGTGCGCCCCAGTCGATGACCTGCGGGTCCCCGGGCGTCTTCTGTTCGGCGAGCATGAGGAGCCAGGCGAGGTCGATGCTGAGCTCGTTCAAGGGATCAGCGGCCGTCCTCGGTGCCGGTGCCGGCACCCGTGCCGCGGGTCTCGGTGAACTCCTCGGCGAACACCGACTCGTACTGCTTCATGAAGTCGGCCGCCGCATCGACGAACGTACGGCCGGCCTCCCCAGTGTCCTGTCTGACCAGTTCCTCGATGTAGCGGTTGACGCTGATGCCGCGGGCCAGGGCGCGTTCGCGGGCCGCGCGGGCGGTGCCCTCGTCCACGCGCACGTTCAGCTGGGTCTTCGCCATGCTTCGACGCTAGCGCCGAGGCGCTAGCAAGGCAAGGGCGCACCGAAGCGGTGCGCCGGGTCGTGCCGTCCCTTACGCTCGCCCCGGACGAACGGTTCGAGCGACCGGGAGGCGGCCTTGTCCACACCAGCTGCGCAGGACACGCCGGGCCGCGCGCCGGACAGCGGGATCGCGGCCCGCGCCCGCGGGCTGACCAAGGCCTACGGCTCCGGTGAGACGGCCGTCATCGCCCTCGACTCGGTGGACGTGGACATCGCGTCCGGCCGCTTCACCGCCGTGATGGGCCCCTCGGGCTCCGGGAAGTCCACGCTCATGCACTGCCTGGCGGGGCTCGACACCGTGTCGGCGGGTCAGGTGTGGCTGGGCGACACCGAGATCACCGGACTGAAGGACCGGGAGCTGACCCGGCTCCGGCGGGACCGGGTCGGGTTCATGTTCCAGTCGTTCAACCTGATCCCGACGCTGACGGCCGCCGAGAACATCACGCTGCCGATGGACATCGCGGGCCGCAAGCCCGACCCGCAGTGGCTGGACGAGGTCATCGACCGGCTCGGGCTGCGCGGGCGTCTGACGCACCGGCCGGCCCAGCTGTCCGGCGGCCAGCAGCAGCGGGTGGCGTGCGCGCGGGCGCTGGCGTCCCGGCCGGAGCTGATCTTCGCCGACGAGCCGACCGGCAACCTGGATTCGCGCGCCGGTCTGGAGGTCCTGGGCTTCCTGCGCGGCGCGGTGGACGACCTCGGGCAGACCGTCGTCATGGTCACGCACGACCCGGGCGCCGCCGCCCACTCCGACCTCGTGCTCTTCCTCGCCGACGGGCGGATCGTGGACGAGAGGGCACAGCCGACGGCGGAGGCGGTGCTGGAACGCATGCGCCTCTTCACCGGCACGGCCCCCCGGACCCCCGGACCGGGCCGGCCCGGCGACGACGACGCCACCCGACCCGGCCGGGCCGACGACGACACCACCGTCCGGGAGGGCTGAGCCGGTGCTCAAGGCGACCCTGAGGAGCTTTCTCGCGCACAAGGGGCGGCTCGCCCTGTCCGCGCTGGCCGTGGTCCTGTCCGTGGCGTTCGTCGCGGGCAGCCTGATCTTCTCCGACACCGTCACCCGTACCTTCGACCGGCTGTTCGCCTCCACCGCCGCCGACGTGACGGTCCGGCCCAAGCAGCTGGACCTGAGCGCGGCACGCCTGAGCGGTTCGGTGCAGACCCTGCCCGCCGCGCTGCGGGACCGGGTGGCGAAGGCGGACGGGGTCGCGGCGGCCCGCGCCGAGGTGTCGGTGCAGAACGCCGTCGTGGTCGACGCCCGCGACCGGTCCGTCGGCCCGACCACCGGCGCCCCGACCATCACGATGGCCTGGTACGTCACCCCCCGCAGCCCGGTGAAGCTGACCTCCGGTCACGCGCCGCACGGTGCGGGCGAGGCCCTGCTGGACGCCGACACGGCCGGCAAGAGGCACGTACGGATCGGCGACACGCTGACCGTGCAGGCGCAGCCGGGCTCGTTCCGGGTGCGGGTCGTCGGCATCGCCACCTTCACCACCACCAACCCCGGCGCCGCACTGGTCTACCTGGACCCGGCGGTGGCGGGCCGCGAACTGCTCGGGTCGGCCGCGAAGGCCACCGGCATCACGGTGGACGCGGCCGCTGGGGTGTCCGACGAACAGCTCAAGCGGCACGTCGGCCGGACGATCGGCACCGGCGCCTACGACCTGAAGACCGCCGGCGAGCAGGCCGAGTCCGCGGCGGCGAGCCTCGGCACGTTCCTGGACGTGGTCAAGTACGTGATGCTGGGCTTCGCCGGGATCGCGCTGCTCGTCGGCGTGTTCCTCATCGTCAACACGTTCTCCATGCTGAGCGCCCAGCGCACCCGTGAGCTGGGCCTGCTGCGCGCCCTCGGCGCGGACCGGCGGCAGGTGCGGCGCTCGGTGCTCACCGAGGCGCTGCTGCTGGGGCTCGCCGGTTCGACGCTCGGCCTGGCCGCCGGGATCGGGCTGGCGCTGGCCCTGATCCGGCTGATGAGCGCGTTCGGGATGAACCTGAAGGCCACGGAGATGGTCATCGGCTGGGGCACGCCCGTCGCGGCGTACGGCGTCGGCGTCGGCGTCACCTTCGTCGCCGCCTATCTGCCCGCCCGGCGCGCGGCGGCCGTCTCGCCGATGGCGGCGCTCGCCGACGCCGAGGTCGCCGGTGTGGGCAAGCCGCTGAAGGTGCGGGCGATCGTCGGTGCGGTGCTCGGCGTGGCCGGCGCGGCGGCGCTGGCCGGATGCGCGGCGGCCACGAAGACCGCGCAGGCCGCCGGGCTGCTGGGGCTCGGCGTGGTGCTGACGCTGATCGCCACCGTGGTCGCCGGACCGCTGCTGGTACGGCCGGTGATCCGGGTCCTGGGCGCGGCCTTCCCCGCGCTGTTCGGCTCGGTCGGCCGGATGAGCCAGCGCAACGCCCTGCGCAATCCGCGCCGTACTGGTGCCACGGCCGCCGCGCTCATGGTGGGCCTGGCGCTGGTCGGCGGGATGTCGGTGGCGAGCGCCTCGATGTCCGCGTCGTTCGACCGGCAGATCGACAAGAGCCTCGGCGCCGACTTCACCGTGCAGAACGCGAACTTCACCCCGTTCATCCGGCAGGTGCGCGACACCGTGGCCGCGACGCGGGGCGTCGGGCTCGTCGTACGCCGGCGGCTCACCCCGGTCGCCGTGCGGCTGCCGGACGGAAAGCGGACCGAGACGTCCGCCGTCGCGTACGGCCCGGGGCTCGACGACGTCGTGCACCTCACTTACGCGCAGGGGGGTTCGGCGGACGCGCTGGCGGACGGTCACCTCGCCATGGACGCCGGCTTCGCCGCGGACCACGGCGTACGGGTCGGCAGCGTCCTGCCGGTCGAGTTCCCGGGCGGACGGCGCGCCGAGCTGACCGTCGGGGCCCTCACCGACCAGGACACGGCACAGGGTTTCGGCGCACAGGGCGGCCTGTACTTCGGCCTCGCCACCCTCGACCGGTACGTGCCGGGCGCCCAGGACTCGGTGCTCTACGTCAACGCGGCCCCCGGCACCGGGCCCGCTGACCTGCGGCCCCGGCTGGAGCGGGCGCTCGGCCCGTACCCGCAGGTCCAGGTGCGCAACCAGACCGACTACAAGGAGCTGGTCCACGATCAGATCGCCGTCCTGCTCTACCTGGTGTACGCGCTGCTGGGGCTGGCGATCGTCATCGCGGTGCTCGGCGTGGTCAACACGCTCGCGCTGTCGGTGGTGGAGCGCACCCGGGAGATCGGGCTGCTGCGCGCGATCGGGCTGGGGCGGCGGCAGCTGCGCCGGATGATCCGTCTGGAGTCGGTGGTGATCGCCGTGTTCGGCGCGGTCCTGGGACTGGGGCTGGGGCTGGTGTGGGGCGTGTGCATGCAGCGGGTGCTGACCCTGCGCGGGCTGACGGCGCTCGCGATCCCCTGGGGCACGATCGTCGCGGTCGTGATCGGCTCGGCGGTGGTGGGCGTCGTGGCGGCCCTGCTGCCGGCGCTGCGGGCGTCGCGGATGAACGTGCTGGCGGCGATCGCGCACGAGTGACGGCGGCGGGCCGGCATGAGGGGCGTCCGCATCACGGAATGCCGGGTCCAGGGCCGCCGTTCGTGATCCGATGACCGCATGACCGACCTGACCGGACCGACCGACCTGACCGGACCGACCGACCTGACCGGCCTCTCCATACGGCCCGCCGTCCACGACGACCTCGACGCCGTCCTCGCCTTCTGGCGGACGGCCGCCGAGGGCACCAGCATCAGCGACGACCGCGCCGGGGTGGCGCGGCTGCTCGACCGCGACCCCGGGGCGCTGCTGCTCGCCGAGTCGGCGGGCGACCTGCTCGGCACGGTGATCGCCGGCTTCGACGGCTGGCGGTGCCATCTGTACCGGCTCGCGGTGCATCCGGAGCGGCGGCGGCAGGGCGTCGCCTCGGTACTGCTGGCCGCCGCCGAGGAGCGGTTCGTACGGCTCGGCGGGCGGCGCGCGGATGCGATGGTGCTGGTCCGCAACGAGACCGCGCACCGGGCCTGGGGCGCGGCCGGATACGGCCCGCAGGAGCAATGGCGGCGCTGGGTGAAGCCGCTCACCGGCTGACCTTCGCGCGTTACTTTGCCCATCCTTTACCATTAAGGGAGCACTCGGCTCTCTATGAAAGGTTGTGAGCGTCCGCCCATGGGCGAGCCTCCCAGTCCGCGACACCGCGCGTTCCGTCCGGCCCTGCCCGATCATGGGAGGACGGGGGTGACCCGATGACCGAAGTGCTGCTCCTTCTGGTGGCGATCCTGCTGTCGATCGCCTGTGGCGCCTTCGTGGCGGCCGAGTTCTCGCTGACCACGGTGGACCGCGGCGAGCTGGAGCGGGCCGCCGAGCGCGGGGAGCGCGGTGCCGCCGGCGCCCTGAAGGCCGTACGGAGCCTGACCTTCCAGCTCTCCGGCGCCCAGCTCGGCATCACGGTGACCAACCTGGTGGTCGGCATGCTCGCCGAACCGTCGATCGCCCGGCTGCTCGCCGGTCCGTTCCGGGCGACGGGCCTGTCGGCCGACGCGGCGAGCTCCGTTGCGCTGGTGCTCGGTACGGCCCTGTCGACGGTGTTCCTGATGGTCGTCGGCGAGCTGGTGCCGAAGAACTGGGCGATCTCCTCACCGCTGGCCGTGGCCCGGCGGGTGGGCAACCCGCAGCGCTTGTTCAGCGCGGCCTTCAGGCCCTTCATCACCCACCTGAACAACACGGCCAACCGTGTCGTGCGCCGCTTCGGCATCGAGCCCGCCGAGGAGCTGGCCTCCGCGCGCGGCCCGCAGGAACTGGCCGCCCTCGCCCGGCACTCCGCCAAACAGGGCGCGCTGGAGGCCGACACCGCCGAGCTGTTCGTGCGCACGCTGAACCTGGCCGACCTGACCGCGGAGAACGTGATGACCCCGCGCGTGCAGGTCATCGCCCTCGACACCCAGGCGACCTGCGCGGACGTGGCGAACGCGACCCGGGCCACCGGCCTGTCCCGGTTCCCGGTCTACCGGGGCAGCCTGGACTCGGTCGTCGGCACCGCCCACATCAAGGACGTCCTCGCCGTCCCCGCCGACCAGCGCCGCCACCGCACGGTCGCCCAGATCATGCGCGAGCCGCTGCTGGTGCCCGAGTCCCTGACCGTCGACCGGCTGCTGGACCGCCTCGGCGGCCGGCGCACCATGGCCGTCGTCATCGACGAGTACGGCGGCACGGCGGGCGTGGCGACCCTGGAGGACATCGTCGAGGAGGTCGTCGGCGAGGTGCGCGACGAGCACGACCCGCACGAGACGCCCGACCTCGCCCCCGCCGGGGCGGACGCCGACGGCCGGGCCCTGTACTCGGCGGACGGCGCCGCCCGCACCGACCAGCTCGCCCGGGTGGGCCTGCGGGTGCCCGACGGGCCGTACGAGACGCTGGCGGGCCTGGTCGCCACCGAGCTGGGCCGGATACCCGCGATCGGTGACCGCGTCGAGGTCGCCGGCTGGCGGCTGGACGTGGTGGACGCCACGGGCCGCCGGGCGGCCCGCGTGCTGCTGCACGCGCCGCTGGACGACGAGCGGACCGACGAGACGCCGGAGCGTGCCCGATGACCGCCGTACAGCTGCTGATCGGTCTCGCGACCCTCGTCGTCAACGCCTTCTTCGTGGGCGCCGAGTTCGCGCTGATCTCCGTACGCCGCTCGCAGGTGGAGCCGCTCGCCCAGGAGGGCGACCGGCGCGCCAGGAGCGTGCTGTGGGGCCTGGAGCACGTGTCCGCGCTGCTGGCCGCCGCCCAGCTCGGCATCACGCTGTGCACCCTGGTCCTCGGCGTGGTCGCCGAGCCGGCGATCGCGCATCTGCTGGAGCCGGCGTTCCACGCGCTCGGGGTGCCCGTGGGCGCGGGCCACGCGGTGTCGTTCGTGATCGCGCTGACCCTGGCGACCTATCTGCACATGCTGCTGGGCGAGATGGTCCCGAAGAACATCGCGCTCGCCGAGCCGGTGCGCAGCGCGCTGCTGCTCGGCCCGCCGCTGGTCGCGCTGTCCCGGGCGCTGCGCCCGGTGATCTTCACGGTCAACGCCTTCGCGAACGGGCTGCTGAAGCTGCTCCGGGTGGAGGCCAGGGACGAGGTCGCGGCGACCTTCACGGACACCGAGCTCGCCGAGATCGTGAAGGACGCCAGCGAAGCGGGCCTGATCGACGACCGGGCCCAGGAACGGCTGCACGACGCGCTGGAGCTGGGCAGCCGGCCGGTGCGGGACGTGGTGGTGCCCCTGGAGCGGGTCGTGTACGCGCGCGTGGGCGTCACCCCGGAGCAGCTGGAGCGGCTGTCGGCCGAGTCGGGCTTCTCCCGCTTCCCGGTGGTCGACGAGGGCCGCCGGATCGTGGGCTATCTGCATGTCAAGGACGCGTTGGACGCCTCGCCGCGGGACGTGCCGTTCCGGCTGCGGGACATGCGGTCCATCGCGCGCGTGCGGGAGAAGACGCCGCTGGACGACGTGCTGACCGCGATGCGCCGCAGCCGTACGCACCTGGCGGCCGTGCTCGGCGACGACGGCCGGCTGGCCGGGCTGGTGACGATGGAGGACGTGCTGCGGCAGCTGTTCGGACAGCCGGCCCAGGGGTGACGACGGGCGGCACCGGGGCGACCGACCGGCGGGTATGGAGCCGGGATACCATCTCTCACGCCATGCAGACGAATCCCACACCTCCCCCGTACACCAGCCTGGTCGCGGTCGGCGACTCCTTCACCGAGGGCATGTCGGACCTGCTGCCCGACGGCTCCTACCGGGGCTGGGCCGACCTGCTCGCCGCGCGGATGGCCACCCGCGCCCCGGACTTCCGGTACGCCAACCTCGCCGTGCGCGGCAAGCTGATCGGGCAGATCGTCGACGAGCAGGTGGACGTGGCGGCGGCCATGAAGGCCGACGTGATCACGCTGGTCGGCGGCCTGAACGACACCCTGCGGCCCAAGTGCGACATGGGCCGGGTGCGCGGGCTGCTGACCGAGGCGGTGGAGCGGCTCGCCCCGGCCTGCGAGCGGCTGGTGCTGATGCGCAGCCCCGGCCGGCAGGGCCCGGTGCTGGAGCGGTTCCGGCCGCGCATGGAGGAGCTGTTCGCCCACATCGACGAGCTGGCCGGGAAGCACGGCGCGCTGGTGGTCGACCTGTACGGCGCACCCTCGCTGAGCGACCCGCGGCTGTGGGACGTGGACCGGCTGCACCTGACGGCGGAGGGGCACCGCCGGGTCGCCGAGGCGGTGTGGCAGACGCTCGGGTACGAGGCGGAGGACGCCGCGTGGCACGTGCCGATGCCGGCCACGCTGCCGCCGGGCTGGCTGACGCGCCGGGCCGCGGACGCCCGCTTCGCCCGGCAGCACCTGCTGCCGTGGATAGGCCGCCGCCTGACCGGCCGCTCCTCGGGCGACGGCCGCCCGCCGAAGCGGCCGGAGCTGCTGCCGTACGAGGGGCAGGCGTAGCCCCGCGGCCCTGAGGACGCGGGTGACCGGCGTCCGCGGCCGGCTCCACGAGTTCGGCGCCCGCCGGGAACAGGCGCCCCCCGGACCGCGGTCATGGTGAGGGACCGGGCGTACCTGCCCGAGCGCCCGGATCCGCGCGAGCCGGCCGGCAGCGGGGCGGTGACGTGGCTCTCGTAGCTTCCGCCCAACGGGGGCGTGGCGCTGGCCTGCACGAATCGCCAGTAGACTCTGGACACTGTTCTACGTCCGTCTCTATCTGGGCTGGTCACCGGTCGTAGCAAGTGGACGCCAGGGGCTGTTGTCTCACAATTTCTCACACGGGCGCTTTCTGATCTCCCCCATGGAAGCTGTCCCACGCGGTGGCCGCGGCCCGCAGATCCTCGACGTCCGGGCGCACGTACTTCCGCTTCGTGAAACCGGCGTTCGTGTGCCCAGCCCACGCCGCGAGGATGTGGTCAGGCACTCCAGCGTTGGCGAGGTACGTCAGGCAGGAGTGCCGCGCGTCGTACAGCCGCACCTGCCTCATCTCCAGCTCACGCATGAGCCGGTAGGCGTGCTCGCGCAGGTGCCGGGTGTTCCGCGCAATGCCGAGCTGGTCGACGACCACGTAAGGCGAGTCGGTGTAGCCCTCCCCCGCAGCCAGCTTCTCGCGGGCCTGCAGCGCCTTGAACTTCTTCAGCGCGTCCAGCGCCTTTGAGGGCAGCGGTAGTACGCGTTCGCCGGCCGCGGTCTTGGCGTCCTTCTCCAGCACCTTCACGTTGCCGATCATGGTGCGCGTGTTCGTCATCTCGAGCGTGGCGAGCTTCAGGTCGATGTCCGTCCAGCGCAGGCCCACCACCTCGGCGGGCCGCAAGCCCATCAGGGACAGCAGTAGCGGGGCGTACAGGCGGTCCCGCTCGATGCCCCCGATGAACCGCTGCACCTCCGGGACAGTCCACGGGCGGCCCTTGGGACGCTCACGCTTGTCGGTCTTCTTGTCTGCGAGGCTGATCCGTACGTACTGCGCCGGGCTGGTCGCAATGAGCTTGCGCACCACGGCTCGGCCGAGCGCTTCCTTCAGCCGAGTGAGGACGCCCTCGGCGGTTGACACGGCGAGGCGGGTGCCGGCCTCTCCTCCCTTGCGGCGGCCGTTGGCGACGACGTCGTCGATGCAGTCCTTCACCTGGTCCTCGGTGAGTTCTTGCAGGCGGATGTGGCCGATGCGGTCGTAGACGTGGACCAGGGCGAGCCGGTAGGTGCGGATCGTCGTCTCCTCGACGTCGCGCCGCTTGAACTCAAGCCACTCGTCTAGCCACTCCCCCAGCGTGATCCTGCTCGGGGCGACCAGGGTTCCTGCCGAGCGCTGGTGCTCGATGCGGCTGCGCTCGGCGAGGACTTCTTTCTTCGTGTCCTTCGTGATGGTGATCTGGATCCGCTTGCCGCTGTCATCGCGGCCGGCGTCGACCACGGTGCGATAGCGGACCGCGCCGTTCTTCAGGGTGACCTTCTTGATCTCGGCCATGCCCTCCCCTTCCGATATCCAAGGTGGGGCTAGCTAGCCCGCTCGCCCCTTCCGAGCCGGCGGCAGAAACCCTCTGCGTCGAGCCTCGAAGATCCATCGGTGGACTGTTGTGGTTGGCACACCAGCCTCTTCTGCAAGCACCTTCGCCGGGGCCGAGGTCTCGCGTACGGCGTCGTTATAGGTCTCGGCTACTTGGCGGTAGAACGAATCCGGGTCACTCCCGTCCGGGCGTGAGAGCGGCTCGCGCTGCGAAGTCACGCCGGATGCGGACGGAGAGGAGTCCGGCCGTTTCGAGTTGGCAAGGTACCTGGCAAGAGCATCGTCCAGTTGCCCGAACTCCGCCTCATGCGACGGCAGCCAGTCCGGGCCGGCCACTCCCGACCGCCTGGCGGTCAGCGCAGCCCCGACCGTCCGTGTGTTGAGCAGGGACTCGATGCGGGCGATGGGGATGGACTTCAGCGTGGCTGAGTCCAGGGCGTCGCTGACCACGACGAGGTTCCCGACGACCCAGCGCCCGTCCTTCTCAACCGCCTTGATCAGGATGCGGGGGACGACGTCAGGGACGGAGACCTCTAGCCAGCCAGAGGCTCCGGTTTCTTGGACATACATAGGGCTCACCGTAGAGACGCGCGGGTGTCCGCACAAGTCCACCACGGTCCAGCGCGTAAGTTCTCATACTTGCGCGCGCAGCTCTTGCGTGGTTTGCTGCTCCTTGAGACCGCGTAAGTTTCGCGGCTCTTCGGATCAAGGGGAACCCATGTCAGAAGACACTCAGCTCCTTCTGTCTCCGGAGCGCGCTGCAGATCGTATGGACCTGGGGCGGTCGAAGATCTTCGAGCTCATGGCCACGGGAGAGCTGGAGTCCGTACGCATCGGCCGCTCTCGCCGCATCCCTCTCGATGCGTTGAAGGCCTACGTCGAGCGACTTCGGGCGGACCAGAACACGCGAGTTGCCTCGTGAGCGCCGGTCCGGTCAAGACGCAGAACTGCCCAACGCTCGATGAGGTGCGCAAGTGGCCGGCCACGGTCGAAGTGCCGCGCGCCGCGCTGGCACTCGGCTGCAGCCGCAGCCAGCTGTACGAGCTGATCAAACGCGGCGAGGCGCCCGTGAAGATCCTCAGCTTCGGCGCCCGCCACCGCGTGGTTACGGCCTCGCTCGTCCGCCTCCTCGAAGGCGCATGAAACGACCCTTCCCGCGCCGGCACTAGCGATGCCGACGAGGAAGGGGCCTACCGCTCCACACACCGAAGGCCCGGCGTCGACCTTCCACAGCCTGCCGGGCCCCCAGAGAAACGGACTCCTCAGATGATGGCACACCGCCTCAGCGTCCCGCCCGTCGACAACAAGCCGACCGGCCGCGCCCTGCCCTACATCCCCGAGCCCAGCAGCGAGCACCCCGAGAACGCGGCCGCACCCGGCGCCTGCCCCGTCTTCAGGGACTGCACGGAGACCGCCCCGGGCCACTACGACCACTGCGCCCACAACCGCAAGGTGACCGAGGACGACGGCACCACCCCGGTCCTCACCGCCGGCATGGTGGCGCTGTCCGGCGAGGACCAGGCCGCGATCGTCTACATCCGCAACGCCGAGTTCGCCGACGCCGCGTCGGTCCACGCGAAGACCGCCGAGCTGCGCCGCTTCCTGGACGAGGTCGACGCCCTGGCGGTGCGAGTGTTCGCCGATCACGAGGCCCGCGGGTGACGACCCGCCCCTGCCGCCGTGCACCCCGCCCGCGCTCGTCGCCGGGCGGGGTCGCGGCACAACGCCCCTGAGCAAAGCACCACCCCTGCCCACCCCGCGAGGCCGCTCCCACCAGGGAGAGATGAAGTCAACCCGCACCGGCCGAGCACCTCGCGAACGGACTGCGAACCATGCTCGAAACCCGCCAGAGGCGAGGCCGAACCATCCGCAGCGATCACCGCTGGGCCCTCCTGATCTCCCAGCGGTACAGCCTCTCTCTCGACGAAGCACGTGCCGAACTCCGCAGGCTCGCCGCCGCCGGCTGGCAACTCTGGGAGTTCCGTGCCCGCTTCGCCAACGCATGCAAGGACGACGCCGAGTGAGCGAGTACGACCAGATCATCGAGGGGCTAAACGCTCATGGGAGCCGCCGCAGCGGCACGTCAGGCTGGCAATGCCCCGCCCACGATGACCGTGTGGCATCCCTCTCGGTCACCGAACGGGACGGCAAACCGCTGCTGTTCTGCCAGGCCGGGTGCGACACGAATGATGTCCTCGCCGCTATCGGCACCAGCTGGAGCCAGCTCCGCCCCAAGACCGACCCCGGCAAGACATCGTGGGTCGCCAAGTACGAGTACACCGATGAGCGCGGCGCCGTGATGTTCGTCAAGGAGCGCGGCGAGCCTAAGACCTTCCGCATCTACAAGCCGCTCACAGGCGGCCGGCGGCAGTACAAGGACGTGTTCGGCGGCAGCCACCCGCCTCGCCGTGTCCTGTACCGGCTTCCTGCTGTGTTGAAAGCGATCGCCGAGGGGCGGACGATCTACCTCTGCGAGGGTGAGAAGGATGTCGCTGCCGCCGAGCGAGCAGGCGTGACGGCGACGTGCAACTTCGAAGGCGCCGCCAAGGATGGCCAGAGGCCCAAGTGGCGGCCGGAGTACGGCGACGCGCTCAAGGGTGCGCACGTCGTCATCGTCGCCGACAACGACGCGGCCGGTCGGGCACATGCGGAGGCTGCCCGCAGGGATCTCGACGGCAAGGCCGCTTCCGTCAGAGTTGTCCGTGGCCTGGTCAACCGGGAGAAGGCAGATCTCGCCGATCACCTGGCGGCAGGGCACGGCCTCGCCGATCTGGTGCCCCTCGACAACCAGGACGTCCAGCCGGTTGAGGACGACGTCGATGAGCCCCCGCTGGACCCCGAGACGATGTCGTCTGAGGAGTACTTCCAGGCGCGCGTGAAGGCGATGCTCGGGGAGTTCCTCGACACCAACGACCTCGACAAGATCACCCCGCTTGAACCGCTCCTCGGCGATCTCCTGCAGGTCAACACCCTGTGCCGCGCCGTCGGACCCTCCGGCTCCTTCAAGTCGTTCGTCCTGCTCGACATGTGCGGCTGCATCGGCACCGGCGTGAAATGGCACGGCCAGTACGTGAAGCAGGGCACGGTCGTCTACCTGGTGGCCGAGGGCGAGCAGGGCATCCGTAAGCGGGTGCGCGCCTGGGAGCAGCAGTACGGCATGCGCATGGACAACGTCCTCTTCCTGCCCCGACCCGTCCAGGCGATGAGCCCAGAGTGGGACGTGCTGATCGCAGCGCTTCAAGAGATCGGCCCGGTCCTGGTCGTCGTCGACACGCAGGCCCGCGTCACGGTCGGCGTCGAGGAGAACTCCAACACGGAAATGGGCAAGGTCGTCGACCGCCTTGACCAGCTGCGCACAGCGACGAGTGCGTGCGTCGTCATCGTCCACCACACCGGCCATGTCGGCGAGCACGGCCGCGGCGCCTCCGCAGTGAAGGGCGCCCTGCAGTCCGAGCTCCACGTGTCGAAGAAGGGCGACAAGCTCTCGAACTACGTCCTCACGGTGAAGTCCGGCAAGCAGAAGGACGAGGACCAGAGCGACGAGTTCCTGTTCGGGCTCAAGAAGCTCTCCATCGACGGTGAGTACAAGCCCGACGGCCGACCTGTGACATCGCTGGTGCTTGAGTCGCTGGACGTTGTCCCGCCAGGTGAGCAGCCGGCGCCTGAGGGGTCCGTCGAGTGGATCGTCCAGCAGCTCGACAAGGCGAATGTGCCCAACGAGTACGGCCGGCGCAGGCTGCGGACCGAGTGCCAGAAGCTTGCCTTCCAGGTCCGCGACGAGAAGTTGCAAGAGGTCGCGAACATCCGGCGCACCCGTGGCCAAGACCGGTTCCCAGAGCGGTTCCCGGATCTTGAAGGCGAAATGGTTCCCGAGGGCGGAACCACACAGGGAGGAACCGCAGGTCAGACCGGTTCCGCGCCGGTCGGGAACCACAGGGAACCAGGCACCCCGCGAGCGGTGGTTCCCTCCTCCTCTCTAAGGAGGGAACCGGCGGTACAAGAGGGGCCGGTGTGCGTCGTCTGCCACACGCGACTCGACGCCGACTGGGCATCCCGCGGCAACGACCGACACGTCGGGTGCTGAACCGCGATGGACGTCAAGCACTGGATCACCCAAGCCGAACGACTGCGCACCGAGGACGCGTACACCTACCAGCACTTCGCTCGAGACCTCACCCGGCAACTCACCTGGACCGGAGCCGTAGATGTGGCCACAGCCCTCCGAGGCCACGTCTACGGCTGGACCGGCAGCCACCCACTGCACAAGGAGATCGAGCCGCTCTACACCCGGCTCGGCTGGGAACAGGCGGCACTGATCGCGGCCTGGTTCCGCAACGAACGCAACCGCCCGCAGAGGCGGCCAGGGGGCTGGCCAGCCGCCGTCCCCAGCAGGCAGACCGAACGCATCGCGCAAGGAGACCCCGATGACCGGCACCCCTGACCGAACCGACTGGTTGATCGGCGCGCTCAACGCCGGCGCCCTCGCCGCGGCCTACCAGTGCGGCCACTGCAGCTCCGAGACCAGCCACACGACCGACGACAACGGCATCGTGCACGTCGCTGTCCGCCACGACGACACCTGCCCGGTCTTGGCAGGGGCGCTCTCATCCACCCCGGACGTGGTCCGCGCCCTTGCCAGCCACATCCCTGACACGTTCCGGCGCTGAGGAGCCCCCATGCCCGAGATCATCCCCGCAGCCCCCGGCTGGTACGTCCAGGAAACCGCCGAGGGTAAAACCACCCTCGAGCCCGTCATCGCCTGGCTGGCCAACACTGACACCGACGGACACCCCGAGCTCCTGCCATTCGTCGACGGCGGCCCCGGCACACCCCCACTCCCGCTGTCCGCCGAGGGCTTCACGGAGTTCGACCGCTGCATCGTCTACCGCCCCAACTACGACCCCGGAGCGGAGCAGTGACCCAGGCCGCCAACGACCTCACCGAGGCCGAAGTCTTCGGCCCCGTCGGCTACATCTCCCGATGCCTCGCCCACATCCGAGCCGGCTACCCCATCGACGAACTCGACGGACTCTTCGTCCTGTACGTCACGCCGACCCAGGCCGACGTCGAGCACGCGCGCGTCATGGCCGACGCCCTACTCGAAACCCCCGACGTCGTCTTTGGCGCCCTGTAAGGAGTGACCGCCCATGACCGTTTCTGACCTGGACGCAAAAAGCCAGGCCGTCCTGCTGCTGGCCCAAGGGGCGAGCAGTGACAAGGCCGGCGAGGGTGTCGGCGTATCGGGACGAACCGTCCGAAGGTGGCGCGAAGACCCCGCCTTCGAGGCCGAGGTGAAGGCCGCGCAGAGGGAGCTGCTCGCCGAGGCCAGGGCCGCGCTCGGCGGCGCAGCACGGGACGCGATCGCCACGCTGCACGCGGCGCTGCAGGATCCGTCCACGGCGCTGCGGATCCGCGCGGCCGCGGTGCTGCTGTCCGCGCTGCCAGCCATCTCCGAGCAGTTCGAGCTCGAGGAGCGGCTGGCCGCACTGGAGACGGCCCTCGTCGAATCGGGGCGGGCGGCATGAGCGCGCGCAGCTTCCGGGCCCGCCTGGACCGTGTGGCGCGCGCGTTGGGCGAGCCGACGGAACAGGCGCCGGTGTGCGTGCACCACGGCCCGGCGTGCGAGCTGGGCACGGTGGAGCTGCCGGAGATCTACCGCATGGCGGTCGAGGCGCGACGCCGGGTGGGGATGCCGGCGCCGCCGCTGGACGAGCACCGGCAGGCGACGCCCGCGGAGGCGGCCCGGTACCGGCGGGAGGTGGCTGAGGCGCTGGCCGAGGTCAAGGCCCGTGTCGCTCAAGAGGAAGCCGCGATCCGCGGCGACCTGAACCACTACTGAGGGAGAACAGCATGTCCAACGTGAACCGTCCGGTCACCCAGTCCGCGGCCGCCCATGCACAGCGGATCCGCGAGCAGCAGCGCGGCGAGGAGGAGAGGCCGGCGGCGGGACAGTCGACGGCCGAGCTGTACGCCGCGCGGATCCTGCCGGGCTACAAGCGGGACGAGGAGCTGCGCGAGCGGGCCCGGCTGAACGAGATGGCGGCGCGCGGCCGGTGGGTGCCGGGCGACCAGGACGAGGACGACGAGGAGCCGGAGGAGGTCGAGGAGCAGGCGGCCAGCCTGACGGAGAACCCGGAGCGCCGGTCTGCCCGGGCAGCTCACCGCAACAGCGTCCAGTCCGCCTACAAGCGGGCGGAGCGGGAGGCGCAGGGCTTCATCGCCTGACCCTGCCCGTACCCTGTGCCCGGTCGTCGTCGGCGGCCGGGCACAGCCATGTTCGGGCAACGGTTCGGCGATTCCGGGCCGCCACGGTTCTGACTCCCGATAACATTCCTTCTTATGAGCCAGAGTTACGAGATCGCTGTACCGGGCAACGGTCCGTCAGATGCCGTCTCCAACGCCACCCCGGCCCTGTCCGCCGCCGCTCGCGAAGCCCTCGACGCCGGCACCGCCGACTCCACGCGCCGCGCCTACTCCAACGACTGGGCCGAGTTCACCGCATGGTGCGCCGCCACCGGGCACACCCCGCTGCCCGCCACCCCTGAGACCGTGGTCGAGTACGTCACCGCGCTCACGACCACACCCCGCCCGCGGACCGGCCGCCCGTACTCGCCCAGCAGCATCGAGCGCGCGGTCGCCGCCATCCGCACCGCGCACTCCGCCGCGAACGTCACCCCGCCCAGCACCAAAGGCGCCCGCGTCGTCCTGCGCGGCTACCGCGACCGGCTCGCCCGCGCCAAGGACCCGGCCGCCAAGCCCCGCAAGGCGCAGCCTGCCGTGCCGTCCGCGCTGCGTGCCATGCTCGACACCCTCGACCGCGGCACGCTCATCGGCCGGCGGGATGCCGCGCTGCTGCTTCTCGGCTTCGCCACCGCGGCCCGCGTCTCCGAGCTGGTCGCCCTCGACCTGGCGGACGTGCCCGAGACCGCCCACGGCATCGAGGCCTCGGTGTACCGGCGCAAGGTGAAGCAGTTCAGCGACACCGCCGTGCCCTACGGCAGCAACCTGGCCACCTGCCCGGTCCGGGCTGTCCGGGCGCTCCGTGAGGCGATGGCGGAAGCAGGCCGCGAGGATGGGCCGCTGTTCGTCCGTATCGACCGGCACGGCCGTATCGCCCCGCCCATGCTCCGCCACGGCGTACCGATCGGGGACCCGGTCGGTCGTCTCACTGCGCAGGCCGCCGCGCAGGTAGTCGAGCGGGCCGCCGAGGCTGCGGGCCTCGAGGGTCAGTGGTCCGGGCACAGCCTGCGCCGCGGCTTTGCCACGGCCGCCAGGAAGGCCGGGCACGACCTAGTGCGGATCGGCCGCCACGGCGGATGGGCCGATGGCTCCCGCGCGCTGCTCGGCTACCTCGAGGACTCCGACCGCTGGGAGGATAACCCCGTGGCGGGCACGGGACTCTGAGCGAAGAGGTTCCGAACGGAGGTGCCCCACCAGGCGCCGCGAACCATGGGCGGCACCCCGTCCGTGTTGAGGCCGGCCGCAATGGCGTGCCAGCTCCGTCCTGCTGCCCGCTCGGCGCTGATCCGGGCACGGACATCCGTAGGCACAGAGATGCCGCGGCGCCGGACGTGCCGGGTGCCGCGCCGGGTGCGCAGCTGCTCCTCGTCGACCGTGACGGCCAGCAGTACGGCGGCCTGCCATGGGTCCAGCTGCAGCGTGTCGGCGAGCCGCACGGCCAGCGCGGTGGACGGTGGGCGCTGCTCCGCCTCAAGTGCCCGCAGGCGCCCGGGCGAGGCATGGACGGCGGTAGCGAGGGCGTCACGGGAGAGGCCGGCGTCGACGCGGGCGTTGCGGAGCATGACGCCGAACCCGACCGGCAGCGGGGCCCAGCGTGGTGAAGGTGGGGATGCCATGTCGCCCAGCATCCATGCGGTGAGGAATCAAAGGCAAGAGACTCTCTACGCCTTCGAATCAAAGGTCATGTGGAGTATCGTTCAACTGGACGGCGTATCCAGCGACGTCACAGGTCGACGATCCGAAGGCGCGATGCCTGAGCGCGATGCTCACCCGCGATCCGAGCCACGGCCTGGCCCTCCCAACCGCCAGCCCTCCGCATCCGGGAGCCCGCCATGGCCCGCCGCTTCTCCGGCCACCAACTCCGCACCGCCCGCCGAACCGCCGGCCTGTCCGTCCGCCAGGTCGCTGCCAGCGTCGGGCGCAGCCGCTACGCCGTGCACGCGTACGAACGCGGCGCCGCACAGCCGCCGATCGAGGTAGCCGACCGTTTGGCCGACGTCGTCGGCGCCTCGCTCACTGACCTGCTGGCCGACGATGGCGTGCAGGCGGTGACGGTCTGATGGCCGGCTCATTTCGCATAGCCGAGGGATACGTCGAGGTCACGGCCGACGAGTCCGCCTACAACCGCGCCATGGACCGGCTGAAGTCCAAGCGCAACGAGGTAGGCGTCCGGCTCAACCTCGACGACAAGGACGCGAAGACGGCCCTTGACCGGTTCGTACGCGACCGCTCCATGAAGGTCAGGGTCAATCTCGAAGGGACGGCGCTCAGCTCGCTGAACCTGCGAGACCGAACCGTCAACATCCTGCCGAAGCTGGAGGACGCCGCCCGCCAGCTCGCCGAGGAGCAGCTCGTCACCCTCACACGCGACCGCACGGTCCGCATCATTGCCGACCTCGACACACGGGCCGCAGCCGATGACCTCGCCCTGCTCACCAGGGCCCGCACCACCCGCATCACCGCGGACGCCGACACCCGCGCCGCTGCCGACGACCTGGCGCTCCTCACCCGCAGCCGCACGGCCCACGTCCGCGTCGACGTCGACCGGTCCGCCCTCGGCGCCCTCGGGAGTCTGGGGAGCTCCGGCAGCTCCATGGGGCTGCTGTCGAGCAAGGTTGTCGCCCTCACCACGGCCGCCCTCGCGGCCATGCCGACTCTCGTCTCCCTGGGTGAGTCCATCGCCGCCATGGGCCCGGCGGCCCTGATCGCCGCACCGGCGATGCTGTCGTTGGGCAGCGCCTTCGCCGCCATCAAGATCGGCACCAGCGGGATAGGCGCCGCGTTCAAGCAGGCCTTCGCGCCGGCCACCTCGTCGGCGCACGCGGCAGCATCGGCTACGCGCCGCGTGGAGGACGCACAGCGGTCGCTGGCTCGCGCCCAGCAGGGAGTCAAGGACGCCGAGGTACGCGCGGCCGAGGCCCGCGTCCAGGCGGCCCGGCAGATCGAGGACGCCCAGCGCTCCCTGAAGTCGACGGTGCAGGAGGTCGCCGACGCCAACCGGCGCGCGGCCGAGCAGGTGGAGCAGGCCGAGCGGGACTTGGCCGACGCGCAGCGCGCCGCACGGCAGGCGCAGCTCGATCTCACCGCGGCGCGGAAGCAAGCGGCGCAGGAACTCGAGGACTTGAACAACAGGCTGGCCGACTCTCAGCTGGACCAGCGGCAGAAGGTGCTGGACCTGCAGGACGCCGAGGCCAACCTGAACGCGGTCAAAGCCAAGGGCGCGAAGGCCACCGCTGAGGAGCTGGCGAAAGCGCAGCTGCAGTACGACCAAGCGGTCCAGGCCTTGAAGGAGCAGCAGACCGAGACCGAGCGGCTGCAGAAGCAGACTGCCGACGCCAACGCGGCCGGCGTCGAGGGTTCCAAGACGGTCAAGGACGCCAAGGACAAGGTCCGTGACGCGAACCAGGAGGTCGCGGACAAGACCAAGAATCTGAAGGACGCCGAGACCGACCAGGCCCGCACGGCGCAGGACGGCCTGGACCGGATCGCCAAGGCGGAGCGTGACCTGGCCGACGCCCGTGCCGCCGCGACCAAGGCCGCGGCCGACGGTGCCCGACAGATCGCCGACGCGAACCAGGCCGTGGCCGACGCCGCGCGGAACGTAGCCGAGGCACAAGAGGCCGGCGCGCAGGCCACGAACAAGACCGCCAACGCCATGGCCAAGCTCGCGCCCAATGCCCGCGAGTTCGTGCAGGCCGTCGTCGCACAGGCGGGCGCGTGGCGCGCCTTGAAGCTCGATGTCCAGCAGCGCCTATTCCAGGGCCTCGGCCAGAGTTTCACGCAGATGGCGAAGGCCGCGCTGCCCTCACTGCACGACGGACTGGTCGGCACGGCAGGCGTACTGAACACCATGGCGAAGAACGCCATGAGCGCCGTGACCGAGCTGGGCAAGACGGGCATGCTGCGGCAGCTGTTCGACGGCCTCAACAAGGGCATGGCACCCCTCGCCAAGGTGCCCGGCCAGTTCATCACCGCCCTCACGCAGATCGGCATCGCGGCCAGCCCGGCGTTCAAGCGGCTGACGACCGCGGCGGCCGGCGCGTCCGACAAGATCTCAAAGAAGATCAGCAACGCGTTCAAGTCCGGTGCGCTCGAGAAGGCCATCGACCACGCCATCGACCTGGCCAAGCAGTTCGGCCGGATGGTCGGCAACATCTTCGGCACGCTCGGCAACATCATGGACGCCGCGAAGTTGGGCGGTCTGGACGCGCTCAGCACCCTCACCGACGCCTTCGGGGAGCTCCGCCGCGTCACCGGCCTGCCAGCAATGCAGGAGGCACTCGGCGAGATCTTTGGGGGGCTGCACAGGATCGCATCGGACCTCATCACCGTTGTTGGTGCGGCGCTGGAGAACCTGGCGCCGATCGCGGCACCATTCGTGTCGATGATCGCTGGGATTGCCGACACAGTGGCTGGCCCGCTCACGTCGTTCTTCAAGTTCCTCGGAGATCACTCGACGCTGGTCGGGTCGATCGCGGCGGGCATCCTGGCGATCGTCACCGCGATGAAGCTGTGGGAGTTGGCGACCATGGCCGTCACCGTGGTGCAGACGATTCTGACGACGGTTATGGACGCGAGTCCCATCGGCCTCGTGGTGCTTGCCCTGACGGGTCTCGCGGCCGGCCTGATGTACGCGTGGAAGCACAGTGAGACGTTCCGCGACGTGGTGATGGGCGTGTGGAACGCGGTGAAGGGGTTCTTCCAGGGCACGTGGGACATGATTAACACGTACATCGTTCAGCCGTTCGAGAGGCTGTACGACATCCTGGTCGGCCACTCGATCATCCCCGACCTGGTCAACGCGATCGTCGGCTGGTTCAAGTCGCTGTGGTCAAAGACCAAGGAGATCTTCACGACCCTGAAGAACTGGGTCGTGGGGCTCTGGAAAGACCTGTGGAACGGCGTCCGCTCGAAGTGGGACAGCTTCTGGGGCGGGCTGAAGAGTTCGGTGTCCGGGGCGTGGAGCTGGATCAAATCCAGCGTGTCCGGGTTGAAGACGGCGATCACGAGCACGTGGTCCGGGCTGTGGAACGGCGCGAAGAACACGATCTCCGGGATCTTCTCCACGATCAACAGCAAGATCACCAGCTTCAAGAACGGCATGAAGTCCGCGTTCACGGCGCTCCGCGACGGGCTCGGCGTCATCTGGAACGGCGTCAAATCGAAGATCTCCGCACCGGTGAAGTTCGTCGTGGGCACGGTCTACAACAACGGCATCCGCAAGATGTGGAACAGCATCGCCGGAAAGATCAGCTCAAAGATCACCCTGCCGACCATCTCCCTCGGCTTCAACCGCGGTGGCGTCGTCCCCGGCCAAGGAAACACGGACACGGTACCGGCGATGCTGACACCGGGCGAGCGGATCCTGTCCAAACAGCAGGTCGCCCAACTCGGCGGCCACCGAGGCATCGACGCCATGCTCGGCCAGGACCACCCCACCCGCACCGGCGGCAACCCCAGCCAGCAGCAGGAACGACGCAGGGAGCAGGCCGGACAGCAGCACTTCGCCTCCGGCGGCATCGTCGGCAGCATCACCTCCGGCATCGGCAACGTCCTCGGCGGCGCCTACGACTGGGTGAAGGACGTCGTCGTCGGCGGCCTCAAGAGCGCGGCGCAGAAGGCCCTCAGCTCCCTCGTCCGGCCGCTCATCAACGCGATCCCCGGCTCGGGCATCGGGAACCTGATGCGCGGCCTCGTCAACAAGGGCGTCGACGGTATGCTCGGTTGGTTCGGCAACCAGGACAAGAAGGCCAAGGGCGGCCCGGCCGTGCAGCGCGCGCTGACGTGGGCCAAGTCCCAGGGTGGCCTGCCCTACCAGTGGGCCGGTAACGGCAACCCCTCGTGGGACTGCTCGGGGTTCATGTCCGCGATCGAGTCCGTGATCCGGGGCGAGCACCCGCACCGCCGCTGGGCGACCGGCGCGTTCGTCGGGAACAGCGGCCCGTCCGGCTGGGTCCGGAACCTGAAGTCGCCCTTCGAGATCGGCATCACAAACGCCGGCGTGGGCCACACGGCCGGCACGCTGGCCGGGGTGAACGTCGAGTCGTCCGGCGGCGCCGGCGTCCACTACGGCAAGACCGCCCGCGGCGCCGGAGACCCGATGTTCACCAGCCGGTGGGGCTTCGCGCCGGCCACGAAGTACGACTCGGGCGGGCTGCTCCAGCCCGGCGCGACCCTCGCAGTCAACAAAACCGGCAAGCCAGAAGCCGTCCTCACCGCCGAGGAGCGCGCAGCGTTCCAGAGCATGCTGCGCAGCGGCGGCAGCATCACCATCGAGACGATCAATCTCTCCGGCAGCTTCGACTTCTCCAAGCCTTCGGCGGCCAAGGAAGCCGCACGGCAGCTGCGGGCGGCGATGAAGGAAGAGCTGCGCAAGTTCGACCGGGAGCGCGCCCGATGAGCACCCCGGCAGTCCTGCGATGGCCGCTCCCTGATTGGGTCATCGCCGAGGCCGGCATCGCCTGCCCAGCATGCGGCACCAGGGCGCGCCTGATCCTCGCCATGGACCTCGACGACCGCAGCGACGAGCCGTCATACATGGCGTGTCCGGCGGGCCACCAGTGGGCCGAGAAGCGCCTGCCGCGCCGCGTAGGTGCCGAGCTGCTCGCCGAGGTCCTCGACGCCGAGCCGGGCCTGCTGGGCAGCCTCGATGAGCTGCGCCGCGAGTACGGGGGCGAATGAGCCCGCCCGTCCTCGTCCGCTGGGGGGCGCTGAGGACGGGCGGACGAGGTGGTGTGGCCGCCCCCGACAGGGGCGACGGGGCGGCCACTCTCCAGCGCCCTGACCCTCGTCTTCGCCGTCAGATAGGTCCCGCTGGAGTCTGGCCCGCACCCGGCACGTCGGCATGCCGGGCACGGGAGTTCAGCGGCGCGTCGGCGCCGTCTGCTGGGGAGCGCGTTGGCAGAGCCGCGCGTGTACGACGACGGATCCGCCGGCAGCGCTCGCGCCGTGGTTCTGGATTTCCTCGGTCTTCTCGCCGGGGCGGATCGGCTCGGTGCAGCGTGCGCAGATCATCGGCGGAGCTCCAGGGCGAGGGCGTGCAGGGCGCGGCGGGTCTCACAGAGATTGGTGTCGTCGGTGCACTGCTCGCACCGGCCGGGGTGGTCGTTGCGCGCGACGAGGACGGCGCGGCGGGTGCAGGGCCGGCAGGCGCGGGGGAACCAGTGGCCGCCGTCGGTCTCGCGCTCGCCGAGGTCAATGGCCGTGGCGGTGGACAGCGGCTCGCCGCCCCACACGCACTCGGCGCCGCGCGCCCTGGCGTCAGGCAGGACTTCCAGGGGCGGCAGCAGGATGAGTGGCAGGAGTTCGGCGGGGATGTCGACCAGGGCTCTGGTCTCGGCGGTCGTCATGCGGGGGCCTCCGCTTCGGTGCGGTAGCCGCCGGGGCCGAACGCGGCTGCGATGAGCGCGGGGTCGTTCAGGTGGCCTTTGCCGTCCGGGCGCCACAGCCAGAACAGGCCGTCCACCTGCCAGCCGGTCGGAGGGCACGGCAGTAGCCAGCCCGCCGGGTGCACGGTCAGGTGCCGGACGTCGGAGAGTTCCTCGGCCGCGTTCGGCGCGATCAGCCAGAACATCCGGTTGGCGTCGGGGTCGGCGAGGACGGGGCCGTGCGGCGAGTTCCGGATCCGGGAGGCGGCCGGCCATCCCCGGGTGAGGCTGGATTCGGCGACGAGCCAGTGGGTCCCGGAGGCGATGGGTGCGAGGGTCTCCTGCTCCCATGCTGTGTGGACGGTAGCCGGGTCGTCGCTGCAGTCAGCGAGCCACGTATCCCCGGCCTCGTACTGCGCGGCGGAGCGCATCGGGTGGGCCATGACCAGGACGTTAGGGACAAGTGCGAATCAGGGCGTGGTGTGATTCGCGAATATTCGCCCGGTGGCTGACGCGATTCGCCGTGATGCTCACGTGAGGTCGGTGGCCTGCGCGCGGGCCCGCGCGAGAAGCCGGCGGGCCTGCGTGCCGTACACGGCCGCCGCAGCGAGCGTGTCCCACACGCGGCGGTACAGGCCGACGGTCTCGGTGTCGTCCAGCCACAACTCAGCGTGCCAGTCCTCGACGATGGCGAGGCGGTCGTCGTACAGCCAGAACGCATTGGCCGGCGGGACGGCGAGCTGCGCCCCGAAGGGCACGATGCCCAGCTGCACGGTGTCCAGGCCGATGACGGAGGCGAGCCGGTCGATCTGCCCGGCGATGACGTCGCGGGGCGCTACGCAGGCGTACAGGGCCGCTTCCCACAGCAGGATGCGGAAGACCCGGCCGGGCTCGTACAGCAGCGCCTGACGGGCGATGCGGGCCCTCACAGCGTCCTCGATGTCGCGCGGGGCCTGATGGAGTTCGGCGTAGCGGGTGAAGACGTGGCGGGCGTACTCCGGTGTCTGCAGCATGCCGACGACCATCGCCCCCTCCCACGCCCGCAGCTCGGTTGAGCGTTCGTACTCGATGGTGAGGACGTCCTGCACGGGCCGATGGCCGGCGCGCAGTTGGCGGCGCCACGATCGGGTGTGGGTCTCCAGGCCCTGCAGACGGGCGGTGAGTTCTTCTGCGGTCGCCGGGTGGCCGGTGGCCGTAGCCCAGGCGGTGAGGTCTTCTGGGGTGGCGGTCTGCCGGCCGGTCTCCAGCTTCGAGATCTTGGCTTGTGGCCACTCCAGCAGGGCCGCCAGGTCGCGCTGTGTGCGCTGGCCGCGCAGCTCACGGAGCCGGCGGCCTAGCGCCTCGCGGGCCTGCTGGAAGTCCGTTGCCACAGCAGGGAAGTTACCCGCTGAACTGGTCGAATGGCACGGCGTGGTGCCAAGCAGCCTCGCGGGCCTGGGCGTAGCGGAGCACTTGCACGGGGTCGGTGATCAGCTCGATGCCGGTCATCTCGTCGGCGTTGTCGAAGTGGAGCAGGGCGACGACGCGCGCGTCGAACAGCCAGAAGTCCTCACGCGGTAGCTTCAGCTCGTCAGCCGCGCTGCGGGCCAGGACGCGGATCGTCTCGCCGACGGCCTCGTTACGGCGGGCGTTGTCGAGCAGGTAGCGCTGGCCCTCGGTGGGCGGCTCGTCGAGGATCCGCACCCGCTCGAACCGCTTGCCGAGGGCCGTCTGCTCGCGGCGCTCGCGGCACCAGGGGTCGTCGAGGTCCCAGTCGACGCGGCCGGCGGCGAGGAACTGCCGGTAGGTGTCCTGCTGCTCGTCCCAGGCGTAGCGGCGGCGCGTCTCCAGTCGCCACGCGGAGTGGCGCAGCGTGGTGAACATGCCGTCGAACTCTTCGAAGCTGATCATCTGAGGCACGTGGACAGCCTCGCGGGGACCGAAGTTCGCGAGCAACTCGCGGGGGACGACGACCGCGCCCTCGTCCTCAGTGAGGTTGGCGAGCTGGCCGAGTTCGCCGGGGTCGGTGACGCGGTCGCCCTGGACGACGTAGTCGCCGGACGGGGTGGTGTAGAGGGTGGGGCAACCGTTGTTGCCGCTGTTGGTGCCGACTTTCCACAGGCGCCTGGTCATGGCGTGATCTCCTTCGGTGGGTTGGCTGCCGGGCACCGTAGCCCGGCGGATCTGGAGGACGACAGAGGGCACCGGCGGCCCCCGAGGTCAGCGGTTGCCCGCCTCGTGGGTGCGGCGCCATGCGTTGTGGGCGCGCCGGCCGACGCGCAGCCGGAGCTGCTTGCCGTGGCAGCGCGGGCACATCCGCGGCTTCTTGAACCGCTCGACCTGCCCGAGGCCGCCGCACTTGCGGCACGGCGCGAACGGCTTCACGGCGCACAACACTGCGTAGTAGCCGAGCCAGAGAATGAGCGCGGCCATAGCAAGCCACATGGGTGTCTCTCCCCTTCGATTCACGGGTGTTTCCCGTTTCCGGGGCCCCTGCTGCTAGACGCTAGGGAGCAGGCCAGGGGCGTGTTTTGGTGCTAGCGGGGGTGCTAGACCTAGCAGGGCGGGGTGCTAGGTCTAGCGGCCATGGGAGGGCTATGCGGCGGCCCTGTCGGCGTCACGGCGAGTGATCGCGGCGACCACCTCGGCCCGCTTGATGCCGCGCCGGTTCTTGCCCTCACCGTCGTCGGTGGTGCCCCACACCTGGTCCGCCTTCACGCCCCACGGCTTGAGCGCGGACGTGACGTTCTCCGCCTTCCACCCGGCGTACACGTCGGGCCGGAGCTCGGCGAGGCGGACCGCCACGCGCTCGTTCCACACCTGCTCCTCGTCAGCGGGCACCACCTTCAGGATGTCGCCGAGCAGGTCGCTGCTGGCCGTGTCGGCGGGGCCCTGGCCGAGGGCGTGACCGGTGATGTTGCCGTAGTCCTCGCGCAGCTGGCGGGCCCGTGCGACGACCTTCTCGGCGCCCGGTGCGTCGACAAACGCGGACGCGGCGATGACGGGGTCGTCGCCCTCGCCGGACATCCAGCAGATGCCCCGGTCGGAGCGGGTGAACATCGTGGCGCGGACGCCGGCCTTGTAGGCGCCGGTGCCGAGGACCATGTCGTTGGCGGTGTGGCTCATGACCTTCAGGCAGAAGCGGAGCACGGCGTTGTTGGAGATGCCGGGCGGGAGGCTCTTGGCGTCGGGCCGCTGCGTGGCAAACATGCCGACGATGCCCAGCGCCGGGCCGCGCTTGGCGATGTCGGTGCAGATGGACTCCAGCTCAGCCCCGTACTTCTCATGCTCAAACGGGACTTGGCACTCGTCGAAGCCGACCACGATCGGATGCAGGCCGAGGCTGCGGTCACTGGCCAGGGCCGGGGTCACCTTGTTCTCCGGGCAGCGGTGGCTGGGCAGGTTGCGGATCACCTTGGCGCGGCGCCGCAGTTCCTCGCGCAGCTCCCGCATGGAGTGCAGGACGTACAGCACGTCCTCGTCGTCCTCGCCGGCGCGGTAGCGGTGGCAGACCGGCTCCAAGGGGCGCAGGTCGCCGGTGCCCTTGAAGTCGAACGCGTACAGCTCGGCCCGCGGGTCGAGGGCGGCGATGAGCAGCAGCAGGCGCAGGAGAAACGTTTTGCCCATGCGGGGGATGGAGCCGACCACGACGGACGCGAACATGAGGGTGACGAACATGTCCCTCATCCGCTGGTCGTTGCCGAACACGACCGGCTGGAACAGGTCCACCTGCCCGTCCTTCAGAAGCGGCCAGGCCGGCTTGGTGGTCTCGTTCATGGGCTTGTCGCCCACCCACAGGATCAGCCGGCCCTCGTGCTCGGTCGGGTCGCCGGAGGGCCAGACGCAGCCCAGCTTGCGGCGCAGGCCGGAGGCGAGGGCCTGGCGTTCCTCCATGACGTCCTCGGGCACGACGCCGTAGGGCAGGTCGAGGTCGGCGCGGTAGCCGGGGCCGTCGCGGGTGATCTCGCTGGTGAAGCGCATCCCGTTCATGTCGCCGCCCTTCTTGATGGCGGCGGTGATGCGCGGGTTGCCGATCGATTCGAGGGCGCGCAGCACGATCGTCCCGGTCAGCTTCTGCAGCTCGGTGCGCATCACGGCGGGGCCGATGACCGGGGCGTCGGGCTGCTGGCCGAAGTAGCCGAGGGTCAGCACCCCGCCGGCCGCGAACACGTACAGGAACTCGGGTGCCATGACGTACAGCCACAGGGCGAAGCCGAGGCCGAACACGCAGGCCACGACGGTGACCAGGCCGCGCAGGCGGACGCGTCCGGCCCGCAGCCGGGACAGCCGCATGTACTCCTCGACGTCCTCGGTACGGACGGCGTAGTCCCGCAGCGGGGCAGCCTCGCGGTCCCACACCCACCTGTTCGCGGAGGCGACCAGGCGCGCGGTGCCGCGCGGCGCCATCATGCCCAGCTGCAGCGCGTACCAGGGGGTGCGCAGGCCGTGATAGGCGGTGGCGTACCAGGCGTGCCCGGCCGCGCGCTCGACCGTGGCGAGCAGGTCACGGCGGGAACGCAGCCACGGGGCGATGATCGGGCGGCGCTTCTCGGTGGTCACGCCGGGGTCGGGGAGCTTGGGGTTGTCGACGGGTACCGGCGGCGGGGCCGGCGCGTCCGCTTCGACGGGCGGGGCCTCGGCGGCCTCGGCGTTGGCGGGTACGAGGATGTCCGTCATGCTGGTGGCTTCCTGCCTCTTGCTGGGGTACGGAGGCCCGGGGCGGCCGGTCGCTTGGCCGTGGACGGCCGCCCCGGGGGTGAGCTACTGGCGGCCCTTGCCGCGGTTGTCCTCTCGGGCCTGCGCCTTCTCGCGGATGGCCTCGACGCGCTTCTCAAGCCGGGCGGTGCCCTTGCCCTTCTGCTGGCGGCGCACGATCCGGTAGCCGAGGGCGACGGTGCGGGCGATCTCGCTGATGTTGTGTGGATCCTTGTCGGTGAGCGCCATCAGCCGTTGTTCCTCAGCTCGTGGATGGGCTTGTGCCGCTTGAAGCCGTCGGGCTTGGAGATGACGGCCGTGCCGCTCTGCAGGCCGACGACGGTGTACTCCTCGCCGTCGTGCTGGACCTTGCGGCCCATCAGGTGGCCGTCGGGGTGCTCGTGGTTCTTGCCCACCAGCTTCTTCATGGGTTCCTCCTCGGTTCGGGCCGGGGCTGTCCCGGCTCCCCTCGACCGGGCCCGTGCGAGACGGGCCCGGCGGGCAGCCGGTCAGGCGTGCTTCGGCGTCCAGGTGCCGTTGTTCACGGCGTTGAGCTCGTCGAGGTGCTCGTCGACGGCGGCGCCCATCCGGTCCGCGGCGCCGTGCTGGCCGGTGGCGGCGAGGTCGCGCTGGGCGCCGCGGGCGGACTTGATGTCGGCCTTGACCTCGGCCTTCAGCTGCTTGTCGGGCACGGTGCCGCGGGCGAAGAAGTGACGGGCTCCGGACATGGGTTCCTCCTGAGGTTGCGGGCCGGACTGTCCGGCCCCACCGCCCTGCACGGCCACCGGACCGCGCAGGACGGAGGGGCAGGTCAGCGGCCCTTCTGGACGTCGCGCTGGTAGTCCCGCCACAAGCTGCGCAGGACGACCGCGAGGATGGCGACGGAGATCCCGCCGATGGCGATGGCGATCGACGCGAACGCGATCCCGACGCCGCCCACGCAGACGGCGCACCCGATGGCCAGCCATTCGCCAGTGCTGCGGCCGGGCTTGTGCTGGTGGCTGCAGGCGGGCGAGTGGGCGGGCTGCTGGGCGGTGGCAGCCTTGGCGAGCTCGACGGCGGCCAGCGCCAGCTGCACGGCGACCGTGTCCGTCGCCGCCTCCTTCGCGGCGGCCTCCGCCTTGTCGAGCGGGGTGAGCTCGCTCATCGGGCAGCCCCCGCAATCGGCATCGGCTGGATACGCCACGTCACCTCAGCCTCTGGACGCTGCGTACCGGGGGCGCCCTGCGTGAGCCACCCGTCGGGGTGCGCCCCGTCGCGTTCGGCGGCCTTCTCCGCGTCCTCGCGGGTCCCGTGGACGCTGTGGAACCGGCCGTAGTGCAGCAGCACGAACACCTGCTGCGGACCGGCTGACTTCCGGGCCGTGCGCAGCAGCATGCGCAGAGCGGCCCGGTCCTCGGTGTCGAGGAGGACCTGTGCCCGCAGGGCCTCCAGCTCGCCCTGGGCACGGGCGGCTTCGGCGGTACTGCTGGCGTGCGTGCTGCGCAGGTCCTCCAGGGCGTTCTCAGCCCGGATCGCGGAGTCGGTGGCGGTCCTGGCCTCGATGCGCGCGGCGGCGGTCGCTGCCTCGGCTTCGGCGATGCCGGCGCGCAGGGCTCGCAGGGTTCGGGTACGGACGATGGCGATCACGACGAGACCCTTCGGGTGAGAGCAGGGCGGCTCAGGGCTCCCAGGGCGAACCCGAGAGCGATCGGCTGAGCGGTGACATAGGCGACGGCGGCCGCGGCGAGCAGGGCGACGGTGTGGCCGAACGCGAGGAGCAGGGCGGCGAGCAGAGCGCCGAGCAGGATGGCGCGCATCAGACGTATCCGCCTTCCATCGGCTTGGCCGGGGCCTCGGGCTCGGTCTTCTTCGCGGCCCTCGACAGGGCCGCGCGGATGTGGTTCTCAGGCAGGACCAGACGCCTGGTCTGCTTCAGGTGCTCGGCGATCTCGCGTGCTGTTGCGTCCGGCCCAAGGGCTGTTGCGGCCTCCTCGACGGCGTCCTGCACGCTCAGCGCGGGCAACGCCGCGACCTGCGGCGCAACAGCCGCATCAGGTCGTTCGACCGTGTACTCGGGGGCCTGCTCGCCGAGGACCAGGGCGACCGCGACGGGGTCGACGGTCACGCCGTACGTACCGAGGATCGAGGCGAGTTCGACCGGGCCCGCATCAGGTCGCGCATCAGCCGCGAGCCGTACCGCGTCGACCGGGTCCATGTCGGCGAAGTGCTGCCGTACCGCGTCGGTCGCGGACGCCGACCGCGGCGCGGGCCGGGCGGCCGGCGCATCACCGGGCGGGAGGGCGAGCATCCGGTCGAGGGCGTGTCCGGCCCCGGCGGTCAGCTTCGTGCGGGAGACGTCGACCAGGCCCTCGGCGAGGCCGGGGTCACCGACGCCGACCCGGCCGATCAGCTTCCACGCCTTGCGCTCGGCGTCCTGCTGTACGGATTCGTCGGGGTGCCCGGCGGCGAGTGCCTGCTGGTACGCCAGCTGCTGGACGACGTGGGCGTTGCGGCGGTCCACCTCGGCGTCGCGGCCGGTGCGGTACACCACGATGCGGCGGGCGATCAGCCCGAGGCCCTCGGCGGCGCCGGACATGGCCAGCGGGGTGACGGCGTACACCAGGGCCTCGGTGCGGCTGTCGGCGATGGACAGGCCGGTCAGGCTTGCGGCGGCGGGGGCCAGCCACAGGCCGGCGCGGACCGGGGCGGGGGCGGACTGCCCCAGCATGGTCAGCCCCAGCATGGTCAGGGCGAGGATCAGGGCGAGGCCTTCACCGGCGGCGACGACACCGGCCGCGGTGCCGCCCCGGTGGAACTGGCCCATGACGTTGCTGTAGGTGCCCCAGGCGCCGAAGCCTCCGACGGCGGCCATGACGACCGCGGCGGCGGTGAGTACGGCCGTCTGGCCCTTGCTCAGTTCTTTGCGGGTGATGGTGCTGTTCATTCGCCCACCTCCGGGGCGGCGGCGCGCACGACGAGGTGCGCGGCGAGGCAGAGGCCTTCGCGGTCGCGGCGCTGGTTCGCTTCGAGTAGCGCGGCCATCAGGGCGGGCACGGGCGGGAGGGGCCGGGTGAACATGTCTGCCGCGCGGATGGCGGCGGCCTCGGTCGGCCGGCGGATCGGCCAGCGGGAAGTCACCGGCGTGCCTCCTGCAGGAGGACGGCCAGGCGGCGGGCCTGCTCGCGCAGCTGCTCGGCCTGCTCAGCGAGGGTGTCGGCCATGGCCTCCAGCCCGGGCAGCCCGGTGGGGTACCAGTCCGCGCCGATACCGACGTTGACGAACGGCATCCGCAGGAACCCGTCGAAGGCGTAGGGGCGGACTTCCAGCGCGGTGACCAGGTTGGTGACCGGGCCGCTCCTGGTGGGCAGGGTCAGCGGCTGGTCGGGGCCAAGGTGGCTGATGTCCGCGCGGTGGACGTCGTCCTCGTGCTCACCGGTGCACCAGGTGGGGCAGCGCAGTTCGAGCGGGCCGTGGTCGAGGGTGCGCACCGTGATGGTGCGAGGCGCCGTCACTGGCCAGCCTCGGCGGGGAGGGCGACGGCCTCGGTCCAGGACTTCCCCTCGGCGAGCGCGGCCTGCGCCTGCTCGCTGGTGACGTAGCCCTGCACCGGGTGCTGGGCCAGCCTCTCCCGCAGGTAGTCGGCGTCCCAGTCCAGGCCGAGCGAGCAGTCGTCGAGGGCGCTGCGCAGCGCCAGCTTGGCGTACATGACCCGCTCGTTCAGGAGCCGGTCGTGCTCCTCCTGCCATCCCATGCTGGCGGGGTAGGGCAGGTCGATCGCTTCGAGGACGGCCGAGAGCAGGTTGACGACGGCCGGGGGCAGGGCGCCCACCGTGACGGTGGACGCCGTGGTGAGCTCGGTCATCGGGCACCGCCGGCGAACGCGGCGATCAGGGCGACGGCGGCGACGTACTCGGCCTTGCGCGGCCGGTAGGCGGCGATCAGGCGGGCGACCTGGCCGAGGCTGTAGCGGCCGACGGCGTGGGTGCGGTGGGCGCGGCCACCGGCGACGGTGCGGCGGGTCCGGGCGGTGGCGGCCGGGGTGACGCCGATGCGCTTCGCCACGGAACGGAGGCCGTTCGCGCAGCCGGTCGCGGTGTCCTTGGCGACGCCGGCCGCGATCGCCACGGTGGCGAGGGAGCGGGGCCGGCGCCGGCACGAGGCGGCCAGGCGCTGCGCGGCGGAGCGGCGGCGGAGCTCGGCACGGAGCGAACGGCGGTTGGCGCGGCGCTCGCGGCGGATGAGAGAGTTCGTCACAGCGGGTCTCCTGTCTCAGGTCAGGCGGTCCGTGAGGCCCCGGCCGGTGGTTGCGTCACCGGTTCGGGGCCGTCGTGTTGAACGGGCGTTTACCTCGTCCATCTGACATTGACAAAGTTACGGGACGAGCGGGAACCTTGTCAATATCATTGGAGCGAAGTTGCGGAGGGAGTCGGCCCGTGAAGGCGCATAGACTTTGTCCACCTCACGACGACAAGGAGTCGCGGCATGCCAGCAGACCCGAAGGCCGAGTACTGGACCGTCGCGGACGTCGCCGCGTACTGGGGTGTGAGCCCCCAGACCATCCGCACGTACCGCTCACGGAAGCGCGGCGAGCTGCCACAGGAAGACGCAGTCTTCGGGCGCTCCCCCGTATGGAAGCCCGCCACGATCATCGGCTTCGAGCGACCTGGCCAAGGCGCCCGCACGGACTTGCACTGACAGGGCGGCCGGCGTCTCACACTCGTCTCACAAGCCGACGCGCGCAGACCCGCCCGACGGCCCATTGACCTGTAGTTTCCTACGGTCCCTGGACGGTACGGACCCTGTATGGACGGACTGTAAACTCTGGACACGTGACTTCTGCGCCCGCCAAGCCCCGCATCCCGAACGTCCTCGCCGGACGCTACGCCTCCGCCGAGCTCGCCACGCTCTGGTCCCCCGAGCAGAAGGTGAAGCTGGAGCGGCAGCTCTGGCTCGCCGTGCTGCGGGCCCAGAAGGACCTCGGCATCGAGGTGCCGGACGCGGCGATCGCCGACTACGAGCGTGTCCTGGACACCGTCGCCCTGGCCTCGATCGCCGAGCGCGAGAAGGTCACCCGGCACGACGTGAAGGCGCGGATCGAGGAGTTCAACGACCTCGCCGGGCACGAGCACGTGCACAAGGGCATGACCTCCCGCGACCTCACCGAGAACGTGGAGCAGCTGCAGATCCGGCTGTCGCTGGAGCTGGTGCGCGACCGTACGGTGGCCGTGCTGGCGCGTCTGGGCAAGCTGTCCGGCGAGTACGCCGAGCTGGTCATGGCCGGGCGCTCGCACAACGTGGCCGCGCAGGCCACGACCCTCGGCAAGCGGTTCGCGACCGCGGCCGACGAGCTGCTCGTGGCGTACGGCCGCATCGAGGAGCTGCTGGGCCGCTACCCGCTGCGCGGCATCAAGGGCCCGGTGGGCACCGCGCAGGACATGCTGGACCTGCTCGGCGGTGACGCGGCCAAGCTGGCCGACCTGGAGAACCGCATCGCGCGGCACCTCGGCTTCTCGCAGGCCTTCACCTCGGTCGGCCAGGTCTACCCGCGCTCCCTGGACTACGAGGTCGTCACCGCGCTGGTGCAGCTGGCGGCGGCGCCGTCCTCGCTGGCCAAGACGATCCGGCTGATGGCCGGGCACGAGCTGGTCACCGAGGGCTTCAAGCCGGGCCAGGTCGGCTCCTCGGCGATGCCGCACAAGATGAACACCCGCTCCTGCGAGCGCGTCAACGGCCTCATGGTCATCCTGCGCGGCTACGCCTCGATGACCGGTGAGCTGGCGGGCGACCAGTGGAACGAGGGCGACGTGTCCTGCTCGGTGGTGCGCCGGGTCGCGCTGCCGGACGCGTTCTTCGCGCTGGACGGCCTGCTGGAGACCTTCCTGACGGTCCTCGACGAGTTCGGCGCCTTCCCGGCCGTCGTCGCCCGCGAGCTGGACCGCTACCTGCCGTTCCTGGCCACCACCAAGGTGCTCATGGGCGCCGTCCGCGCCGGTGTCGGCCGTGAGGTCGCGCACGAGGCGATCAAGGAGAACGCCGTCGCCACCGCGCTCGCGATGCGTGAGCAGGGCGCCGAGCGCAACGATCTGCTCGACAAGCTCGCCGCCGACGAGCGCCTGCCCCTCGGCCGTGACGAGCTGGCGGCCCTGATGGCCGACAAGCTGTCCTTCACCGGCGCCGCCGCCGACCAGGTCGGCGTGGTCGTCGGCCGGATCGAGGAGATCGCCAAGCAGCACCCGGAGGCGGCCGGCTACACCCCCGGAGCGATCCTCTGACCCCTCTGACGAAGGCGGACCTGGAGGCCGCCCGCGACCGTCTCGTCCAGGACGTGGTCGCGGACGGCCTCCGGGTGCTGTTCTGCGGCATCAACCCGGGGCTGATGACGGCGGCGACGGGCCATCACTTCGCCCGCCCGGGGAATCGCTTCTGGCCGGTGCTGCACCTGTCCGGCTTCACCCCGAGACTGTTGAAGCCGGCCGAGCAGCGGGAGCTGCTGTCGTACGGGCTGGGCATCACCAACGTCGTGGCGCGGGCGACCGCGCGGGCGGACGAGCTGACCGCCGAGGAGTACGTCGAGGGCGGACGGCTGCTGACCGAGAAGGTGACGCGGCTGCGGCCCGGGTGGCTGGCGGTGGTCGGCGTGACCGCCTACCGGGCCGCCTTCGCCGACCGCACCGCGAAGGTGGGGCCGCAGCGGCGGACCGTCGGGGACAGCCGGGTGTGGGTGCTGCCCAACCCCAGCGGGCTGAACGCGCACTGGACGGCGGCGACCATGGCGGAGGAGTTCGCCCGGCTGCGGGAGGCCGCCTCGGCCTAGCCGGCCGGGCTTTTCCCGTGCGTGCATGGCGTCGCGCGGCAGACGGGAATTGTCGGACGGGCCCTAGGCCGAGGGGCGGAAGCGGCGCCGGTACTCGCTGGGAGTGATACCCAGCCGGCGCCGGAAGGCGCGGATCAGGGTGGCCACGCTGCCGAATCCGCAGGCGTCGGCGATCCGGTCCAGGGTCTCCTCGCTCTCCTCCAAGCGGTTGCGGGCCCGCTCGACGCGGGCGTGGTCGATGTACACCGCCGGGGTCATACCGGTCTCCTCCTGGAAGATCCGGGTGAGCTGGCGGTCGCTGATGTGGGCGTACGCGGCGAGTTCGGCGACGGTGATCCTCCGGCGCAGGTTGGCGGTGACGTAGTGCCGCAGGTCGTCCATGCGACGCGTGGTGTAGGCGGGTTCGACCGGCACGCTGAACTGGCTCTGCCCGCTCGGTCTCTTGAGGTACATCACGAGCTGGCGGGCGACTCCCATGGCGGCCGCCTCGCCGAAGTCCTCGGCGACCAGGGCCAGGGCGAGGTCGAGGCAGGCGGTGATGCCGGCTCCGGTCCACACGTTGCCTTCGCGGATGAAGATCGGGTCGGGGTCGACGTCCACGGCCGGGTAGCGGGCGGCCAGTTGCCGGGCGGTCGACCAGTGCGTCGTGGCGCGCTTGCCGTCGAGGAGTCCCGCCTCGGCCAGCAGATGCGCGCCCACACACACGGATGTAACGCGGCGTGAACGGTAGGCCAACTTCCGCACCCAGGCGACCACGGCCGGGTCGATCACAGGGTGTACGCGGTGGTCCCTGTCGATGGTGACGCTTCCGGGCACGATCAGGGTGTCGGTGCGCCGGTCGGCGATGTCGGAGAACGTCACGTCGGGCACCACCTTGACCCCGGCCCCCGTGGTGACGGGGTCGGCGGTCTCGGCCGCCAGCAGCACCCGGTATCCGGGGTCCCGTCGCAGGTCACGCCCCAGAAGCGCGAAGACTTCGGGAGGTCCGGTGACGTCGAGCAGATCCACCCCGTCGAACAGCATGATCACGACAAGCCTTGATCCCAGCACGCCGGAATTCCCCCCTCCGGTCCGGATGATGTCGGAATCTGCAAACTATCCGACCCAGCCGGGAATCAGCCAGACCCTACGGTGAGACAGGTAACTCGCCGCACACGACGGCGATTTAAACCTCCTACTTCGTCGCCTTCCCAGGGGAGAGAGCACAGCCATGCCGTCCATCACGCTCCGTGAGCTGAACGAGTTCGACAACACCCCGGCCTCCCTCGCCGACTCCACGGTGGTCCTGATCGACTACCAGAACACCTACACGCAGGGCGTGATGGAGCTGGAGGGCTGGCAGGCCGCGCTCGACGCCGGCGCCACCCTTATCGCCAAGGCGCGCGCGGCCGGCGCCACGGTCATCCACGTCGTCAACGACGGAGGTGAGGGGACCCCCTACGACATCCGCGCCGAGATCGGCCGGATCCACTCCGCCGTCGCCCCGATCGAGGGCGAGGCCACCGTGGTCAAGAGTGTCCCGAACGCGTTCCACGGCACCGACCTCGGTGATCTGGTCGACGCCGCCGGGCACAAGGACCTGGTCCTGGCCGGGTTCATGACGCACATGTGCGTGGCGTTCACGGCGCAGGGCGCGTTCCTGCGCGGCAACCGCCCCACCGTCGTGGCCGACGCCTCCGCCACCCGTACCCTGAAGACCGCCGTCGCCGAAGTGCCGGCCGAGCAGCTGCACCACGGTGCGCTCGCCACGATCGACGACCTCTACGGGGTCGTCGTCGCGACGGCCTCCGACCTCGGCTGACCGTCCCGGCACCACCGGCACCACCGGCAGTACAAGCACCAGCACCACCTTCGGCACGCCGCTGCCCGGGCGCTCCCACCCCAAGGGGTGCGTCACCCCGACGCACCCCCGCCCGGCAGCGGTCCGCACCGCCCTGCCCGCCACCCCACGGCGGACAGTCGGCCGCCCCGGCGGCCGCCCACCCCCGACTTCCCCCCACGCCGCACGCGTCCCCTGCCCCGCCCGGCCCCAACCAGCCAGGCAGCCCGGCGTGCACCCGTCCCTCACCACCACAGGACCCAGGAAGCACAGGGGAAATGACCACGCGACGCAACTTCATCGGCACCGCCGGCGCGGTCGGCGCCGGCGCCATCCTCACCGGCACCACCGTCCCGGCCTCCTTCGCGGCCGACACCGCTCCCACCGCGCCGGACGCCTCCACCACGCAGGCCGCCCGCAAGAAGCTGGCCCGGGACAACATCCGCGCGGTCGACACCGGCATGCGCACCAACTACGACGCCATGCGCGGCAACCTGACCAAGCACCTCGACCCGATCATCATCGTGAACAACGACATGGTCGGCGGCACCTACTACCTGGTGCAGAACGGCACGGTCGTCGAGACCGTGAAGCCGGTCGACGAGATATTCGAGATGGCCAAGTCCATCGCCCACACCCCGCTCGGCATCTACAGCATCTGCGCCCCGTCGCTGGACCCGAAGTACATCGTCCCGGCGCAGGTTCCGTACACGGATCCGCACGACCTGGAGATGGTCGCCTACAACGGGCCGAAGAACACCGGCTGGGTCACCCCGCTCCAGGACTTCTCCAAGACCCTGGACACCGCCCGCAAGACCCTCACCGACGCCAGGCTGCCGGCGGACCTGACCACCTCCTGCGGCTACATCATCGACCGCGGCCAGGCGTTCATCGCCGACACCGTCAAGCGCGGCGAGTTCTCGATGGACGCGTTCGAGGCGTTCTCCGCCGACGTCTACCCGAGCATCCGCACCAACATGTACTACAGCAGCCGCTACCAGATCGACGGCGTCAGCGCGCTGATGACCCGCTGGCGCCAGCGGGTCGGAGACCCCGCCTGGTCCAACCTGTACGTGCTGGTGTTCAGCCTCTGGACCACGTTCGAGCTGAACCAGAACTCGATCATCCTCAAGAACTTCATGGACCAGTCGAAGACCGACAGTCACCTGATCGACCTGATGACCGCGCAGATCGTGAGCGACCCGGTCGCGGTCGGCCTGGACAACCTGGCCCGCATCGTCATGGACAACATCGCCGCCGAGATGGTGTTCTCCACCGACCAGTCCACCGCGGACGCGTTGAAGGGCCGCCCCGACCTGCTGTCCACCGAGATCCTCAAGCTCCTCGGCGAGGACGGCACCGGCGCGAACACCGCGTCGTCGGTCACCAAGGGCCAGGTCAACCAGTTGGTGTGCCCGTTCCACAACCGCTCCGCCACGACCCCGGCCGTCCGCGCCTGACCCGCGCCAGGAGACGACCGCACCCGCATCGGCGGTGAACCCCCGTACGCCCTGGGGACGGCCTGGGCGTACGGGCCTCGAGACGGCGCCTTCCCCCTGTCCGCCCCGCCCCGGGCCGGACGTCCCCGGGAAGGCGCCGTCTCCATCGCGCCGGGCAGCCCCAACCACCTCACCTCATCCGGGGCGCACCGCATCAACGGGGGGACCACACCCATGCCTTCGACCACCGCATCCCGGACCGCCCGGACATGGGCGCTCGCCGGGCTCGTCATCCTGACCGTGAACCTACGGGCGGCGATCACCGGGATCAGCCCCGTCCTCGACGACCTCCAGCACGCCGTCCACCTCACCGACACCGCCGTCTCGGTCCTCACCACGCTGCCGGTGCTGTGCCTGGGCGCCTTCGCCGCCCTGGCCCCGGTGATCGCCCGCAGGGTCGGCACGGAGTCCGCGATCACCGGCGCCCTGCTGCTCATCAGCACCGGCGTCGCCCTGCGCCTGTTCCCCACCTCCGCCTGCCTGTTCACCGGGACCGTGCTCGCCGGGGCGGGCATCGCCATCGGCAACGTGCTCCTGCCCGCCGTGATCAAGCAGCACTTCGCCGACCGTGTGGGCCCGCTCACCGGTCTGGCGATGACGTTGACGGCCTGCAGCGGAGCCGTGGCGGCCGGGCTCGCCGTGCCGCTCGACCACGCGGCGGGGTGGCGTGCCGCGCTGGCCGTGTGGTCGCTCCCCGCGGCGGCCGGGGCGGTGCTGTGGGCGCCGCTGGCCGTACGGCAGCGCACCCGCTCCGGGCGGGCCCCGGCAGGCCGTCACACCGCGCCCAGCGGGTACGATGGCACGCCGGAGTCCTTGCTGCGCTCCCCGCTGGCCTGGTCCGTCGCCGTGTTCCTCGGTGCCGTCTCGCTCATGTTCTACGCCCTGGTGGCGTGGCTGCCCGAGATCATGCGGTCCCACGGCGCTTCGCAGGCCACCGCGGGGGCCATGGTGTCCGTCCTGCTGACCATCGGCATCCCGCTGGGCTTCGCGGTCCCGGTCATCGCCGCGCGGCTGCCGAGCCAGCGGCCGATGATGCTCGCCGTCACCGCCGTCAAGGTCGTCGGACTGGTCGGCATCCTCACCGCGCCCTCCGCGGGCTGGCTGTGGGTGTGCGTGCTCGGCCTGGCCACCGGCAGCGCCTTCCCGCTCGCCATGACCGTTCTCGCCCTGCGCTCGCCCAACCCGGCCGTGGCGGCGCGCCTTTCGGGCATGGCACAGACCGTCGGCTACCTCCTCGCCGGAGTCGGCCCGGGGCTGCTCGGCCTTCTCCACGCCCTGACCGGCACCTGGCAGATCCCGCTCCTGCTGCTCCTCGCCCTCGTGGTTCCGGAGACGGCGGCCGGACTGATCTCCTCGCGGCCCGGCTTCGTCGCGGCCCCCGCGCCGGCCGCGGCGGAACCGGTCCACGAGAAGGCCGCGGTCGGCTGAGGCCGCCGGTGGTGCCCCCGTCCGCTCCGCGCCGCGGCCCGGCCGCGCCGACGACCACGGCCCCGCCCCTGTCCGGGGCCGGGCCGCCGGCGCCTCGGCCGGACGGGCGCACTCGTCTGCCGGCCGTGTCCCCGTCCACGCGGGGCCCCGGCGGGGCACCGGCACGCCCCCGCCCGTGGAAGGCCGCGCCGGCCCTGCCGGTCTCACGGCGGGTCGACCTCGGTCACTATGCCGAGGAGACGGAACGGCAGTTCCTCGTACCCGTGGGACACACCGAGGGCGACCCACCGGTCCGATGCGCAGGCCCGCCACAGGTGGACGTCCGGCACGTGCTCGCTCAGCCCGGCCCAGGGCTCCTCGATCTCCTCGCCCTCCATCGTCCGCACGAGGACGCTGCGCAGGCTGAAGCGCTGCGGTGGCCCCCACCGGTCGGTGAGCCGCTCCGTGAGACCGTCCCGGTCGGCCTCGTACTGTGCCGCCGTCTCCTCCCACTCCGTGCCGTCGCCCTCCCAGAAGTCGCCGCTCGTCCGTAAGGCGGCCATGTGATAGCCGGGCCCGCTCTCGCCGTGGTCCGTCCGGCCGTGCGCCGTGGGGAACTCCCGGGCACACAGCAGGTCGACGACCGACAGGCACTTCGCGATGTCCATGTGATCCAGTAAAGCGGGCGGCACTGACACCTGGCCGGTCGTCAGGCGTCCCTGTGCCGCAGGCGCCAGGCCCCGGCCAGTACGGCCACCGCCGACCACAGCGCGGTCACCGCGAGTCCGCTCCACGGGCCGAGGGCACCGTCCCAGGCGCTGTGCAGGGCGACTTGGCCGGCCCGGTCGGGCAGGAAGTCGGCGACGCCGCCCGAGAGGTCGCCGATGCCGAACGAGACGATCAGCAGGAACGGGATCAGCACCGACAGGGTCGCGACCCCGCTGCGCAGCACGGCCGCGAGCCCGGCCGCGAACAGCGCCATCAGCGTCAGGTGCAGCGCGCAGCCGACGGCGCCGCGCAGGCCCTCGCTCCAGCCCGGGCCGCCGGTGCCGAGGACCGACTTTCCGACCGCCAGGGTGACCAGCCCGGTGAGCAGCCCGACGGCCAGCATCGGCAGGGCGATCGCCGTCGCCTTGGCCGCGAACCAGCGCGGCCGGTCGGGCACCGCCGACAGCGTCAGCCGCAGTGCCCCCCCCCCGGAACTCGGACGACATGGCCGCCGTACCGAAGGCGACAGCGGCCACCTGCCCGAAGCCGATGCCGAAGAACACCGAGAACAGCGGGTCGGAGCCGTCGGCCTCGGTGGCCGCGAGCGCCGAGAACGCGGTCGTGGCCACGAGGACCGCGGCGAGGGCGCCCAGTTGGCGGGCGGTGGGCGCGGGCGGGGCCCGGCACTCGCCGGGGTGCGCCGGGCCGAGTACGATCCGGCCAACACGCCCGCGAGCTGGGAGGACGGACGGTGGGGCAGCTGACCGGCGGCGATCCCTCGCTGCTGCGAAGGATCAATTCCGCGGTGGTGCTGCACGCGCTGCGCGCCACGGACTGCGCGACGCTCACCGAGATCACCCGGGTCACCGGGCTGTCCCGGCCCACCGTCGAGGGGGTCGTGGAGGGGCTCATCGAGGCCGGGCTCGTGGTCGAGAAGGCGGCCGAGGAGGGCACGGCACGCCGTCAGGGGCGGCCCGCGCGCCGGTTCCGCTTCCGGGCCGAGGCCGGGCATCTGCTGGGTCTGGAGATCGGCGCGCACCGGGTCGCCGCGCTGCTGTCGGACCTGGACGGGCGGGTGCTGGGCGCGCAGGCCAAGGAGGTCGACGAGACGGCCCCGGCGGACGAGCGGCTGGACCGGCTGCGCGGCGCGGTCGCCGAATTGCTGCGGCGGGCGGGGGTCGCGCGGGGCTCGCTGCGGGCGGTGGGCGTGGGCACCCCGGGGATCGTGGAGGCCGACGGCACGGTGCGGCTGGGCACGGCGCTGCCGCAGTGGACGGGCCTGAGCCTCGGCGAGCGGCTGAGCCGGTCCTTCAAGTGCCCGGTGCTGGTGGAGAACGACGCCAACGCGGCGGTCGTCGCCGAGCACTGGAAGGGGGCGGCGGCCGAGACCGACGACGTGGTGTTCGTGCTGGCCGGGCTGAGCCCGGGGGCGGGTTCGCTGATCGGCGGGCGGCTGCACCGCGGCTACGGCGGGGCGGCCGGGGAGATCGGCGCGCTGCATCTGCTGGGCCGGGAGGTGACCCCGGAGACGCTGCTGTCCACCACCGACCAGCCGCTGCACCCGCTGGACGAGCAGGCGGTCGCCGAGGTGTTCGCGCTGGCCCGGGAGGGCGACCAGCGGGCGCGGGCGGCCGTCGAGCGGTTCATCCAGCGGCTCGTCCACGACGTGGCCGCGCTGGTGCTGGCGCTCGATCCGGAGCTGGTCGTGATCGGCGGCTGGGCGGCCGGTCTCGACGGCGTGCTGGAGCCCCTGCGCCGCGAGCTGGCCCGCTACTGTCTGCGCCCGCCGCGGGTCACGCTGTCGGTGCTGGGCGAGGCGGCCGTGGCCACGGGGGCGCTGCGGCTGGCCCTGGACCACGTCGAGGAGCAACTGTTCGCGGTGACGCGACGCTGAGCTGTGCCGTACCGTGCCGGGCCGTGCGCGGGACGTCGTGCGGGTGCGGCGACGTCGTGGTTGATCACGCCCACGCGGCGCACCCGCACCCGCGACACAGCCCCGCGCCCCCAGGTCGCAAGGCCCCGCCTGGAATACGGGGGCACCGGCGATGCAGGAGGCCCGGCCGGGCGGGCGCCCCCGCCGTCCCGGCTCGGCCGGTCCGCTCGGGGCCGCGTCGTCAGGAAGCCCGGCGTTCCGGGTCGTGGTGTATTTCCACTCCCGCCGAGTCGCCGAAGGTCAGCCGGCAGGTGTCGGCCCGGTAGGTCGCCACCGAGAGGGCGGCGGTACGGCCCTGGGCGAAGAAGCGGGTGGTGACCACCAGCACCGGTGCGCCCGGGAGCCGGTCCAGTTCCCGTGCGTCGTCCGCGCGGGCCGAGCCCAGCTCGACGGCACGGTCCTGGCCCTCCAGCTCCAGCCGCTGCAGCTCGCGCAGTACCGCACGCGCGCGTGCCGGACCGGACGGCGCGTCGATCGCGCTGAGTTCGGGCACCGAGACCGCGGGGATGTGGAGCAGCTCGGTGGCGACGAGCTGACCGTGGGAGGTACGGGAGCGGCGCACGGTGTGCACGGGCTCGTCGGCGCCGGTCTCCAGCGCGGCGGCGACGGCCGCGGGCGGCACGGCACGCTCGCAGTCGACGGGCTGCCAGGCGTCGTCGGCGGCCCCCGGCCAGACGTGCTGTGCGGTGCCGACGGCCACGCCCACGCGCGGAGGCGCCACCGTCGTACCGACACCGCGGCGGCGCTGCAGCCGGCCCTCCAGCTCGAGCTGTTCGAGGGCCTGGCGGAGCGTGGCGCGGGCCACGCCGAAGCGGGCGGCGAGGTCGCGCTCGTTGGGCAGGATCTCGCCCACGGAGAACTCGGAGTCGAGTGCCTCACTGAGCACGGTCTTGAGATGCCAGTACTTCGGTTCCGGCACCGATTCCAGCTGCGTGGTCCCCACCCTGTCCTCCGCAAGAGCCGTGGTCCGGCGGTTTTTAGCGCCCTTGTTTATTAAAGGTTGTTGCACTTCTCTGCGACCATAGGGCGGCCGTCACCCTTGGTCAAGACCAATCCTCGTTCCCATGGGCGGCGCACGGGCGCCCCGCCCCGGAGCGTTCACGAGGCGTTCGTACGCGGCCGTGCGGGTGACATCACGGCGAAGCCCCCGTCGCACGGCGTCGTACGGCGGGGGCTCGCGAGGACGTGCGGATCAGCGGTCGGCGAGGTGGCGCAGCTTGTCCGGGTTGCGGACGAGGTACACGGCCACGATCCGGCCGTCCGCGATGTCCAGTTGGAGCAGGGTGTCGGGCTTGTCGCCGACGAGGCCGAGGGCCGCCGGACCGCCGTTGGCCTCCAGGGGGAGGAAGGACATCACGGGAAGGGCGGAGGGCCCGACACCGGCCAGGAAGCGGGCGACCTTGTCGGCGGTGTGCAGGATCCGCACCGGCGCCTTGGCCTTGCCGCCGCTGTCGCCGACCAGGCGGACGTCCGGGGCGAGCAGCGACATGAGCCCGTCCAGGTCGCCGTGGGCCGCAGCGGCGAGGAAACGTTCGGTCAGTTCCCGTCGCCGGGCGGGGTCGACCTCGTAGCGCGGCCGCCGCTCCGCCACGTGCCGCCGTGCCCGCCCGGCGAGTTGCCGTACCGCGGGCTCCGCGCGGTCGAGCAGCGCGGCGATCTCGGCGAACGGGTAGCCGAACGCCTCCCTGAGCACGAACACCGCCCGTTCCAGCGGCGACAGCGACTCCAGGACGACCAGGACGGCGAGGGAGACCGTGTCGGCGAGCACGGCGCGGTCGGCGGTGTCCGGGGCCGTCTCGCCGAACTCGGTGAGGTACGGCTCCGGCAGCCACGGCCCGACGTACGCCTCGGCGCGCGCCTGTACCTGGCGGAGCCGGTCGATGGCCAGCCGGGTGGTGACGCGCACGAGGTAGGCGCGCGGTTCGCGGACCTCCGCGCGGTCGGCGCCGGACCAGCGCAGCCAGGCGTCCTGGACCACGTCCTCGGCGTCGGCGACGCGGCCGAGCATGCGGTAGGCGACCCCCATGAGCAGGGGACGGTGTTCTTCGAAGACGTCGGTGGCGAGGTCGGCGGTCACCCGCCCATCCCATCCGACACGCCTGCCGGGTGTCCACCCGTAATGAGCCCGTCCACGGCCGGTCCGGATCACACTGATCCCGGACCGTCGGCGGGCGGCGGCCGGTGACCTGGAGGAACCGATGCGGTACGGGGTGCTGGGCACGGGCGAGGTGGGCCGCTCGCTGGGGGGCAGGCTGGTGGAGCTGGGGCACGAGGTGACCCTGGGGTCGCGCACCAAGGACAATCCGGTGGCACGGGAGTGGGCCACCGCGGCGGCGGCCCGGGCCCGCGCGGGGACGTTCGCGGAGGCGGCCGAGGCCGGTGAGGTGGTCGTCAACGCGGTGGGCGGGCGGGTGGCGCTCGACGCCCTGCGGGCGGCCGGCGCGGAGCATCTCGACGGCAAGATCCTGGTGGACGTCTGCAATCCGCTGTCGTTCGAGGACGGGGTGCCGCGGCTGGACCCCGCGGAGTCGGACAGCATGGGCGAGCAGATCCAGCGGGCGTTCCCGCGCGCGCGTGTGGTGAAGACGCTGAACACCGTCAACTGCCAGGTGATGGTCGATCCGGGGCGGGTGCCGGGTGAGCACCACCTGTTCGTGTGCGGCGACGACGCGGCGGCCAGGGAGCAGGTGACGGCGCTGCTCGGGGAGCTCGGGTGGCCGGCCGAGCGGGTGCTGGACCTGGGCGGCATCCGGGCGGCTCGCACGGTGGAGATGTATCTCCCGCTGTGGCTCACCCTGTTCCGCAAGTTCGGCAGCCCGGACTTCAACATCGAGGTGCGACGGGCGAGGTAGCCACCGTCGCGCACGGGACGTACCGCTCCGGGGGCTACCCGCGGGTAGTAATTGCTGACAAGCTGTCTACGGCGTCCGTCAGCACCCCACGAGGAGCACCCATGTCCGCCACCGCCTCCTTCACCGTCCCCGCCCCGCACGGCCCGCAGGACGTGACCGTGTCCTATGCGCGCGTGGGGCGCGGTGAACCGCTGGTCCTGCTGCACGGCATCGGCCACCACCGGCAGGCCTGGGACCCGGTCGTGGACATCCTCGCCACCGAGCGCGACGTGATCACCGTCGATCTGCCGGGCTTCGGCGCCTCCCCGGGCCTGCCGGACGGCCTCGCCTACGACCTGGCCTCCACCAACTCCGTACTGGGTGCCCTGTTCGAGGCGCTGGAGCTGGACCGCCCGCACGTGGCGGGAAACTCGCTCGGCGGTCTGCTCGCCCTGGAACTGGGCCGGGAGAAGCGCGTACGGTCCGTCACTGCGCTCTCCCCGGCCGGTTTCTGGACGCAGGCGGAGCGGCGGTACGCCTTCGCGGTGCTGCTGGCGATGCGGGGCATAGCCCAGCGCCTGCCGCTGCCGCTGGTCGAGCGGCTGTCCCGGTCCGCGGCCGGCCGTACGGCGCTGACGAGCACGATCTACGCCCGTCCCGCACGCCGTGCTCCCGAGGCCGTGGTCGCCGAGACACTGGCGCTGGTGGGCGCGACCGGGTTCGACGCGACCCTGCGGGCGGGCGCCGCCGTGCAGTTCACCGACACGCTGCCGGGCCTGCCGGTCACGGTGGCCTGGGGTTCCCGGGACCGGCTGCTCGTCCGCCGCCAGGGCGTCCGCGCCAAGCAGCTGATCCCGCACGCCCGGCTGGTCCGCCTCCCCGGCTGCGGCCACTGCCCGATGAACGACGACCCGGCCCTGGTCGCCCGGGTCATCCTGGACGGCAGCCGCTGAGCCGGCCTCACCATGGCCGGAGCGGGGGCCTTGCGCAGGCCGGACCCGTCGGAGGGGTGGCGTTCAGACGGGCCGCCCCGCCTGATCTTCGGCGTCGAGTGTGTAGCGCTTCTTGAGGACGGCGTCTAGCTTGCCCGAGCGCCAGGCCGACAGGCACCAGGCGGTGGGCAGTTGGAGTGTGAGCAGACCGAAGAAGGCGTACAGGGCCGCGGCGTCCAGGAGTTCTCCCGGGCCGACGCCACCGTAGGGGGCGGCGCCGGCGATGCCGAGGGCCAGCACGTAGAGGGTGCCGTCGACGAGGACGGTCCTCCAGCGTGGCAGCGGGGAGAGCAGGCGGCGGCCCAGGGTGAGCAGCGTGGTGCAGGCGACCAGGAAGACGACCTGGTCCCTGCACCACGTGAGCGGCTCCGGGCCGGTGGGCCCGAGATCGTCGCCGAAGGCCAGCGACGCTGCGGTCAGCACCACGGTGCCGGTGAGCCATGAGATCAGAGTGACCCAGGCGGCGCAGGCGAGGGCGCTACGCCAGGGTGAGCCCGGTCACGGTTCCCGCCGCGACGGCGGTGAGCAGCAGTGATCCGACTGTCCTACGCATGAGTTTCTCCCCGTGTGATCGCTTTGGCGCGGTTCGAACGTAGACGCGAACCGAGGTGCCCACCACGTCCGTTGGGGAGGTGTCCGATGGGGCATGACCCAAGAGGGAGGTCCACACCCGGCGCGGGCCCGCCCGTGGGGCGGGCGGGCCCGGCGTTCCTACGCGACGGTCTGCTCGCGCAGCCGGCCCGGGACCAGGCCGAGATGCTGGGAGCACGAAGCGTCGGTGCACAGCGCGTCGTGGGCCAGAGCGGAGATGATCGCGGCCTGTGTCCGCGTCTGCTGTCCCAGCTTGGCCACGATGTTCGCGATGTGTGCCTTCACCGTGCGCTCGGCGATCCCCAGTTCCCTGGACAGTTCGCGGTTGCCCGCGCCCGTTCCCAGCAGGAGGAGAACCTCCCTTTCTCGGTCGGTCAGGGCCCCCAGCCGCCAGACGCCGGGTTCGGGGTTGTGTCCGGTTCGCCGATAGGAGCAGGTGGCATCAGCCACGTCGGACCGTTCGGTCATTCCGGTCCCTTTCTGGACGCCGCGTTTCCCAGCAGACCCCCGTGGCCTGGTTGCTGCGGCGACCACCGGCCAACCTACCCGCTCACTCATCCGATGTTCAGGCCAAGTCGGAGGCGCGACTTCCGCGTCCCATAAGGGCATTGCCCGAAAGTGAGGTGTCCGACGAGGCAATGCCCCAGGAGACAAGTTCGCACAACCATCCGCATCCCTAGGGTTGTTGACGACCGAGCAGGAGCAACGAGGGGAACACCTTGAGCAACCGCACTATGAGCCGCATGACCGCCGCCGGCGTCGCCGCCGTCGCCGGGCTCGCCGTCCTCGCCCCGGCCGTCGCGAACGCGGCCGCGGGCCCCGGACCGGCCGCCGTGACGCAGTCCTCGGTTCAGCAGCCCGCCCACCTCACCGTCGCCTCCTACAAGGCGTACCTGAAGAAGAACTGGAAGAAGGGCGGCCGTGAGACCGCCGTGGCGTTCGCGAAGCTGACGCCGGCGCGGCAGGCGCAGTTCCTGCGCCACCTGGAGGACCGGAAGGTCTACGCGGCGTTCCTGAAGCAGGTCAAGGGCAACTTCGAGCTTCCCCTGCATGTCGTGGACCCATACAACAAGGACGTCGTGTTCGTCACCGATGTCACCGCCCACGTGGCCAAGGACAAGGCCGGGACGCTGACGGTGCGCTTCTCCGTCTCCGAGCGCGTCTTCGGTATCCCCGTGACCACCGAGACGATCACGGTCAAGGGCGCCACCAAGGGCCAGGACAAGTCGAAGAAGGCCGTCGCCATCGCGAAGCTTCAGAACGTGAACGCGGCCGTCTCCATCACCGCAGGTCCGACGCGAGCGGCGTCGAAGGGCGTCATCACCCGCGGGTCGGTCACGTGGACGGCCAAGCCTCAGGTGCAGGCGTTCGGCAAGAAGAAGCTCGTCAAGGACCAGGACGCCGCCGCTGCGATCACCAAGGCCACCCGGACCTTCGAGGCTTCCTTGTCCAACGAATAGCCCGGAGCGGGGCTGCCCGCCGACCGCGACCCCGGTGGGCGTGGCTGCGCTCTGCCACGCCCACCGGCGGCGTCAAGGCGCCCGCAGCGGCCGTGGCAGAGCGCACCGCGCCACCCCGGACCGGCTTGTCCGCGCGGCGCTGTTCCGGCGCCGCGCGGCTGTTCACCGCGCGGGGCGGCACGGCGTGCGTGGCCGGCCCGGCAGCCGGCCGGGGCGCCGCGAGCACATCGGGTCGGTGCACAGTGCCCCGTGTGCCCCCCTGACGGAAACGGGCCGCTCCCTTTGGAGCAACGCCCTTTGAGGCAATGCCCTTTGGGGCAACGCCTCTTGGGGCAACGCCTCTTGGGGCAACGCCCCTTGGGACAGCTCCCCAGCGGACGTCGCGCCCGCCCCGTATTCGCGCGTACGTTCGCCGATGTGCGGAAGTTACCGGCCTTGGCTGTCCAGGCACTTGCGCTGCCTGGGGAGTTCGGAAGCGGCCCGGGTCAGGGTGGTCAGAGCGGTGTCGGAGGGCGCCGCGCGGTCCAGGGACAGTTCGAGGGCCGGGCTGCGGCCATAGGTGACCAGCAGGCTGCGGCCTTCTTTGTTCTGCCGGTAGCGCCACACCCAGTCGACACCGTCGACGGTGACACACGGGTCGGAGGTCTTGTCCGGCATGGGGATGCCGCAGCGGACGACGACGCTGTTGTCGCCCCACACCGCGATGCCGTCGGTGACCGGCAGGTGCAGGCCCAGCTTCCCCATCTTGTGGGGCAGTTGTCCGGCCACACGGGCGCAGGCCGGGTCGTGGGCGAACGGGGCGGGCCGTGGGCGCTCGGCCGACGGGACGACGGCGAAGGCCACGCCGAGCGCGCAGACGGCCAGTGCGCCGGCGAGAGGGATCCAGGTGCGTCGGGTTCGGTTCGTCACAGAACCGAACGGTACGGCAGGACTTGGCCGGCACGGTCCGGGGGTGTGATCCCACCGTGGGACCGCCCGATGCGAAAAGGAGTAAGGACATGAACCGTTCGGTGAAGGCCCTGGTGATGGCGGGCGCTTCGGTGGCTCTGCTGGGAACGGCGGTGGCCCCGTAGATGGCCGCCCCGGCCAAGAGCGACCCGTACGCCAACACCCACCTGGTCAAGGTGTGGGGCACGAAGCCGGGCAAGGACGTGTGCATCTCGGTGGGATCCAGGGACAAGGCCGCTGCCGTCCTGGCCGGATGCAACATGCGCTCCTCGTACCAGACATGGACGCTGAAGCACAGCACGGCAGGTGGCGCCGGCACCATCAAGAACGAACACCTCGAAGTCCGGCCAGCAGCTGACGCTGATGAAGTCGGGCGAGTCGAACCCGTCGCGGATCAAGCAGGAATGGGGCCTCAAGAAGTAGTCCCCGCCGGCGGAGAACGGGACGGCCGCCACCTGAGGTGGTGTTCTGCTTCGCCCAGGTCGGCCGTCACACGTTCCACCCCCGGCTGCCATACTCGTCTCTCATGCTGATCAGAAGAGCCGCCCTCGCGGTCTTGTGTGCCGCCCTGACAGCCTGCACGGCACCGGCGGCCGTCACGGACGCGACGACCACCTCCGACGGCGCACAGACCTGGCCCAGGGGTAAGCGGCCCACGATGCCCGACCTCACCGGTCCCACCACCGACGGCCGCCGACTGCACCTGGCCGACTACAAGGGCCACGTGATCGTGCTGAACGCCTGGGCCACCTACTGCGGCCCCTGCCGCTCCGAAGCGCCCACGCTCGCGCACGCGCAGAAGACCCTCGCCGCGCGGGGGCTCCAGGTCGTCGGCCTCAACGGCGGCGACAACACGGCCGACGCCGCGGCGTTCATCAAGGACCATCGCCTCGGATACCCCACGCTCATGGACGCCAAGGGCCGTCAGGCCCTGAGAATGCCGCGGGGCACCGTCAGCCAGAGCGGCCTTCCTTACAGTGTGTTCATCGACCGAACCGGTCACATCGCCGCCACCGTCATCGGCGCTGCCAGCGAACCCGATCTGAAGAAGATCACCACTCCGCTGCTGCGGGAAAGGGCCTGACGAAGGCCCGTTGTTCACCCCGGGTTTCCGTGCGCGCCGCGGCACCCCCGTAGGTGTGGCTCTGCACACTGGCGGGATCCCGTTCCTGGAGGCGCAGCCATGTCACATCGTCCGTTCCCCGCCCGCCGCAGCGTTCTGCGCGGCTCCCTCGTCGCGTCGGCGGCCCTGACCCTGCCCGTGGGGCTCGGCGCGGCCCCGGCGTTCGCCCGCTCGGGGCGGCCCCAGGCGGGCTGGGGCGTGCAGGCCGGCGACGTGAGCGCCGACTCCGGCCTGGTGTGGGTGCGTTCGGACCGGCCGGCCCGGATGATCGTGGAGACGGCGGCCACCGAGTCGTTCCGCAACCCGCGCAGGTGGCACGGCCCGCTGCTGGGCTCCGGCACGGACTTCACCGGCACCACCCGGCTGCACGGCCTGCCGTCCGGCGAGCAGATCCACTACCGGGTGCTGCTCGCCGACCCGGACGACCCGCGCCGCACCGGCGAGCCGGTGGCCGGCACCTTCCGTACGGCGCCCGCCCGCAGGCGCCAGGGCGTGCGGTTCGTGTGGTCGGGCGACCTGGCCGGACAGGGCTGGGGCATCAACGAGTCCATCGGCGGCTACCGCATCTTCGACGCGATGGCCAAGACCGACCCGGACTTCTTCCTCTGCAGCGGCGACAACATCTACGCCGACGGTCCGATCGCGGCCACCGCCGCGCTGCCCGGCGGCGGCATCTACCGGAACGTCACCACCGAGGAGAAGTCGCACGTCGCGACCACACTGGCCGACTACCGGGGCAACTTCCGCTACAACCTGATGGATTCGGCGCTGCGCCGCTTCAACGCCCAGGTGCCGAACATCATCCAGTGGGACGACCACGAGGTCCGCAACAACTGGTACCCGGGCGAGGTCATCGGCACCGGCACCCCGTACCCGGCCGGCACGAGACTCGACGACCTGGCGCTGCGCTCCCGGCAGGCGTTCTCCGAGTACTTCCCGGTCTCCACCGTCAGCGGCCGTCCGGACGGCCGGATCTACCGCACCGTCCACCACGGCCCGCTGCTGGACGTGTTCGTGCTCGACATGCGCACGTACCGCAACCCGAACTCCCCCGACGACCAGACCGTGGACCCGCAGGGCATCCTCGGCCGCGAGCAGCTCGAATGGCTCAAGCGGGAGCTGGCGAAGTCCCGCGCGGTGTGGAAGGTCATCGCCAACGACATGCCGCTCGGCCTCGTCGTGCCCGACCCCGTCGAGGGAAAGGCGAACTTCGAGGCGGTCGCCCAGGGCGATCCCGGTGCCCCGCTCGGACGTGAGCTGCAGATCGCCGAGCTGCTCCGCTTCATCAAGCACCGGCGGATCACCGGCACGGTGTGGCTGACGGCCGACGTGCACCACACCTCCGCCCAGCACTACGACCCCTCGCGGGCCGCGTTCAAGGACTTCGAGCCGTTCTGGGAGTTCGTCTCCGGACCGCTCAACGCCGGTGCCTTCCCGGCTAGCGCACTGGACGGCACGTTCGGCCCGGACCGGGTGTTCGTGAAGGCGCCGGTCACCTCCAACGTCTCGCCGGCCGAGGGCTACCAGTTCTTCGGCGAGGTCGACATCGACGGCGACAGCGGCGAACTGACGGTCCGGCTGCGGGAGTACGACGGCACGGTGCTGTTCACCCGGACGCTCCAGCCGGGCCGCGTCGGCCAGTAGCCGTCGACAGGAGCGCCCGCTGCCGTACCCTCGGAACCCTGCCGCGCGTCGGCGTCATCCCCCGACGCGCGGCTCCGGCCGCCGCCCGGTCGCCGTTCCGGCGCCGCCGCCCCTCCGTCCCCACCCGGCCATAGAAAGTGCAGCAAATAGGACGGAGCATGCTTTACCCATCGGTCACAAAGCGTTCGTGATCACGCAACACCCTTCCTTCACAGTGGCTGCATGACTCCAGACATGTCTGACGTGACCCGGACCCGGCACGGACGGCCCGTGCACCACTGGCGGCGGGACGTCGTCGAACTCGCCGCCGTCTTCACCGCCGTCGCCGTGGCGGACGGTGTGGCGAACCTGATCGGGCACGGGCCGGGCGGCCCCGCCCTGCTCGTGATCTCGGCGATCGCGCTCGCCGCGACGGCCGGCTTCCACACCTGGTGGGCACGGCGCCACGGTCACGCACCGCCGGCCGACGATACCGGCGCCCGGCCGGCCGCCGGGACGCGGCCGGCCGGGCCCGCCGAGGAACCCGGCGCCGGCGAGGTGGCCGGCACCGGCACGTTGTGGCGGATGCGGACCACGGTGAAGGACGAGCCCGGCTCGCTGGCCGCGCTGTGCTCGGCGCTGGCCGCACGGCAGGTCGACATCCTCAGCCTCCAGGCGCACCCGCTGGCCGACGGCACCGTGGACGAGTTCCTGCTGCGGGCGCCGGCCGCGCTGCCCGCCGCCGACCTCGTCCGGGCGGTCTCCCTGGCCGGGGGCGCGTCCACCTGGATCGAGCGGGCGGACGCGCACGACCTGGTCGACGCCCCCACCCGGGTGCTCGGCCTGGCGGCGCGCACCGCGCTGGACGCCGCCGAACTCCCGCTGGCCCTGCGCCAGTTGCTGGGCCGCTGCACGATCCGCTCGCTGCCCGGCACGCCGGTCGGCGGGGGCCCGGGACCGAAGCCGGTGCCGGTCGAGGGCGTGCTGGAGGACACCGTGATGCGGCTGCCCGCCCCGGAGGGCGGTGTGCTCACCGTGGAGCGGCCGTATCTGCCGTTCACCCCGACCGAGTTCGCCCGGGCCCGGGCCCTGGTGGAGCTGGACAGCCGGCTGGGCCCGCGGATCCCGCACGGCAGCGACGTGCTGACGCTGCCCGAGGGCAACGACATCACCGTGCGCCGGGCCGACACCGGCGATCTCGCGGCGGCGAAGGAGATGCACGAGCGCTGCTCGCCGCGCACCCTCGGCATGCGCTACCACGGTCCGGTCGGCGACGCGGACCGCTATCTGACCCACCTGCTCAGCCCGCGCTTCGGCCGCACCCTGGCCGTCCAGACCACCTCCGGCCGCATCGTCGGGCTCGGCCATCTGCTGTGGGACGGCGACGAGACGGAGGTGGCGCTGCTGGTCGAGGACGACTGGCAGCGGCGGGGCATCGGCGCCGAGCTGCTCGGCCGGCTGGTGGCGATGGCGGTGGACGCCCGCTGCGACAGCGTGTACGCGGTGACGCAGGCCTCCAACACCGGCATGGTCGCCGCGATGCGCGGCCTCGGACTGCCGCTCGACTATCAGATCGAGGAGGGCACGCTGGTCATCACGGCCCGCCTGGACGCCGCGCCGGCCGCCTCCCGGCCGCCGTACGAGGCGAGCGGACAGCGGCTCGGTGGTGCGGCGCGCCGCGACTGAGCCGGCCCGGCGGGACGGACGGCCCGGCGGTCTCCCGCCGGGCCGTCGTCGTGCGCACCCCCGTCAGCGCACGGCTTCCCGCAGCGGCACCGGTGTCCGGGTCCGCTCCCCCAGGGCCTGGTCCAGATCGGCCCACAGGTCGTCCACGTCCTCCAGCCCCACGGACATCCGCAGCAGCCGGTCGCTCACCCCGGCGCCGCGCCGGTCGTCCGCGTCGACGATCCGGTGGCTGATGGACGCGGGGTGCTGGATGAGGGTGTCCACGCTGCCCAGGCTGACGGCCGGGGTGACGAGCCGGACCCGGGAGATGACCTCGTGCGGGTCGCCGTTCACCTCGAAGGCGATCATCGCGCCGCCGAGCCGCGGATAGCGCACGCGGGCCACGCGCGGGTCGGCGGTGAGCCGGCGGGCCAGCTCGGCGGCGGTCGCGGAGGCGGCCCGGACCCGGACGGGGAGCGTGGACAGGCCCCGCAGCAGCAGATAGCCGGCCAGCGGGTGCAGCACGCCACCCGTGGCGAACCGTATCTGCCGCAGCCGGCCCGCGAACTCCTCGTCACAGGCGACCACACCGGCCAGCACGTCGCCGTGACCGCCGAGGTACTTGGTGGCGCTGTGCAGCACCAGCCGGGCGCCGTGCTCGGCCGGGCGCTGCAGCACGGGCGTGGCGAAGGTGTTGTCGGCGAGCAGCGGGACCGAGCCGCAGGCGTGGGCGATGGCCCGCAGGTCGAGTTCGGCCAGGGTCGGGTTGGCCGGGGACTCCACCATCACCAGACCCGTGTCCGCCCGGAGCGCGTCGGTGACGCCGGCCGGGTCGGTCCAGGTGACCTCCGTACCGAGCAGCCCGGCGGTCAGCAGGTGGTCGCTGCAGCCGTACAGGGGCCGTACCGCCACCACGTGCCGCAGCCCCATGGCGGACCGCGCGAGCAGGACCGCGCTGAGCGCGGCCATGCCGCTGGCGAAGGCGACCGCGGACTCGGTGCCCTCCAGCCGGGCCAGCGCGGTCTCGAAGCGGGCGACGGTCGGGTTGCCGAGGCGGCCGTAGATCGGCGGCCCCGCCGGGTCGGCGCCGTCGGTCGCGAAGGCGTCGATGCGGGCGGCCTCGGCACGGCTGTCGTACGAGGGGTAGGTGGTGGACAGGTCGATCGGCGGGGCGTGCAGGCCCTGGCGGGCCAGATCGTCGCGGCCGGCGTGCACGGCCTCCGTGGCCAGGGCTCGGGATGCGGCGCGTACGTCGTCGTAGGCACCGGTGCTGGCTGTGTCCATGGGCGGAAGAGTGAACATCGAACGGTTCTCCGGAATCGAACACCGTGCTACGTTCGGCCAATGGCCGAATCTGTCGTACTGGATCCGGTGGACCTCCAGCTGCTGCGGCTGCTGCAGAACGACGCCCGGACCACCTACCGTGACCTCGCCGCGCAGGTGGGCGTGGCGCCGTCGACCTGCCTGGACCGGGTGACCCGGCTGCGCCGCTCGGGGGTGATCCTCGGCCATCAGCTGCGGCTGGACCCGGCCAAGCTCGGACGCGGGCTGCAGGCCCTGCTGTCGGTGCAGGTCAGGCCGCACCGGCGGGAGCTGGTGGGACCGTTCGTGGAGCGGATCCGCGCACTGCCGGAGACGCTGACGGTGTTCCATCTGACCGGCCCCGACGACTATCTGGTGCACGTGGCCGTGGCAGACATGGCCGACCTGCAGCGGCTGGTGCTCGACGGGTTCACCGCGCGGCGGGAGGTGGCCCGGGTGGAGACCCGGCTGATCTTCCAGCAGTGGGAGTGCGGTCCGCTGCTGCCGCCCGGCCACGCCGAGAGCTGAATCCCCCCGGACCCGGGTGACGCGGCGATCCTCCTCGTACGAGGATGGGCGCCATGTCTGAGACGAAGAGCCCGCTGCCCCGTCAGGTCGCCGACGCGTACGTGGACGACCTCATCGCCCTCGACCCGGTCACCGGTACCTACCTCGGCGTGAAGGAAAGCTCGAGCCGGCTCCCCGACTACTCGCCCGCCGGGCAGGAGGCGCTCGCCGCACTGGCCCGGACCACCCTCGCGAAGCTGGACGAGGCGGAGCGGCGGCCCGGTGCGGACAGCGCCGTGGAGCGGCGCTGCGCGCGGCTGCTGCGGGAGCGGCTGACGGCCGAACTCGCCGTGCACGAGGCGGACGAGCCGCTGCGCGCGGTCGGCAACATGAGCACGCCCGGCCACGCCGTGCGGGACATCTTCACGGTGACGCCCTCGCAGACGGACGAGGACTGGGCGGCGATCGCGGAGCGGCTGCGCGCGGTGCCGGGCGCGCTCGCGGGTTACCGGGAGTCGCTCGAACTCGGCCTGGAGCGCAAGCTGTTCGCGGCGCCGCGACCGACCGCGACCTTCGTCGAGCAGCTCACCGAGTGGATCGACACCGGCGAGGGCCGCGGCTGGTACGAGGACTTCGCCGCCGCCGGACCCGAGGCGCTGCGCACGGAGCTGGACGAGGCGGCCCGGGCGGCGACCGGGGCCCTGGTGGAGCTGCGGGACTGGCTGCGGGACGTGTACGCGCCGGCGATCGAGGGCGCGCCGAACGTGGTCGGCCGCGAGCGGTACGCGCGCTGGTCCCGCTACTTCAACGGCACCGACCTGGACCTGGACGAGGCCTACGCGTACGGCTGGGCGGAGTTCCACCGGATCCTCGGCGCGATGCGGCAGGAGGCCGAGAAGATCCTGCCCGGCGCGGGGACGCCGTGGGTGGCGCTGGCGCACCTGGACGAGCACGGCCGGCACATCGAGGGCGTGGACGAGGTCCGCGACTGGCTGCAGGGCCTGATGGACCGGGCCATCTCGGACCTGGACGGCACGCACTTCGAACTCGCCGAGCGGGTGCGGAAGGTGGAGTCGCGCATCGCCCCGCCCGGGGGCGCGGCGGCCCCCTACTACACCAGTCCGTCGGAGGACTTCTCGCGGCCCGGCCGTACCTGGCTGCCCACGATGGGGCAGACCCGCTTCCCCGTCTACGACCTGGTGTCGACCTGGTACCACGAGGGTGTCCCCGGCCACCACCTCCAGCTCGCCCAGTGGGCCCACGTCGCCGAGGACCTCTCCCGCTACCAGGCGACGGTCGGCATCGTCAGCGCCAACGCGGAGGGCTGGGCGCTGTACGCGGAGCGGCTGATGGACGAGCTGGGCTACCTGACGGACCCGGAGGAGCGGCTCGGCTATCTGGACGCGCAGATGATGCGGGCGGCCCGGGTGATCGTGGACATCGGCATGCACCTGGAGCTGGAGATCCCCGCGGACTCGCCGTTCCACCCCGGCGAGCGCTGGACGCCGGAGCTGGCGCAGGAGTTCTTCGGCGCGCACAGCAGCCGGCCGGCGGACTTCGTGGAGAGCGAGCTGACCCGGTACCTGACGATCCCGGGCCAGGCGATCGGCTACAAGCTCGGTGAGCGGGCCTGGCTGCTGGGCCGGGAGAAGGCCCGCGAGCGGCACGGGGCGTCCTTCGACCTGAAGGCCTGGCACATGGCGGCGCTGTCGCAGGGTTCGCTGGGCCTGGACGACCTGGTGGACGAGCTGTCCCGGCTCTGACCGCCGCCCGCGGCCCGGGGCTCACCGCCTGAACCCGCCCTCCGCGTCGATGACCTCCCCGATGATCCGGCCCGCCTCGCCCGTCGCCGCCCAGGCGATGAGCCGGGCCGGATCGTCCGGCGCGCCCCCATGCCCGGAGATGAATCGCGCGGCGAGGGCCGCGCGGCCCTCGCCGGTGGCGAAAGGGGTGTCCACGGGACCGGGGCTGACGGCGTTCACCGTGATCCCGGGCTCGGCGAACGTGGCGGACGGCGACCGGGTGACCGAGGCGAGAGCACCCTTCCGCAGGGCGTGGGCGCACCCGGCACGCCGCCGGCCATGTGCTGACCGGAGGTCATCGGCAGCACGCGCCCGCCGGCCGTCCCCCGGGCGTACGGCGTGGGGGCGGGCGTAGGCCCGGACGCTCGCGGTACGGGGTGCACGGAGCGGGGGCGACGGAACGGACGGGCCGGGGGCAGGGGCGGGGCCGGCGGTGCGGGCGCCCCGGCTCGGCCGTACGGCCGTCAGCGGTGGCGCGGGCGGCCGGGGGGCGGCTAGCTGGTGGCGGGGGCCGACGGAGGAGGCGGGCCTGCATGCGGGAACAGAGGCGCGGGCAGGAGGTGCTGGAGACGCCGCGTGCCGCCGGTCTGGCGGGAGTCGTCTTCGCGCTGCTGCTGGCGGCGGCGATCGTCCTGCTGCGGCTGGCCATTCCCGAAGCGACGGGCACCACCACGGCACCGGCGTTCACGGACTCCGGACAGCGCAGCGCGCTGCGCACCGCCCTCGCCCTGGTGCCGTTCGCCGGCATCTTCTTCCTGTGGTTCGTCGGCGCCGTGCGGGCCCACGTCGGTGACGTCGAGGACCGGTTCCTCGCCACCGTCTTCCTCGGCAGCGGGCTGGTCTTCACCGCCATGATGTTCGGCGCCGCCGCGGCGGCGAGCTCCGTCCTCGCGGTCACGCACACCGACGGCGTGGCGCCGTCACCGGCCGCCTGGGACTTCGGCCGCCATTTCGCGCACACGCTGCTGAAGGAGTACGCGATGCGGATGGCGGCCGTCTTCGTGTGCTCCATGTCGGTGATGGGCCGGCGCCTGGGCGTCCTGCCGCGCCCGCTGACGATCCTGGGGTTCCTCACCGCCGTGGTCCTGCTTCTCGTCGCGCCGTACGTGCCCTGGATGGAACTGGTGTTCCCCGCCTGGTCCCTGGTGCTCAGCGTGCACATCCTGCTGGCGTCCGGCCGTCCCGGCCGTCTGCCCGAACACGTCGCCCCGAAGCCTTCGCCCCGGAGCCACCGATCCTGAGCCGTTGACCCGAACGGGGCCGCCGACGGGCGGGATCCTTTCTCGGCTCTCATGCTGGCGAGCGGGACATGACCGCCGTCCGGAGAAGCCGCGCCCCACGGGCGGCGGGACCGGACCTGGCCCGCGGAAGGGCGGAGCGTCGATGAGGCTCGTCGTCGATCTCAACAAATGCCAGGGGTACGCCCAGTGCGCGTTCCTCGCTCCCGACGTCTTCGCCATGCACGGCGAGGAGTCACTCATCTACAACCCGCACGCACCCGAGGAGCAGCGGGAACGGCTGGCCCGGGCCGTCGCCGCCTGTCCGGTGCAGGCGATCACGGCGGACGGCCTGGACGGTGCCGCGGGTGCGACGGCCGGCGGGTCCGTCCAGGAGGCGTCCGATGGCCGCTGACTACGTGGACTGGCTGCGGCGCGAGGGCCGGATCGTGATCGTCGGCGCCTCGCTGGCCGGCCTGCGGGCCGCCGAGACGCTGCGCGCCGAGGGCTTCACCGGTTCGCTCACCATGATCGGTGACGAGCCGTACGAGCCGTACGACCGGCCACCGCTGTCCAAGGGGGTGCTGCTGGACAAGGCCTCGCCGCATCACACGGAGCTGCCCCACCGCCGGGAGATCGACGCGAAGTGGCGGCTCGGCGTCGCCGCGACCGGCCTCGACCTGACGGCCAAGCGGGTCCGGCTGGCCGACGGGGACGAGGTGGAGTACGACCGGCTGCTCATCGCGACCGGCGTGCGGGCCCGGCCCTGGCTGAAGGAGGACGAGGCCCGGCTGGACGGCGTCTGCCTGCTGCGCACCCGGGACGACGGGGCCGACCTGTACCAGCGGCTGAAGGCCGGACCGCGCCGGGTGTTCGTCATCGGCGCCGGATTCGCCGGCTCCGAGGTCGCCTCGGCCTGCCGGGAGCAGGGCATTCCCGTCACCGTCGCGGAGCGCGCCGGCGCCCCGCTGGTGGGCGCCCTCGGCGGGGTGGTCGGCGCGGTCGCGGCCGACCTGCAGACCGAGAACGGGGTGGACCTGCGCACGCGCGTCACGGTGACCTCGCTGGAGGGGGACTCGGCCGGCCGGGTGCGGGCCGTCCATCTCTCCGACGAGAGCATCGTCGAGGCGGACGTCGTGGTCGTCTCGCTGGGCTCGCTGCGCAACACCGAGTGGCTGAACGGGTCGGGGCTGGGCGCGGGGCCCCGGGGCATCGCCTGTGACGCGGGCTGCCGGGCCTTCGACTTCCGGGGCATCGTCACCGACGACGTCTTCGTCGCGGGTGACGTGGCGCGTTCCCCGCACGCGCTGTTCGGCTACCAGTTCCTCTCGCTGGAGCACTGGGGCAACGCCGTGGCGCAGGCGGAGACCGCCGCGCACAACATGATCTGCCGCGGCGCCGACCGGCGCCCGCACCTGTGGATGCCGGCGTTCTGGTCCTCGATGTTCCGGGTGAACATCAAGTCGGTCGGGGTGCCGCCCATGGGCGACCAGCTCATGATCACCCAGGGTTCGCTGGCCGAGCGCCGATTCGTCGGGGTGTACGGCCACCAGGGCCGGATCGTGGCCGCCGTGAGCTTCGACAACACCCGGTGGCTGGAGTTCTACGCGCGGCAGATCGAGCGGGGCGCGCCGTTCCCGGTGGAGTACCCGACGGTGGACCGGCGTCCCGAGGGACGGCAGCCGGTGGACGCCGACTTCCCCGACCCGTCCCTGCCGACGCACGGCCCCATGGTGACCCTCAGCGGTTACTCACCGGCCGACCAGCAGATGGTGTTCCACCCCGCCCGCCACTGACCGCCGCCCGGCCCGCCGATGCACCGAGGACCCGCCATGCCGCACACCTCCCTGTTGCGCCAGATCACCGACTTCGCCAACCGTGCCGACCCCTATCCGGTGTACGAGGAGCTCCGCAGGACACCGGTGTTCCACGAGGAGGAGGGCGGCCCCTACCTCATCAGCTCGTACTACGACATCGAGGCCCTGCTCCACGATCCGCGGATCAGCTCCGACGCCGCCAACCTGACCGCCCCGGGGGACGACGAGGTGTCCGGACCCGAGGCGACGGGCCTGCCGCCGAGCTTCATCCGGCTCGACCCGCCGGAGCACGACCGGCTGCGGAGAATCGCCAACGGCTCCTTCGGGCCACCGCACCGGCCGCACCGGATCGAGAACATGCGGGGCGAACTGGCCGAGATCGTCAGCGGACTGATCGACGGGTTCGGGGACGCCCGGCAGATCGACGTGGTCGACCAGTTCGCGTACCCCTTCCCGGTGACCGTGATCTGCCGACTGCTCGGCGTGCCGCGCGAGGACGAGCCCCGCTTCCGGGCCTGGGTCGACCCGATCGTCGCCGGCCTGGACCCCGACACCCGCACGAGCGCCGAGTCCGAGCGGACCGCGCAGGAGGCGCGCTTGCAACTCGGCATGTACCTCAACGGGTTGGTGGAGCAACGCGTGCGGGAACCCCGCGACGACATGCTCTCCGACCTGGTGAACAGTCACGGCCCGGACGGCGCCATGACGACGATGGAAGTGCTCAGCACGTCGGTGCTGCTGCTCATCGCGGGCCACGAGACGACGGTCAACCTCATCACGAACGGCATGCTCACCCTGCTGCGCCATCCCGAGCACCTCCAGCGGCTGCGCGAGGACCCCGGCCTGGCCCCCAGGATCGTCGAGGAGCTCCTGCGCTACGAGCCGCCGGTGCAACTCGTCCCGCAGCGCACCTGCATCACCGACATCGAGGTGCGCGGGGTCACCATCCCGAAGGGCTCGCGCATCTGGCTCGTGCTGGCCGCGGGCAACCGTGACCCCGAGCGGTTCAAGGACCCCGAGCGGTTCGATCCGGACCGCGAGGACCTCCAGCACCTCGGCTTCGGCAGTGGCATCCACAGCTGCTTCGGCGCTCCGCTGGCCCGGCTGGAGGCGCAGATCGCCCTGTCCGAACTGGCCCGGCGGCTGGTGAATCCCCGCCTGGTCGAGGACCCGCCGCCCTACCGGCGCAACGCGGTGCTGCGCGGCCCCCGGCACCTCGGTGTCGCGTTCGACGATCTGAGGTGACGGGCCGCCGAGGAGCGCGCGGTCAGGGTGTGAGCCGCCTGAGCCGGACCAGGCCGACCCAGGTCTCCGGGCCGGGCTGGGTGTAGGCGGCGCGCACCGCGTACGAGCCCGCCGCGAGGGGGATGCGCAGGTGCTCCTCGCGGTCCGCGGCGCCGCCCGGCCAGGCCGAGTCGAACAGCAGCACGGGGCCGGGCACGTTCCAGCGCAGCTCGTGGTCCCACACGGCCGTCTCGAGGGCCGCGGGTATCCGGGCCAGCAGCTCGCTCTCCGAGTTCGCGGCGGACCACCGTACGAAGGTGCCGTGCTCGGGCAGGTAGGAGGTGGCGGCCGGCTCGTCCCCGAGGACGAGGGCCGCGCTGTCGCCGACCGGGAGCAGACCCGCGTACCCGGGGACCTCGCAGGCCCGGTCGTAGTCCGTGTCGAGTTCCTCGCTGTCGGCGCCCGCCCAGAAGGGCAGAACCGCCTCCGGAACGGCGATCAGGGGGCCGCCGCCCGACTCCACCCACTCCAGCACACCTGGATCCGCATACCGAGCCATGGGCGAAGAACCTACACGGGCGGATGTCAGCAGCCGCACTCGCCTGCCACGGGTGCGGTCAGCGGATCCGCGGCGCGCTCCCGGGGGCCCTCCCAGGTCTCGTACGCGAACCCCTCGCGCACCCAGTACTCGAAGCCGCCGAGCATCTCCTTGACCTGGTAACCGAGTTCGGCCAGGGCGAGGGCCGCGCGGGTGGCACCGTTGCAGCCGGGGCCCCAGCAGTACGTCACCACCGGCACGGACCGGTCGAGGAGGCGCTCGGCCTGCTCGGCGACGAGCGCGGTCGGCAGGTGGACCGCGCCGGGGACGTGACCCTGGTCCCAGGACTCGGTCGAGCGCGAGTCCACGACGGCGAAGCCGGGGTCGCCGCCGGCCGCGAGTGCGGCGGCCACGTCGGAGACGTCGGCGTGGAAGGCCAGGCTCGCCCGGAAGTGGGCGGCGGCTTCGGCGGGCGCGGCGGGGGCGACGCGCAGGACGGGGTTCTCGGAGGTCCGCGTGATCATGACGGAGAATCTACGGTTCTGGGCGCACTGTCTGAAGTGGGAATCCACGGGCTTCCCCTTGCCCGTCCGGGGAATCCCCTGCTATCCCTCCGGGATGACCGTGTATTCCCCGGACGCCACCGACTGGCGCATTCTCGAGGTCCTCCAGCGGGACGGGCGGGCCAGCTACGCCGAGCTGGCGCGTGCCGTCTCCATGTCGCCCAGTGCCGTGACCGAACGGGTACGGCGGCTGGAGGAGGCCGGTGTGATCCAGGGGTACGCGGCGGTCGTCGACCCCGAGCGGCTCGGCCTGCCGATCCTCGCGTTCGTGCGGCTGCGCTACCCGAACGGCAACTACAAGCCGTTCCACGACCTGGTGGCCGCGACGCCCGAGATCCTGGAGGCGCACCATGTGACGGGCGACGACTGCTTCGTCATCAAGGTGACCGCGCGGTCCATGGCCCACCTGGAGGAGATCTCCGGGAAGATCGGCGCGCTGGGCTCGGTGACGACCAGCGTCGTGTACTCCTCGCCGCTCCCCCGGCGACCGCTCGGACACTGAGCCGCGGCCCACCTCATGCGGGGTCAGACGCCCCGCTGGCGCAGCGCCGATCCCGATCTTCCCTTCTCCACCTCCAGCCGGGCATGGATCCGGCGGCGCAGGTCGGCGACATGGCTGACGATGCCGACGCTGCGGTCGCGTTCGCGCAGGGAGTCGAGGACGTCCAGGACCTCGTCGAGGGTCTGGTCGTCGAGACTGCCGAAGCCCTCGTCGATGAAGAGGGTGTCGAGCCGCACCCCGCCGGCCTCGTCGGTGACGACGTCGGCGAGGCCCAGGGCGAGGGCGAGGGAGGCGAAGAAGGTCTCGCCGCCGGACAGGGTGGCGGTGTCGCGTGCACGGCCGGTCCAGGCGTCGACCACGTGCAGCCCGAGCCCGCTGCGTCCGCGTCCGGAGCGGTCGTCGGAGTGGACCAGGGTGTACCGGCCCGACGACATCCGCCGCAGGCGGACGGTCGCGGCGGCGGCGACCTGCTCCAGGCGGGCCGCGAGCACGTACGACTCCAGGCGCATCTTGCGTTCGTTGTCGGCGGAGGTGCCCGCGGTGAGGGTGGCGAGCCGGGCGACGCGGTCGTGCTCCTCGCGCAGCGGCGCGAGTCGCCGGACGGCCTCGGTGGCCCGCGCGGAGAGGCGGTCCAGCTCGGCGCGGCAGCGATCGGCGGCGTCGCGCGCGGAGGCGGCTTCGCGCAGCCGGCGGTCCGCCGTCTCCGCCGTGCGCTCGGCGGTGGCCGGGTCGGCGGGCGGCCGCTGGGCGGCCTCGGCGGCGTCGGCCTCGGCCAGCATCGCGCGTACGGCGGACTCCTCCGACTGCCAGGCGTCCAGGCGGTGTTGCAGCTCGCGGTGGGCGGCGGCGTCCAGCAGGGCGGCGGCCGCGGCCTGCGGGGTGTCGAAACCGGCGCGGTAGGCGGCGTCGGCGAGACGGGCGTCGGCGTCCTTCAGACGCTGTGCGGCGGCGTCGGCGGCGCGCGCGGCGTCGGCGGCGTCGGTGAGCAGCGCCACCTGCCGCTCCAGCTGCGCGGCCCGCGCGGCCACGCTGCCGGCGTCCCCGCGCGCCTCTGTCAACTCGGCTTCCAGCAGCGCCTGTTCGCGCTCCAGGGTCTCGCGGCGGGTGAGCCGGGACGCGGTCCGTACGGCGGCCTGCTGGCGGGCGGCGAGCCGCTGCTCGCGCTCCTGCTCGGCACGCCGCAGCTCCTCATGGGCGGCGTGCAGCGCGGAGGCCTCGCGGCGGGCGCGCGTGTACTCCTGCTCCAGCCGGTCGGCCTCGGCGGTGAGGCGGGCGGTGGGGGTGTCGCCCGCCTCGGCGGTGGCGGCGGCCAGAGCCTCGCGGACGGTGCCGAGACGCCGCTCGTCCTCGGCGTGCTGCCGGTCGGCCTGCTGGGAGAGCCGGTGGGCCTGTTCCTCGGCCTCGCGGTCGACGTGTCCGGCGACCTTGCGGGCGGGTGCGGGGTGTTCGGTGGCGCCGCAGACCGCACAGGGCTCGCCGTCGGTGAGGTGGGCGGCCAGCTCGGCGGCGATGCCGTTCAGCCGCTGTTCCTTGAGGTCGAGCCAGTGGGCGCGGGCGTCGAGGGCGCGCTGTTCGGAGGCACGGGTGCGCTGCCGCGCCTCGTCCAGGTCGGCGGCGAGCGCGTCCCGGGTACGGGCGGCGCCGAGCCGCCGGTGCATCGGGTCCCGCTGGACGGCGAGCTGTTCGGCGCGGGTCGCGGCCTCCTGGGCGGAGTCGACGCGGGTCTGCAGCGCCGCGCGGGTGGTGTCCCAGCCGTCGAGCCAGGCGTCGGCCTCGCGCAGCACGTCCTCGTCTGCGCGCTCCTGCCGGTCCAGCCCTGCCCGCTCCTCGTCGAGGGCGGCGAGCCGCTGCTCGGCGCGCCGGGCGGAGTCCAGGCCGCCCAGTTCCTCGGCGGCCCGGCGGGCGGCGGAGGCGAGTCCGGTGGCGTCGGCGTCGGCGTGGGCGGCGGGGAGCGTCGCGCGGGCGTGCGCCTCGGCGCGGGCGGCCCTGCAGTGTTCCTCCTCTGCGTCCTCGCGCAGTTCCAACGCGGGGGCGACGGCCTCCGCCTTCCGGGACCGCTCCATGCGCTGCTGGGCCTCGCGGTACGCGCCGGCCCGCTCCTGCAGGCGTTCGGCGCGCTGCCGCGCCTGAGCGAACCTGCCCTGCAGTCGCGCCAGTTCACGCGCGTCCTCCAGGGCGCGCCGGGCGGCCGTGCGGGCGGACTCGGCGGCGGCCAGGCGGCAGTGGGCGACGGTGAGGCGCTCGCGGACGGTGCTGCGGGCGACGGCGGCGGCGCCGAGGACGGCCTCGGCCAGGCCCGGGTCACCGGGGGCCAGCTCGGGCAGCTCCATGGCGGCGCCGGCCTCCTGCTGCATGCGGTGGGCGTCGGCGAGCAGCGCCGCGTCCCCCTCGCGCACGCGTGCCTCGGTGCCGCGCCTGCGCTCGGCGAGCCGCTTCTCGACGTCGGCGAAGCGCTGGGTGTCGAAGAGGCGGCCCAGCAGCCGGCCGCGGGCCTCGGCGTCGGCGCGCAGGAAGCGGGCGAAGTCTCCCTGGGGCAGCAGCACGACCTGGCAGAACTGCTCACGGCTCATGCCGAGCAGCTGGGTGATCTCCTCGCCGACCTCCTGGTGGGAGCGGCTGCGGTCCTTCCAGGAGCCGGCCGCGCTGTCGTACTCGCGCAGCCAGGTCTGGGCCTTGTCGACCGTCGTGCCCTTGCCGCGCAGCTTGGGCCGCTCCCACGGCGGCTGCCGGGTGATCTCCAGCCGCCGTCCGGCGACGGTGAGGTCGAGACGGACCTCGGTGCGGGTGCGGGGCTCGGCGTGGTCGCTGCGCAGGGTCATGCCCTGACCGCTCTGGCGGGCGCCGGGGACCGCGCCGTAGAGGGCGTAGCAGACGGCGTCCAGGACGGAGGTCTTGCCGGCGCCGGTGGGGCCGTGCAGCAGGAACAGCCCGGCGGTGGACAGGGCGTCGAAGTCGACGCTCTGCGAGCCGCCGAACGGCCCGAAGGCGGTGATGTCGAGCCGGTGGAGCCTCATCGCGCCACCTCCCGTACGGCGGCGTCGGCGCGGACGGCGTCGAAGGCCTCGCGGAGCACGGCCGCCTCCTGCTCGTCGGGGCCGGCGCCGCGCACGTGGGCGACGAAGTCCTGCGCGATCTGCCGGTCGCTGCGGCCCGCGAGGCGCCGGGCGTAGGACACCTGGGGGTCGTCCGGGGCCCGCTCGGGGGCGAAGACCAGGCTGAGGGTGTGCGGGAAGCGCTCGGCGAGCCGGGCCATCGGGTCGGCGGGGCGGACCGCGTCGGTGAGGGTGGCCTCGACCCAGGCGTCCTCGTGGCGCGTCAGCTCCGGGTCGGCGAGGAGGCCGTCCAGGGTGCCGCGCAGGCGGGCCAGCGGACGCGGCACCGGGCAGTCGAGGCGCTCGGCGGTGACCGTGCCGCCGGCATCGAGGTCGACCAGCCACATGCTCTTGCGGTGGCCGGCCTCGGAGAAGGAGTAGGCGAGCGGGGAGCCGGAGTAGCGCACGCGCTCGGTGAGGGTCTGGCAGCCGTGCAGGTGCCCGAGCGCCACGTAGTCGACGCCGTCGAAGATCCCGGCCGGTACGGCGGCGACCCCGCCGACGGTGATGTCCCGCTCGCTGTCGCTGGCCTCGCCTCCGGTGACGAAGGCGTGGGCGAGGACGACGGAACGGGTGCCCGGCGCGCGCGTGGCGAGGTCGGCGCGGACGCGGTCCATGGCGGCGCCCAGCACGGCCTCGTGACCGGCCCTGTCCACCGCGAACTCGTCCTTCACCAGGGCCGGTTCGAGGTATGGCAGGCCGTAGAAGGCGACATCGCCGTGGGCGTCCGCCAGCACGACCGGGGTCCCGACCGCGGAGGGCTCCGTGCGCAGGTGTATGCCCGCGCGGTCGATGAGTCCGGCGCCGACGCCGAGGCGGCGGGCCGAGTCGTGGTTGCCGGAGATCATCACCGTGGGCACGCCGAGGTCCGCGAGGCGGTGCAGGGCGTCGTCGAAGAGCTCCACCGCGGCGAGCGGGGGCACCGCGCGGTCGTACACGTCACCGGACACGACCACCGCGTCCACCGCGTGCTCGCGCACGGTGGTGACGAGGTGACCGATGAACCCGGCCTGGGCCCCGAGCATGTTCACCCGGTGGAAGGCCCGGCCGAGGTGCCAGTCGGACGTGTGCAGGAGTCTCATGATCCCCGAGACTAACGGCCGGGTCTGACATCACGGGCGGTTACTCCCGTATCAGCCCGTCATGACCGGTGGACCGCACGCCCGTTATGCCTGATTCAGGGCGAATGTCACGCATCTCCGTAGGCTTCGCCGCCCAGTTCGAAGCCCGCCGTGCCCGCCGTCACATCGGCGAGCCAGGCGCGGAAGGCGTCCACGTCCGCGTCCGGCAGAGCGATCTCGAGGGTGACGGCCTCGCCGTAGCGCACGTCCCGCACCTCACGCCCGGTGGACCGCAGGTCGTTCTGGACCTTGCCCGCGCGCTGGTGGTCGACGGTCACCGTGGCCAGCCGGAACCGGCGCCGGGTGAGCGTGCCGAGCGTGTCCAGCGCCTCGCCGACGGCACCGCCGTAGGCGCGGATGAGCCCCCCGGCCCCCAGCTTGACCCCGCCGTAGTAGCGCGTGACGACGGCGACGACGTACCGCATGTCACGGCGCAGCAGCATCTGGAGCATCGGGACGCCGGCGGTGCCGCCCGGTTCGCCGTCGTCGCTCGCCTTCTGCACCGAGGCGTCGGCGCCGATGACGTACGCCCAGCAGTTGTGGGTGGCGTCGGCGTGCTCCTTGCGGACGGCGGCGACGAAGTCCTGCGCCTCCTGCTCGGTGGCCGCCGGGGCGAGGGCGCACAGGAAGCGGGAGCGGTTGATCTCGGTCTCGTGCACGCCCGCGCGGGCGACTGTGCGGTACTCGTCCTGCATCCCGCCACCCTATGCGCTGGGCGGTGACGCCCTTCACGCGCGCGTGGACGCCGCTTCCCCCCTCACTTCTTCCGCCCGCGCGGCACCGTGAACGACGTCAGCAGCGCCACGCCCGGGGCGAGGGCCGGCCAGCCGGTGCCGCGCCAGGTGAGGACGGCGAGGGCGGACGTCGGGAACTTGGTGCGCACCCGGTCCAGCGTGTCGTCCAGGCCGTCCCCGGCCAGCTCCAGGACCAGCTCCTCCAGCCCCGGGTTGTGCCCGACCAGCAGCAGCGTCTCGACCTCGGGCGGCGTCTCGCGCACGACCTCCAGCAGGGCCGGCACGCCGGCCGCGTACAGCCGGTGGTCGTAGCGCACCGAGGGCGGGGTGCCCCACTCGGCGGAGGCCAGCTGCCAGGTCTGGCGGGCGCGCACGGCGGTGGAGCACAGGGCGAGGTCGGGCAGGGAGTCGGCCTCGGCGAGGGCGCGTCCGGCGGCGGGTGCGTCCTTGAGGCCGCGCGGTGCGAGGGGTCTGCGGTGGTCCTCGACCCCCTCCGGCCAGGCGGATTTGGCGTGCCGCAGCACCACCAGACGGCGCAGCGGGCCGGCGCCCGCCCGCGCGATCACCCGAGGGTCCCGAGGTCGCGGGCGAGGTCCAGGGCGAGCAGCCGGTCGGCGTAGGCGTACGTCTCGAAGCGGGCGCCGTCGGGCAGGTCCGGGGCGCGCTCCACGGCCCGCAGCACCTCCAGCACCGCGGGCAGGTCGAGATCGTCCTCCCAGGCGGCCCGCAGCCGCCCCCGCACCTCCTCGGGCACCGGCCGCGAGGGCTGCCGGGCCCATCCGGCCACGGCCCGCCGCCAGTGGGCGAGCTGCCGGGCGGCTTCGCCGAGGACCGCGCCGTCCAGCCGCACGGCCTCGCTCCGGGGCACCGAGAGCAGGGCCAGCCGGAGGGCGGCGGGGTCGGAGAGGAGACCGGAGAGCGGCGGTCGGGCGCTCGGCGCGCCTTCGCGCGCGGGGGCCGCGGAAACCCCGGCGGAGCTCACGTCGCGGGCCGGGGCGTCGTCGCCGTCACGCGCGTCCCCGGCCGGCTCCGCGTCGGGCCTCGCCCTCTCGGCCCCTTCCGTCCCCTCGGCCCCCTCGGCCCCCTCTTCTCGTGCCCGTGTCTCCTCCCACACCACTGGCGCCACGTACACGACCGGTCCCCCACCGGGCACGGCTCCGCCGCGCTCGCGATCCGCGCCGGCGCCGTTCGCGCGCGGCCGCGCCACGACATGGATGGCTTGAGCCTCCCCCAGCCCCGACGCGAGGCCCCGGGCGTCCTCGAAGGGGCGGATCGACAGGGTCGTGGCGGCCGTGTGCAGCTCGGGCCGGTCGCAGGGTGCGGACAGGGTCGTCCAGACCGGGGTGCCGGCCATTTCCAGGGCGCGGACCAGGAGATCCGCGGTGAGCAGCACCCGCAGGGCCGTCGGGTCGAGGCCGGAGGCGTACGCCTCGATGCGGGTCAGACCGCGGCGGGCGGGCGCGGCGGCGGCGGGCTCACCGGTTCGGGCGTCGAGGATGCGCAGCACGGGGCGAGCGTAGGCGGGCGGACGGCCGTACGCAGGCACCTTGCGCCGATTCCGGACAGGGTGGCGGGGTACGGGGCGGGAATCCGCACCCATCGGGGTGGCGTTGCCCCGACGAACAGCTCCCCAAGCCCCAGGAGGCAGCCGTGTACGGCGACGAAGCGACGATCCGCAGGATTCTGACCGAGACGGGTGACACCTGGGCGGTGGTCGGCCTGTCCGCCAACCAGGGGCGGGCCGCGTACGGCGTGGCGCGCGTGCTGCAGCGGTTCGGCAAGCGGATCGTGCCCGTGCACCCGAAGGCGGAGCCGGTCCACGGCGAGCAGGGCTACGCCTCCCTCGCGGACATCCCCTTCGACGTGGACGTGGTCGACGTCTTCGTCAACAGCGAGCTGGCCGGAGCGGTGGCGGACGAGGCGGTGGCGAAGGGCGCACGGGCCGTGTGGTTCCAGCTCGGCGTCGTGGACCGGGCCGCCTTCACGCGGACCCGGGAGGCGGGCCTGGACATGGTCATGGATCGTTGCCCGGCCATCGAAATTCCCCTGCTGAACTAGCGAATCTCTCCTTCTACTCACAATTGCCCGCTGAATATTGACATTCGGTTGTGGGTCTGACCTGTGACAAGACGGTGACTGAGGGTGCGCCCAAGACAGCTAAGATCCCGGGTCAAAATTTGGTTAACACTCTTTTGCTGAGTCGGAAAGCGTCCCTAGCCTGTGGCCTCCTTGCTCGTTAAGACTGCGTATAGATCTGAGAGGCCACTTCACATGGCGAAAGTCGACCAGGCTCCACCGGTAGCCACAAGCGACACCGGGGGTCTGCGCCGCGACGTCGGACTGATCGGTCTGATGTGGGCCTCCGTGGGCTCCATCATCGGCTCCGGCTGGCTCTTCGGTGCCGAGAAGGCGGTCGTGGCGGCCGGCCCCGCAGCGATCATCTCGTGGGTGATCGGTGCGGTGGCCATCGTGCTGCTCGCCCTGGTGCACGCCGAACTCGGCGGTATGTTCCCGGTGGCGGGCGGTACCGCGCGCTACCCGCACTACGCCTTCGGCGGCCTGGCCGGCATGTCCTTCGGCTGGTTCTCCTGGCTGCAGGCGGCGACGGTGGCCCCGATCGAGGTCGAGGCCATGATCGGCTACGCCAAGCACTGGCACTTCGCCGACGGCCTGCAGAACACCAACGGCACGCTCACCACCAGCGGCATCATCGTCGCCGTGCTCCTGATGGCCGTGTTCGTCGCGGTCAACTTCCTCGGTGTCCGCATCCTCGCGCACACCAACAGCGCCGCCACCTGGTGGAAGATCGCCGTCCCGCTCGCGGCGATCTTCATCATCGCGATCGGCAACTTCCACCCGGGCAACTTCACCTCCGAGGGCTTCGCGCCGTTCGGCGCCAAGGGTGTCCTCACCGCGATCAGCTCCAGCGGCATCATCTTCGCGCTGCTCGGCTTCGAGCAGGCGATCCAGCTGGCCGGCGAGAGCCGCAACCCGAAGCGTGACCTGCCGCGCGCCACGCTCGGCTCCGTCGCCATCGGCGCCGTGATCTACCTGCTGCTGCAGATCGTGTTCATCGGCGCCCTGCCGCACGCCTCCTTCGCGAAGGGCTGGGCGAACCTGGCCTACGCCGGCATCAGCGGCCCCTGGGCGGGTCTCGCCTCGCTGGTCGGCCTGGGCTGGCTGGCCTGGGTGCTCTACGCCGACGCGATCATCTCCCCCGGCGGCACCGGCCTGATCTACACCACCGCCACCTCCCGCATCTCCTACGGCCTGGCCAAGAACGGCTACGCGCCGAAGGTCTTCGCCAAGACGGACGCGCGCGGTGTGCCGTGGTTCGGTCTCGCGATCTCGTTCGTGACCGGCATCGTCTGCTTCCTGCCGTTCCCGAGCTGGCAGACGCTGGTCAGCTTCATCACCTCGGCGAGCGTGCTGATGTACGCGGGTGCCCCGCTGGCCTACGGCGTCTTCGCCGACCGGCTGCCGGACCACGAGCGTCCGTGGAAGCTGCCCTTCGGCAAGGTCATCTCCCCGCTGTCCTTCGTGGTCGCCAACCTGATCATCTTCTGGTCCGGCTGGGACACCCTGTGGCGCCTGGGCTTCGCGATCCTGATCGGCTACGTGCTCCTCGGCTCCTACGCCTGGTACGCGATCCGCAAGAACCTGCCCAACGCGCCGCGCCTGGACTTCAAGGCCGCCCAGTGGCTGCTCCCGTACCTGGCGGGCATCGGCGTGATGTCCTACCTGAGCACCTTCGGCGGTACCGGTGACCTGCCCCTGTGGTGGGACATCTTGGTCGTCGCGGTGTTCTCCCTCGGCATCTACTACTGGGCCAAGGCGGTCGCCTCGAAGCCCGAGCAGATCGAGCGCGACATCGAGGAGGTCGTGGTCACCGACGCTCCGGCGCACTGACCACCCCGCTCCCGTGACGGTGTCCCGTCGGCCGAACCCGGCTGACGGGACACCGTCATAATGCGGGGATGATCTTTCCTTCCCCCCACCCCGGCTCCGCGCCCGAGGAACGCCGTACGGTCGTCGTCGTGGGCGCCGGGCCCGCCGGGCTCACCGTCGGCAACATCCTGCGCGCCGCCTCCGTCGACTGCGTGGTCCTGGAGACCGAGAGCAGGCAGTTCATCGAGACCCGGCCGAGGGCCGGTGTCATCGAGGAATGGGCGGTGCGTGAACTCGGCCGGCGCGGACTGTCCGAACGGCTCCCGGAGCGCGCCGGGTCGCACAGCGCCTGCGAGTTCCGCTTCGACGGCGAGCGGCACCGCTTCCCCTACGCCGACCTGACCGGCAGCCACCACTACGTCTATCCGCAGCCGCTGCTGGTGACGGACCTGGTACGGGAGTACGCCGACGTGCGCGGCGGGGACATCCGCTTCGGCGTGCGCGACGTCACGCTGCACGACCTGGACTCCGGCCGGCCGGCGGTGTCGTACCGGTGCCCCGAGACGGGCGAACGGCGGCTGCTGCGCTGCGACTTCGTCGCGGGCTGCGACGGCGCGCGCGGGGTGACGCGGGACGCGATACCCGCGGAGCGGGCGCGGATCGCCCGGCAGGACGACGGCATCGGCTGGCTGGCGCTGCTCGCGGAGGTCCCGCCGTCGACGGACTGCGATGTTCGGCGTCCACCCGCGCGGTTTCGCCGGGGAGATGCCCCGCGGCCCCGAGGTGACCCGGTTCTACCTCCAGTGCCCGCCCGGCGACGATCCGGAGAACTGGCCGCACGACCGGGTCTGGACCGAGCTGCGCGAGCGGCTCGGCGCGGCCGGAGCGCCCCCGCTCACCGAGGGACGGCTGCTGGAGAAGCGCGTCCTGGACATGCACCACTACGTCGTCGAACCCCTGGCCCACGGGCGGCTGTTCCTGGCCGGGGACGCCGGTCACCTGGTCGCGCCCATCGCCGCGAAGGGCATGAACCTCGCCCTGCACGACGCCTTCCTCCTCGGCGACGCGCTCGCGGCGTACGTCACGCGGGGCGACGGCAGAGGCCTGGACGGCTACTCGCAGGCGTGTCTGCGCCGGGTGTGGGACTACCAGGAGTTCTCGCAGTGGCTGTCGGACATCTACCACGGCCTCGCGTCGGGCGACCCGTTCCACGCGGGCACCACGCTGGCCCGGGTGCGCCGGCTGTTCACCTCGCCCGCCGCCGCGGCGGCCTTCGCCGAGCAGTACCTGGGCACGGCCGCGGCGTTCTGATCAGCGGTCGTCGTCGGTGAGCCGGTGGTCGGCCGTCTTCAGCGCCTCGTCGACCAGCCGGCGCACATGCCCGTGCGGAAGCGAGTAGATCACCCGGCGGCCTTCCTTGCGGGTCCGCACCAGGCCCGCGAGCCGCAGCCGGGCCAGATGCTGGCTCACCGCGGGCCGGGCCGCGCCGCACGTCCCGGTGAGCGTCGTGACGTCGGCCTCCCCCGCCGTCAGGGCGTGTAGCAGGGTGAGCCGGGTGCGGTCGCCGAGCAGGGACAGCAGTTCGGCGGCGAGCGCGAATTGGCGCTCGCCGGGGCTGCGCGGGTGCGCATGATGCGCAGGTGATAGGTGCATGCGTGCGCTCATACGCACATAATGGCTCCGTGGGCGCCGCGCGTCCACTCCCGCACACCGGAAGGGGACCGACGTGAGCACCCCGCACCACGACCACGCACCCCACGGCCACGCACCCCACGGCCACGCGCCCGACGGCCAGGAGCCGCACGGCCATGACCACGGACCGCACGAGCACCACCACGGGTCCCACGGCCACAGCCACGACCATGGCCACGGGCACGGACACGGCCACGGGCACCGGCACGGGCACGGCCTCGGGGACGGGGACGGGCGTGGGGACGGGCGTGGGGACGGCCGCCCCCACGCCTCCCCCGGCCCGCGCCACCGCCTCGCCCATCTCCTCACTCCGCACTCCCACGAGACCGCCGACAAGCTGGACCCCGCACTGGAGTCGTCGGCGCGCGGGATGCGGGCGCTGTGGGTGTCGCTGGCCGCGCTCGGAGCGACCGCGCTGACGCAGGCCGGCGTGGTGGCCGTCTCCGGGTCGGTGGCACTGCTCGGGGACACGGTGCACAACGCCGCCGACGCGCTGACCGCCGTACCGCTCGGCATCGCCTTCGTGCTCGGGCGGCGGGCGGCGAACCGCCGGTTCACCTACGGCTACGGCCGGGCCGAGGATCTCGCGGGTCTGGTGATCGTGCTGACCATCGCCGCGTCGGCGGCCTTCGCCGCGTGGGCCGCCGTCGGGCGGCTGCTCGACCCGCGCCCGGTCGGCCACCTCCCGGTGGTCGCGGTGGCGGCGCTGGTGGGGTTCGCGGGGAACGAGTGGGTGGCGCGGTACCGGATCCGGGTCGGCCGGGAGATCGGCTCGGCGGCGCTGGTCGCCGACGGGCTGCACGCCCGCACCGACGGGTTCACCTCGCTGGCCGTGCTGGTGGGCGCCGGCGGGTCGGCCCTGGGCTGGCAACTCGCCGACCCGGTCGTCGGGTTGGCGATCACGGCCGCCATCGTCCTGGTGCTGCGCGACGCGGCGCGCGAGGTGTTCCGGCGGATGCTCGACGCCGTCGACCCGGCGCTGGTGGACCTGGCCGAGCGCGCGGTGCGGGCGGTGCCGGGGGTGCGGGCGGTGGGTGAGCTGCGGCTGCGCTGGATCGGGCACCGGCTGCGGGCCGAGCTGGCGGTGGTGGTGGACGGGGAGGCCACGGTGCGGCAGGCGCACGCGATCGCCGTCGAGGCCGAACACGCCCTGCTGCACGCCGTACCGAGGCTGACGGCGGCCCTCGTCCACGCCGACCCGGCGCCGGCCCCGGGCGAGGCGGACCCGCACCTGGCGCTGGCCCATCATCTGCCGGTGTAGAGGGCGGAATCGGCCGGCGCAAGTGCCGGAATCGGCCGGCGCAAGTGCCGGAATCGGCCGGCGCAAGTGCCGGAATCGCCCGGTGCACGTGGCGGATCCGAGGTCCTCCGGCACCACGGCGCCCGGCAGTTGCGCGAGCGCCTTGCCCGGTACCAGCAGCTTGCCGCGGCGGCGGCCGCTGCCGACCAGGACGTACGGCAGGTCGACGACGGCCGAGTCCACCAGCACGGGCCAGCCCGTGGGGAGTCCGAGCGGGGTGATGCCGCCGTACTCCATGCCGGTCTCGCCGGTCGCCGTCTCCATCGAGGCGAAGGACGCCTTCCGGGAGCCGAGCCGGCGGCGCACCACACCGTTGACGTCGACCCGGGTGGTGGAGAGCACCACGCAGGCGGCCGGCGTGGTCTCCCCGCCCCGCCTGCCCGCGACCACCACGCAGTTCGCCGACTTCTCCAGCAGGTCGCGGCCGTAGTACGGCATCGGCGACCGGGGCGGTCAGTTCGTGCAGGCAGTCCGGCGCGGGCGTCGCGGTGTCGAAGTCTCCGATGGGTGCGTGCATGACCGCACGCCAACAAGGGGCGCCCCGCCGCCGTACCCGCGGCTCACTGCACGGGCGGCACCGACACGGCCATCATCATCTCCATCGGGACCTCGCCCCGGTTGCCGTAGACATGCGGGAGGTGGGCCTCGAAGGAGGCGCTCGCGCCGGCCGGGACGAGGTACTCCTCGCCGTCCACGGTGAGGGTCAGCTCGCCCGCGGTGACGTGGACCAGTTCCACGGTGCCGGCGGGGTGCGGCTCGGATGGGCTGTTCTCGCCGGGCATCAGCCGCCAGTCCCAGATCTCCAGCGGGCCGGGCGCCTCCGTGCCGGCGAGCAGGCGGTTGTAGCTGCCCGCCTCGGTGTGCCACAGCCGTACGGCCCGCTCGGCGGGGACGATCCGCACCTTCGGGCCGCGCTCGTAGTCCAGCAGGGTGGTGACGCTGATCCCGAGAGCGTCGCCGATCTTGACGACCGTACCGATGCTCGGGTTGGTACGCGCCTGCTCGATCTGGATGAGCATCCCGCGGCTGACACCGGCCCGGGCGGCGAGCACGTCCAGGGTGAAGCCCCGCACGGAGCGCCAGTGCCTGACGTTGCGCGCCAGGGACTGGGTCAGGAGTTCGAGATCCGACACGTGCCGTCCAATATTCGGGATGATTCAATATTATGGATGACGTAGTTCAATGAGCTGAACTACGGTGAGATACACCCGCTTGTCCAACGAACTGTACTGCGAGGCATCGTGACCGCCTTCTTCGCCCTCACCACCAGTCTGCTGTGGGGACTGGCCGACTTCGGTGGCGGGCTGCTGACGCGACGGACGCCCGCGCTGACGGTCGTGGTCGTCTCGCAGGGCATCGCGGCGGTCGTACTGGGCGCGATCGTGGCCGGCACGGGCGGCTGGAGCGAGGCCGGGCCGCGGCTGTGGTTCGCGTTCGCCGCGGGCCTGGTCGGTCCGGTGGCGCTGCTCTCCTTCTACAAGGCGCTCGCGCTGGGCCCGATGGGGGTCGTCTCGCCGCTCGCCACGCTCAGCGTGGCCGTGCCCGTCGGCGTCGGTCTGGTCCTCGGCGAACGCCCGGGGCTGCTCCAGGTCGCCGGCATCGCGGTCGCCGTCAGCGGCATCGTGCTCGCGGGCGGTCCGCAGCTGCGGGGCGCGGCCGTGCAGCGCCGCACGATCCTGCTCACCCTGGTCGCCGCGCTCGGCTTCGGCACGGTGTTCGCGCTGATCACCGAGGCCTCCACCAATGTCACCGGCCTGTTCCTCGCGCTGTTCGTGCAGCGGCTGACCAACGTCGCGGTGGGCGGGGCCGCGCTCGCCGCCGCCCTCCGGCGGGGCGGGACCGCCCTGCCGGAGGGCGGCTTCCCCTGGGCCTCGCTGCCCGCGCTGGCCTTCGTCGGGCTGGCCGACGTGGCGGCCAACGGCACCTACGCGGTCGCCGCCCGGCTCGGCCCGGTCACCGTGGCCGCCGTCCTCGCCTCGCTGTACCCGGTGGTGACCGCGCTGGCCGCGCGTGGCTTCCTCAGCGAGCGGCTGCGCGCGATCCAGGCGGCGGGGGCGGGACTGGCCCTGGTGGGCACCCTGCTGCTGGCGACCGGCTGAGTCAGCCCTCGGTCTCGAGTTCCGCGAGCCGGGCGATCCCGTCGTCGTCCAGGTCGGCCAGCGCCCGCAGCTGCCCCGGTGTCATCCCCTCCGGGATCGGGACCGGGGCCGGGGTCCGCAGCGGCGGCTGCCAGCCGTCGTCGGGCGTCCAGCGCCGGACGACCCGGGCCGGCGCCCCGGCCACCACGGCGTGGTCGGGCACCGTGCCGCGGACCACCGCGCCGGCCGCCACGACCACGTTCCGGCCGATCCGCGCGCCCGGCAGGATCACCGCGCCGGTGCCGATCCAGCAGCCCGGGCCGATCTCGACCGGCTCCATCCGGGGCCACTGCTTGCCGATGGGCTGGTGCGGGTCGTCGTAGGAGTGGTTGGTGGAGGTGACGTAGACGTACGGCCCGAAGTAGCAGTCGCTGCCGATGGTGACCGTCGTGTCGGCGATGACATGGCTGCCCCGGCCGAGGACCACGCCGTCGCCGATGCGCAGGATCGGGTCCGGGCCGAGATCCAGGTCGGGCATCAGGCCCGCGGTGAGGGTGACCTGCTCGCCGACGATGCAGTAGGAGCCCAGGTGGATCCAGGGTTCGCCGAAGACCGTGCCGAGCGGGAAGGCGAGGCGGGTGGCCTCGCCGATCGACCCGAAGCGGAGCCCCGCCGGATGCTCGGCCGTCACGGAGCCGGTGCGCCGGGCCCACTCCCAGACCTTGTGGACGGCACGCTGGGCGAGGCTGCGACGCCAGGATGAGAACGTGTTCTTGCGCTTCGGCACGGGCTCACGTTACTCAGCGGTTGCCTTCGGCGAGAGGGCGGGCTGCTGTGATCTTTGCCCCACGCCGTGTCGTACCGTGCGGGTACGTACGGATGCGAGGAGACGGTGATGACGCAGCAGGCGCTGATCGTGGGTATCGGTGGCAGGGAGCCGCGGATCGATCCGGAGGCGTTCGTGGCGCCCACGGCCTCCGTGATCGGCGATGTCACGCTGGAGGCGGGGACGAGCGTCTGGTACGGCGCGGTGGTCCGCGGGGACGTCGAGAAGATCACCGTGGGTGCTCAGGCGAACGTGCAGGACAACGTGACGCTGCACGCGGACCCCGGGTTCCCCGTGCGCGTGGGCGAGCGGGTGTCCATCGGGCACAACGCCGTCGTGCACGGGGCGACCGTGGAGGACGACTGCCTGATCGGGATGGGGGCCACCGTGCTGAACGGGGCCGTGATCGGGGCCGGGTCGCTGGTCGCCGCGCAGGCTCTGGTACCGCAGGGGATGGTGGTGCCGCCGGGGTCGCTGGTGGCGGGGGTGCCGGCGAAGGTGCGGCGGGAGCTGAGTGAGGAGGAGAGGCAGGGGGTGACCCTCAACGGCACCCTGTACGCGGACCTGGCCAAGGCCCATCGCGAGGTGCACGAGTAGGCCCCTCGGCGCCCGTTCTACTCCCCGGCGCTCACGAATTCAGCCTCGCGGTCCTGCCGCTGGGCCTTCTTCGCCTTGCGCTTGATGATCAGCAGGGAGGCCAGGCCGATCAGCACGGCCACCACCAGGCCCAGGTACGAGAACTTCTTCAGCCAGCCCTCGGCGACGACGCCCACGTAGTAGATGACGGCCGTCGTACCGCCCGCCCAGCAGATGCCGCCGAGGACGTTGGCGATCAGGAACTTCCAGTACGGCATGTGCAGGACGCCCGCGAGGGGGCCGGCGAAGATGCGCAGGAGGGCGACGAAACGGCCGAAGAAGACGGCCCACATGCCCCACTTCTCGAAGGACCCCTCGGCGGTGGCCACATGCCCAGCGCTGAAGTGCTTCGGGAACTTCCTGCCGAGCCACGCCAGCAGCGGGCGTCCGCCCTTGCGGCCGATCGCGTAGCCGATGGAGTCGCCGATCACGGCGCCGGCGGTCGCGCACGCGCCGAGGACGACCGGGTTGATGCCCGAGTGCTGGGAGGACATCAGCGCCGCCGAGACCAGGATGATCTCGCCGGGAAGCGGGATGCCCAGGCTCTCCAGACCGATCACCAGGGCCACCACGGCGTAGACAGCGGCCGCCGGCACCGTGTCGAGCCATTCCTGGACGTGCACCGTCGGTCCTCCCCTGTCGCCGTCCTTGCCCTGCGGGTCGTCGCATGTAAAGCGCGTCCCAAGGGAAGGCTACCTGGTCGGCGGTGAACGGCGGCCTGCGCGCACCCGCCCGGCGGCACCGTCCCGCCCTCGTCCCTTGGGTTTTCGGACATCCCGGTGTCACACGGGAGGGGAAGGCTCCCCGCGGTTCCGCCCGCTCGCTTCCCCCAGGTCCCCGCCGCGGGGCCCGCTGCGGAAGGACGACGTCCCCGTGTCCCCACCTGCCCCGCCGCCCCCGTCGCCGTCCCGCTCCCCGTCGCCGTCCCGCTCCCCGTCGCTGTCCCCGGCCCCGGCGCTCACCTCGTGTCCCGGGCCCCAGGCCCCGGCCCGCCCGGTCTCGCTCATAAGGGCCCGGAGCGTACGGCTGGTCCTCTGCCTGGCTCCGCTGCTGCTCGCCGGCGGCTGGGCGACGGCCCACCGGTCCGTCGTGTACGAGGGGGTCCGACGGCTGGCCGCGGCCGATCCGGTGTGGTTGCCGGCCGGGATCGGCTTCACCTGTCTGAACTGGGTGGCGGCCTCCTGTGTCCGGCAGGGCGCCGTGCCGGACCGGTTGCCGGCGGGGTCGCTGCTGGCCTCGCAGTTCGCCGCCGGCGCCGCCAACCACGTGCTGCCCGGTGGGCTCGGCGCGCACGCCGTGACCCTGCGCTTCCTGCGGGCGCAGGGGGTACCGCCGGCCCGGGCCGCCGCGTCGATCGGGCTGTACTCGCTGGCGAAGTCCGGCGCGAAGACGCTCGTACTGCTGGTGTTCCTCGCGGTGTCACCGGCCTGGCGGCGGCTGGGCGAGCTGGTCCCGGACGGGAGGCTGCTGGTGTCGGTCGGCGCCGTCGCCTGCGGGTCCGCCGCGGTGGCGGGGGTGCTGCTGACGGTCGTACGGCCGCTCAGGCGGCCGGTGACCGGGCTGGTCCGCGCCGCCCTGGCCGACGTGCGGGAGGTGCACACGCGGCCCCGCCGGGTGTGCGCCCTGTGGGGCGGCGCGCTCGCGATGCCGCTGGTGCAGGCGGGCACGCTCGTGTGCGTCGGGGCGTCGCTCGGGCTGGGGGTGCCGTGGGAGCAGGTGGTGCTCGCCCAGCTCGCGGCGGGCACGGCCGTCGGGGCGGTCCCGGCGCCGGGCGGGCTGGCGGTGGACGCCGCGCTGGTGTGGACGCTGGTCACGTTCGGCGCCTCCCCGGCGGTGGCCACCGCCACGGTGATCGGCTACCGGGTGCTGACCGACTGGGTGCCGTTGCTGCCGGGCGCGCTGGTGCTGTCGGCACTGATCCGCGCGAAGGTGCTGTGAGGGGCCGGACGGTCATTCCCGGCGGGCCACCAGGCGGTAGGCGTTGGCGAGGCCGAGGCGGTGGGACACCGGCCGTACCGCCCATCGGTCCAGTGCCGTCGCCGCGAGCAGTGCGGGCACTCCGGCGAGGAGGAGTGCGGTGCGTGCGGCGCGTGCGAGGGGGCCGGGGCGCTCGGACAGCCAGGGTGCGTCCTCGCGCGGGGCGGTGTGGTCCAGGGCCAGCCAGACGGCGGCGAGCAGGTCGACCGGATCGTGCGGTTCGGCGTGCTGCTCGGCGACCACGGTGAAGCCCCGCTCGGTGAGCCGCCTCCGCAGGTTGGCGACCGGCATGAGGTGCAGGTGCTGCGGCTGCAGCCAGGGCAGCCACCAGCGGCCGAGGAGGCGGGCGTAACGGCTCTCCGGGTCCGGTACCTCGATGAGCAGGTGGCCGCCTGGGCGTACGGCCTCGTGGGCGGCGCGCAGTTCACGGTCGGGGTCGGTGCTGTGCTCCAGGTAGTGGAACATGCTGACCACGTCGTAGCGGGCCCTCAGTTCCGGGGCGAGGTCGGGGAAGGCGCCGCGGTGGGCGTGGTCCACGCGGCCCTCGCGGGCGGCGAGTTCGACGCCGTCGGTGAAGTCGAGGCCGTCGAAGGCGGTGCCGGGCAGAACGGCGCGAGCGGCCTCGCAGAAGTGGCCGTGGCCGGTGCCGACGTCCAGCCAGGTCTTCGGGGCGGGGTCGTGCGGCAGCATCGCCTCGGCCCGGCTCCGGTACATCGCGGTGCGGCCGCCGAAGGTGCCGCTCATCCGTTGCTCGCCGAGACCGTCGTAGAAGTCCCGGTAGTAGAACTCCAGTCCTTCGTCGGTGAGCCGGGGGTTCTGGAAGGTGTGGCCGCAGTCGGCGCAGTGGTCGAGGGTGAAGCGGCCGGGCTTGTGCTGGAGGAGGTCGGTGGTGCGCAGGCGCGGGGTGAGCCGGGTGGAGGAGCACCAGGGGCAGGCGGTGCTCCGGGGGGCGAGGAACCGGTCGGTGCCGGCGTCCAGGTCGGCCCGGTAGGCGGCGCGCAGGGCGGCGATGCGGGCTGTCTTCTCTCGGGCGTCGCTCATCGGCTCTCCCCTGCCATGCGTTCGAGGTGGGCCGCCGCGGCCCGGGCGCCGCCCGCCGCGCGGAACGCGGCGCGGATCCGGGCGGCGGCGGCCCGGTGGGCGTGGTCGTGCAGGACGGTGTCGAGTGCCTCGCCGAGCCGGTCGGCGGTGACCCTGCCGAACCTGACCCGCAGGCCCGCTCCGGAATCCACGACCTGCCCCGCGACCACCGGCTGGTCGTCCCTGATGGGGGCGACGACGAGCGGGACGCCGTGCCACAGGGCCTCGCACACGGTGTTGTGACCGGCGTGGCAGACGACGGCGTCCATCCTTTCCAGGAGCGGGAGTTGGGGCACGGACGGCAGGATCAGGGCGTCCTTGTCGTCCGGTGTCGCCGGGAGGGTGCCGGCCGGGTCGGCGATCACCGCCTGGACCCGGTCGGCGCGGGCGCGCAGCGCGGTCAGGCACGCGGTGAGGAATCGGCCGCCGGCGTCGGCGTTCGCCGTGCCGAGGGTCACCAGGACCTTGGCCCGGCCCGGGTCCAGCCGGTCCCAGGGGAAGCCGGGCCCGGCCGGGCGGCCGGTGAGCGAGGGGCCGACGTAGCGGATGTGCGGGGCCGACGGTGCCTGGGGGCCGATCAGTCCGGGTGTGCTGAAGATCAGCAGCAGGTGCGGTGAGAAGCGCGGGTCGGCGGTGCCGGACGGGTCGCCGACGCGGGTGCGCAGCCCGGCCAGCCGCCGGTGCAGCCAGTCGGCGACCTTGGGCAGACCGTCGTAGGCTCCGGTGAACTCCGCCGAGGTGGTGGCGGAGGTGGCCCAGGGCAGTCCGAGGTGCTCGGCCACCAGGGCGCCGGCGAAGGCCTGCTGGTCGGCGACGACCACATCGGGGCGGAAACCCGCGACGGCCGCGCGGACGCCGGGTGCCATCGCGTCGGCGAGCGGGAGCAGATATCCCTCCCAGAGGTACTTCAGCGCCTCGACGCCCCGCAACTCCGGCGGCCGTACGGCGTCGCCGGCGCCCGGTACGGGTCCCGCGCACCGGAACACCACGGTGTCCGGGCCGGCGAGCCGCCGTACCAGTGCCGGGTCGGCGCACGCCCAGGCCACCCGGTGCCCGTGCGCGGCCAGCCGGCCGGCGATGCCGACGGCGGGGTTGATGTGTCCGGTCAGCGGCGGGACGACGAAGAGGAAGGCGCTCACCGGACGGCCGCCCCCGCACGGACGAGGTCCAGGATGTGCCGGCCGACGGCGCCGGGCGCCTCGACCAGGACCGAGTGCTCGTGCCCCGGCAGGACGACGGCGCGGAAGTCCGGCAGCAGCGCCCGGTGCGCCGGCACCAGGTCGGCGAGGTCCGAGTCGCCGCCGTACACGCCGAGGACCGGGCAGCGTACGGCCCTGATCTCGTCCTCGGTCAGCACCCGGCTCGCCGGGATGTCCCGGGCGAGGCTGGTCTCGCGGGCGAGCCGGGCCGCTCCCTTGGCGAGGCGGGCGGTGTTGTGGCCGCGGTGCGCGGTGATCCAGCGGATCGCGTCGGGTTCGTTGTGCGCGAGTTCGGCCGTCACCCGGCGCAGGATGCGGCCCAGTTTCGCCGCCCAGGCGGGGGTGGCGGGCTCGGACTCGATCAGCGTCAGGCTGGCCGTGCGGCCGGGGTGGCGGGCCGCGTGGCCGAAGGCGATGGTGCCGCCGTAGGAGTTGCCGACGAGGTGGACGGGGCCGGTGACGTCCAGGCGGGCGAGGAGCGCCGTGAGGTCGTCGATGTTGTGGTCCAGGGTGTAGCCGCGCGGCGGGCGTTCGCTGCGGCCGTGTCCGCGCAGGTCGTACATGACCACGTCGAGTCCGGCCGCGGCGAAGGCGGGCGCGACGGTGAAGTAGTAGCTGGCCAGGCTGTCGGTGAGCAGCCCGTGCACCAGGACGACCGTGGCGTGCGGGGTGCGGTCGCCGGCGGGCCCGGTGCGCTGGACGTGCAGCCGGATCCCGCCGGCGTCGACCATGGCCATCGCTCAGCCCGCCTGCGCGGTCTTCAGGCTTTCCGTCACGTGCTCCACGAGCCGGCCGACGGTCAGCTCGATGATCTCGTCGAACTCCATGCCGGCGAGGAACTCGGCGAGGTTGACCCGCTGCCCGTACCGCTCCTCCAGCAGTCCGGCCAGGGTGACGAGGTCGATGCTCTCCAGTTCCAGGTCGCGGTTGAAGGTGGTGGCCATGCCGATCGGCACGTCGTCGTCGCCGTACTCGGCCAGCACGGTGCGGAGCATGCCGGTGACGTCGGTGAGCACAGTGTCGGTGGTGGGCTGCGCCGGGGCCGGCTGGGTGGGGTTCATCGGGGCAACTCCTCGGCTGGTTGTTCGTGGGGTCCGTCGTCGGTGCCGGGCCCGGCCGTCCAGGCCACCACGTAGGCGCGCGTCGGCAGCGCGGGCGGGTTGGCCACCGGCGCGCAGTGCACGGTGTAGGCGCGTTCCAGGCGGCCGGAGACCAGCAGCCGCGCGCCGTCGGGGGCGGCCTCCAGCACCGCGAAGTCCCTGGGCCTGCCGCCGAATCCGGCGCCCTCCGCCTTGGCGACGGCTTCCTTGGCGGCCCAGAAGCGGGTGAACCACACCGCCTCGGAGCCGGTGCCGTCCGCCGACCGGGCGTGCAGGAGCCGCAGTTCGGCCGGGCCGAGCGCGGTGGCGAGGGTCGCCGGGTCGCGGTCGGTGACCTCCTCGATGTCGATGCCGGGGCCGGGCCGCGGGCCGCGCGGCCGTACGATCGCCACGGCCGTCTCGGCCCGGTGGGCGAGCGAGACGTCCAGCGGGGGCAGGGCCCGGCCGTGCACGCCGGTGACGTACGGGCGGCCCGACTCGTCGTTGCGGACCTGCAGTTCCGCCGGGAAGACGGGCCCTTCGCCGTGCCGCCACAGCCACCGGCGTACCGCGTCCTTGACCGCGATCCGGCCCAGCAGCCACTGCCGTCGGCCGCGTGGCGGGCGTGCGGCGTATGCGGCACGCTCGGCGCCGCCCAGCGAGTTGCGCATGATCAGCTCGCGGGAGGCGAGGTCCGGCCACCGCTCGTGCAGCAGCGCCCAGTCCCCGGGCATGGCCCGGGAGAGGGTGTGGCGCTCGGGAAAGCGTTCGACGGGACGGGTCGTCGGGTCGTTGTCGAAGCGGCGGTCCTGCCAGCCTCCGAGTACGGCCCACACCCGGCCGCCGACGGCGAGCTCCGCGTCCGCCTCCAGGACGGTGTCCGTGAGCGAGGTGATCCGCACCAGGCAGCCGACCTCGGTGCCGGGGGCCGGATCCGGTCCGTGGAAACGCAGGTGCCGCATCTGCACGGGGAAGACGACGGTCCGCTCGGAGCGGGTCGCCATGATCCAGTAGCCGAGCAGCTGGCCCACGTTGTCCAGCAGGGCCCCGGGTGCGGAGGGTGCGGTGATCACTCCGCGGATGTGCCGCTCGCCGATCGCGGTGAGCTCCGTGAGTCCCTGGTACGCCGGTCCGTGGAACATCCAGCGGTCGCGGTAGAGCTGCGCCGCGGTGTGCTCGGGGGGCCGCTCGGCGGGGAGCGGGAGGCCCGGGAGGACGCTGGGCGGGGGCGGGGCCGGGTGGTGCGGGGCCAGTTCGACGACGGCGCGGGCCGTGGGGCCGAAGGTGACGGTGACGCGGTCGGGATGGCCGGGGGCCGGGGCGACGGTGACCGGTACGTCGACCGGGGGCGCGGCGGTGAGCCAGCGGTCGAACCTGGCTCCGTGCACGGCGACCGCCCGCAGTCCGGGGGCCGCCGCCTCGGCCGCGTCCATCATGTGCCGGACGATCGTGGTGGCGGGGACCACCGGCCAACGGTCCTCCGGGTCCGGCCAGCCGGAGCGCTGCGGGAAGAAGCAGTGGTCCAGGAGGTGGGGCATGGTCGCGGCGGACACGCGAACGGTCGTGGTCGTGCGGGCGGTGGTGGTCGTGCGGGCGGTCCCGGCCGTCGTGCCCGTCTCCGTGCTGGTGAGGGCCGTTGTCCTGGTGACGGGGGTGGCCGGGGAGACGGTTGGGGCGGTTGACGGGACGACGGGGGTGGCGGAGGAGACGGCTGGGGCCGTTGACGGGACGACGGAGGCGGCGGAGGAGACGATGGGCGTGGCCGAGATGACGGCGGGGGCGGCCGAGGCGGGGTGGCGTCCGTCGCTCGCCGCGATCAGCCGCGCCGCCGTGTCCGCGGTGTCCCGCAGGAGGGCGGTCAGCTCGGCGGCGGCCGGGAAACGCGTGGCCAGGTCGTCGAGGGGGGCGGAGCCTACCGCGGGCGCCGCGGGCGCCGCCGACCGCTGCCGGGGGCGCAGTTCGGCGCGCAGCGCCTCCAGGTCCGGGCCGTCCAGGGAGACCAGGGCGCCGCCGAGGTCGAGGCGGACCGGCGGCCGCACGGCCCCCTTCGCGGCCGGTCCGGAGGGCAGTGCCGGTGCCACGGCCGCCCCTGCCACCCACAACGCCGTCGCGGTGCGGCGGAGTTGGGCCATGCCGCCGTGCCGGGGCGCGTTGGCGGCGACGGCCAGGTGGTCGCGGTCGCCGAGGGTGTCGTCGATCAGGGAGGTGAGCCGGCCGGGGCCGGTCTGGACGAAGACGCGGTGCCCGGCGGCGTAGAGCGCCTCGGTCAGCTCGCGGAAGCGGACGGGTTCCAGCAGGTGCCGTACGAACAGCTCGCGCACCGCGGCCTCGGCCTGCGGGAAGGGCGCGGCGGTCGTCCCGGACCAGACCGGCACGGTCGGCGGGTGCAGCCGGAAGGTGGCGGCGGCCTCCTGGATGGGGGCGAGGTAGGGCCGGAGCATCGGGGTGTGGAAGCCGGAGCGGAACGGCAGCACCTGGCAGAGCACGCCCTGGGCGCGGAAGGACCGGACGAACTCCTCGACCGCCGTGCCGGGTCCGCAGACCATGGACTGGTGGGGTGCGTTGTCGTGCGAGAGCACGATCCCGGAGCCGGTCCGGTCGGCCGCGAGCGCGGTGCGGACGCGGGCGGCGGAGGTGCCGACGGCGGCGAAGACGAGCCCGGGTACGGTCACCGCGTCCGGGTCGAACTCCGCCATGAACGCGTCCACTTGGCCGGCCGCGTACAGCCCGGCGGCGACCATGGCCGTCCACTCGCCGACGCTGTGCCCGGCGACCGCGTCCGGTACGACGCCCATCCGGCGCAGCGCCTGGTCCAGCAGCCGTCCCACGCCGACGACCCCGAACCCGTGCCGGCCGACGTCCCCGACCGGGGCGGCCGTGCCGGTGCCGGCGACCGGGGACAGGCCGAAGTGGGCGGCGATGTCGTCGGTGCGCGGACTGAAGTCGCCTTCCAGGCCGGGGAAGACGAACGCCAGCCTGCCGCCGCCGGCCGCGCCGAGCAGTGGCGCCGTGCGGAACCACACGTCGTTGCGGCCGTGCCAGGCGCGGCTCTTGCCGACCGCACGCCGGGCCAGCGCGAGCCGCTTGGCCGTCGGGTCCACGACACCGAGCCGGACGGGTCCGGCGCCGGGGTGCGGCCGGCCGGGGTCGAGTCCGGCGGCGAGGACGGCCGGGTCGGCGGCGGCGAGGAGGGCGGTGAGGTCGTCCGGGCGGTCGGCCGCGAGCAGGAGGACGCGCTCGGGTTCGGCGATGCGGGCGTGGAGCGCGCTCTGCGGAGGACGCGGGTCCGGTGAGCGGGTGCCCGCCGCCACCCGCGTGCGTCCTGCGGGCGATGAGAGGGGCCCCGGTGCCTCCTCCAGGACCACATGGGCGTTGATCCCGCCGAACCCGAAGGCGTTCACGGCGGCCCGGCGGACCGGCTGCCGGGGGCCGGTCTCCCAGGGCCGGGCGCGCTGCAGGGTGCAAAAGCGGGTGGCGGCGAGGGCGGGGTGGGGGTCGTCGCAGTGGAGCGTGGGCAGGAGGGTGCCGTGGTGGAGGGCGAGGGCGGCCTTGACCAGGCCCGCCACTCCGGCGGCCGGCATGGTGTGGCCGATCATCGACTTCACCGAGCCGAGGACCGGGCGCTCCTGGTCCCCGTGGTCCGCGCCCGGACCGAACACCTCGGCCAGCGTACTGAGTTCGGCGGCATCCCCGGCCGGGGTGGCGGTGCCGTGGGCCTCCAGCAGGCCGAGGGAGTGCGGGGCGGCGGGGTCGAGGCCGGCGGCCCGCCAGGCCTGGCGCACGGCGCGGGCCTGCCCGCCGGGGTCGGGGGTGACGAGCCCCGCCGTACGGCCGTCGCCGGCCACGCCCGTCCCGCGGATCACCGCGTAGATCCGGTCCCCGTCGCGTGCGGCGTCCGCGAGCCGTTTCAGTACGACGACGCCGGTGCCCTCGCCGATGAGGATGCCGTCGGCGTCGCGGTGGAAGGGGCGGATGCGCTCGCTCGGGGACAGGGCACGGAGTTGGGAGAAGACGCTCCACAGGGTGATGTCGTGGCAGTGGTGCGTTCCCCCGGCCAGCATGAGGTCGCAGCGGCCGGTGGTGAGTTCGGTGACCGCCTGGTCCACGGCGACCAGGGAGGAGGCACAGGCGGCGTCCACGGTGTAGGCGGGGCCGCGCAGGTCGAGCCGGTTGGCGATGCGGGAGGCGGCGAGGTTGGGGACGAGTCCGATGGCGGACTCGGGTCGGTCCGGGCCGAGTCGCTCGGTGAACGCCGTGCGCACCCGGTCCAGCTGGGCGGTGGACAGCTCGGGCAGTAACTCCCCCAAGGTGCGCACGAGTTGTCCCGCCGTCCGGACCCGTTGGTCGAGCCGGACCAGGCCGGGGGTGAGGTAGCCGCCCCGGCCCAGGGTGACACCGATCCGCTCCCGCGCGGGCAGCCGTGCCTCGCCGCCGGCGTCGGCGAGCGCGGCCGCGGCCACGTCGAGAGCGATCAGCTGGTCGGGCTCGGTGCCCGGGACGGAGGAGGGCATGATGCCGTAGCGGGTGACCTCCACCTCGGCGAGGCCGTCCACGAATCCGCCACGCCGGCAGTACACCTGGTCGGCGACGGCCGGCCCGGCGGCCGAGCCGGGTCGGTAGTAGTCGGCGTCCCAGCGGCCGGCCGGGACGTCACCGATCGCGTCGACGCCGTCGCGCAGGTTGCGCCAGTAGGCGTCGAGACCGGGGGCGCCGGGCAGCAGCACGGCCATCCCGACGACGGCGACGGGGATCTGTCGCTCCGTCATCTCACCAGCCCGACGCGGTGTGGACGACGGCGCGGGCCGCCGGGTCTCCCCAGGCGAGTTCCCGCAGGAGGGCCGCCGTGCCCTCGTCCGGGTCGATCAGGGCCACCCCGCGGCGGGCGTACGCGCGGCCGAGTTCGGCGTCGACCATGCCGGTGTGCGTGCCGGAGGGCGCCCAGGGGCCCCAGTGGACGGTGAGTGCGCGGTGGCCCGTACGCGCGGCCCAGTCCGCGCCGAGCGCCTCCAGGGCGTCGTTCGCTGCGGCGTAGTCGGCCTGGCCGCGGTTGCCGAGGACGGCGGCGATGCTGCCGAACAGCACGGTGAAGGCGGGTGCGACGGGCAGGTCGTCCAGGGCGGCGAACAGCGCGGCGGCGCCGGCGGCCTTGGTGCCGTACACCCGTCGGAAGGACTCGGGGGTCTTCTCGGCGATCAGCCGGTCCTCGATGACCCCGGCGGCGAAGACGACGCCGTCGAGCCGGCCGTGTGCGGCGTGGATCTCCTTGACCGCGCGCAGGACGGCGTCCCGCTCCCGGAAGTCCACCGAGCGGTAGCGGGCCGTGCTGCCGAGGGCGGTGAGTTCGGCGAGCGTGGCGGTGATCTCCCGCTGGGCCAGGACCAGTTCGGCGGCCCTGTTGATCTCGGCGGGCCCGGGCGTGCCCGGCGCGGCGGCGAGCGCGGCCCTCAGTTCGACGGGGGTGCGGGCGGCGGCGGTGTGCGGGGCCTCGGGTGCGGTGGGCGCGGGGGTACGTCCCAGCAGCTCGACGCGGCACCGGGAGGCGCCGGCCAGGGTGGCCGCGAACCTCGCGGTGATGCCCCGGGCGCCGCCGACCAGCAGGACCACGGCGTCCCGGTCGAGCCCGAGCGCGGCGGCCTCGGCGGCGCCGTCGGCGGCGGGTCCGGCGCCGGTGGTGCCGAGCGGACCGAGGGGCACGGGCACCAGCTCGAGTCCCCGGCGGAGTCCGGCCGCCGTACGCAGGACGACGGGGGCCGGTTCGGGGGCCGCTTCGGGGGCGAGCAGCTCGGCGAGCAGGGCGTCGGCCACGGCCGCCGGTGCGGTGTCGTCGACGGCGGCGATCCGGACGAGCAGGTCCGGGTACTCGCGGGCGGCGGTGCGGAACAGACCGTCCAGACCGGCGGCCCGCAGCGCGCCGGCGCGGTCCGCGGCCCGCACGGCGAGCAGCCGGCACGGCCCGTGGGCCAGCGCCGCCCGGAGCACGGGGAAGGCGTCCGGCAGTACCGGGAGGTCCGGGCCGGGCAGCGCGCCCAGGTACAGCACGCCGTCGGCCGTGCCGTCGGCCGGGGTGAGGAGGTGGTCCCGGTCGAGGAGTACGGCGTCGGCACCGTGCGCGGTGAGCCGGGCGGCGACCTCGGCGGCCGTGCCCGCTCCGTCACCCTCACGGTCGCCGTCGCCGTCCCCGCCCCCCAGCAGCAGGAATCTGCGGCCGGACAGGGCCTGGGCGGGATCGGCGTCGCCGTCCGGCCCGGGAAGGGACACGGGGCGCAGCTCGCAGCGCCGGGGGGCCACGCCCGCGGTGCCGGTGTCCGCCGCCGGGGCCGGTGTCCCGGCCTCCCGGCTCGCGTCGGCGGGCTGCTGCTTTCCGTCCGCCGCCCGGGCCGGTCCCCCGGCCGGTCCGCTCCCGTCGGCCGCGTGCGTGCCGATCCGCGCCGTCAGCCAGCCCGTCACCGCGGCGGCCGTGCGCGCCTTGGTCAGCTCCTCCAGCTCGGCGTCGTCCAGGACCTCGGCGCCGCCCGCGACACCGAGGCGCCGGGCGAGTTCACCCGCTATCTCGGCGCGCTTGATGGAGTCGATGCTCAGGTCCGCCTCCAGGTCGAGCCCGGGCTCGATCATGTCGACGGGATAGCCGGTGCGCTCGCTGATGATCTCCAGGACGACCCGTTCCACGTCGGTGATCCGTTCCACGTGGGTGGCCCGTTCCACGTGGGTGACCCGTTCCACGTCGGTGACCTGCTCCTCGCCGGGTGGCTCGGGCGAGGGCACTGCGGCGACGGGAAGGGAAGGCCGCGGCGGAGGTACGGGCGCGGCGGCGGGGGCGGCGGCGGGCGCGGTGCCGAAGTAGGTGAGCAGCACATCGCGCTGGGCGGCGATCATCTCCCGGCTGGTGCGCAGGAATTCGGAGATGAGCGCGTCCCGGTCGGCCGGGGCGCGGTACGGCTGGTCGGTCGTCACGGGCGTCTCCACGACTCGTCGGGCCGGTGCGAGGGCACCGGCGAGCAGTGCTCCGTCGGCGGTGCGGACGAGGTGTCCGTCGACGGTCCAGCCGGGCCGTTCGGGCGCCGGGGCGCGCAGCGCGTCGACGGCGTCGCGGCCCCTGAGGAGCCAGGCGGTGCGCACCGGCAGCCCGGCGACGGCGAGTTGGGCGAGGGCGTCGAGCCAGCCGTACAGGCCGCTGTCGGCGCGGGGTTCGCAGACGACCGTGCGGTGCGGGCGGTCGCCGAGGGTCTGGCCGACGAGCCGGGTGAGCACCGTGCCGGGGCCCGCCTCGACGAAGATCCGCGCGCCCGCCTCGTACATCGCCTCGATCTGCGCGGCGAAGGAGACGGGGGCGCCGATCTGCGCGGCGAGTTCCGCGCGCACCGCGTCGGGCTCGGACGGGTACGGCGTGGCGGTGCGGTTGGCCCAGACGGGGATCTCGGGCGGCCGTACCGTCCGCTCCGCGAGGATCTTGGCGAACCGTTCCCCCGCCGCGGCCACCACCGGGCTGTGGAAGGCGCAGGCGACGGGGATGCGCCGCGCGCCCAGACCGGCCGCGCGCAGCAGGCGTACGGCGGTGCCGACGTCCGCGGTGGGCCCGGAGATCACCGTCTGTCCGGGCGAGTTGAGGTTGGCGAGCACGACCGACTCGGGCGCGCCGCCCGCGCGCAGGGCGCGTACGACGTCCTCGGCGGGCGCGCCGACGGCGGCCATGGTGCCGGGGTCGTCGCCGGCCGCCGCCAGGATCGCCCCGGCCCGCTCGCCGCTCAGCTCCAGCAGCGTCTCCGGGTCGAGGGCACCGGCCGCGGCGAGGGCGACCAGCTCGCCGTAGCTGTGGCCGGCGGCGAGGTCGGGGTGGACGCCCGCCGAGGTGAGGAAGGCGTGGGCGGCGAGGCCCGTGATGCCGAGGGCGGGCTGGGCGGCCCGGGTGTCGGTGAGGGCGGCGCGGCGGCGCTCGCGGGTGGCGTCGTCGAAGGCCGCCGGCGGGTACAGCGCGTCGGCGTGGGCCCGGCCGAGGTGCAGTGCGTGCCGCAGCTCGGGCAGGGCGACCAGGAGCTCGGCGAGCATTCCGGTGCGCTGGCTGCCCTGCCCGGGGAAGAGGAAGGCGACTTCGCCGGGGGCGGGGGCCGGATCGGCCTCCCCCGCACCCGCGTCAGCGTCCGCGTCCACACCCACGTCCGCACCCGCACCCGCACCCGCACCCGCACCCGCACCCGCACCCGCCCGATGGACCCCCGCCGCCGGATCGTGCTCCCCCGCGAGGATCCGCCGCAGCCGTCCGGTCAGTTCCTCGACGTCCCGGGCCACGACCGCGGCCCGTACCGGCTCGTGCGAGGTGTCGGCGCGGTGGGCCGCGGCGAGGGCGAGGTCGCGCAGGCGCCAGGGGCGGCCGGTGGTCTCGGCGGCCCGGAGGATCTCCGCCGCCTCCCGGTGGGCCGCCGCCGTGTCCCGGCCCCGGAAGAGGAACAACTCGGCGGGCCAGGCGTCCAGGGCCTGCCCGGGCGGTACGGCGCCCCCGTACGCGGCGAGCACCGCATGGAAGTTGGTGCCGCCGAAGCCGAACGCGCTCACCCCGGCGAAACGTTCCGACGCAGGTGCCGCCCAGGGCCGGGCGCCGGTGTGGAAGACGAACGGGCTCTCGTCCTGCGCCCAGGCCGGGTCGGGCCGCTCCAGGTGGAGGGTGGGCGGCTTGACCCCGGTGTACAGCGCGAGCGTGGTCTTGATCAGGCCGGCGAGTCCGGCGGCGCACTTGGTGTGCCCGATCTGTGACTTGACCGAGCCGAGCGCACAGCTCCCGGTCCTGGCGCCCGCCTCGGTGAACACCTCGCCCAGCACACCGAGTTCGGTGCGGTCGCCGACGACGGTCCCGGTGCCGTGCGCCTCGACCAGTCCCACCTGTGCGGGCGAGACACCGGCGTTGCGGTACGCCCGCTCCAGCGCGGCCCGCTGGCCCTCGGGCCGGGGCGCGGTCAGACCGCGGGAGCGGCCGTCGCTGGCGGAGCCGAGGCCCTTGACCACGCCGTAGATACGGTCCCCGGCGCGTTCGGCGTCGGCGAGCCGTTTGAGGACCACGCAGGCCACGCCCTCGCCGAGCGCGATGCCGTCGGCGCAGGCGTCGAAGGCGCGGGACCGCCCGGTCGGGGAGAGCGCGTGCACGGAGGAGAACAGGACGTAGTCGTTGATGCCGTTGTGCAGATCGGCGCCGCCGCACAGCACGAGGTCGCTGGTGCCGAGGGCCAGCTCCTTGCAGGCCACGTCGAGGGCGGCGAGGGAGGATGCGCAGGCGGCGTCCACGGTGTAGTTGGCGCCGCCCAGGTCCAGGCGGTTGGCGATCCGGCCGGAGACGACGTTGGCGAGCATGCCGGGGAAGGAGTCCTCCGTCAGCCGGGGCAGCTGCTCCTCCAGCCCGTCGGGGACCCTGCCGTAGTACGAGGGGAGGACGGCGCGCAGGGTGACGGCGTTGGAGAGGTCGCTGCCCGCCTCGGCGCCGAAGACCACGGAGGTGCGCGCCCGGTCGAAGTCCCGCCCCTGTTCGCCGTACCCCGCGTCCTCCAGCGCCCTGCGGGCCGCTTCCAGGGACAGCAGCTGGACGGGTTCGACGCTGCCGAGGGAGGCGGGCGGGATGCCGTAGCGCAGCGGGTCGAAGGGGATGCGGGGCAGGAAGCCGCCCCACTTCGACGCCGTGCGGCCGGTTTCGTGGTGCACGTCGGGGTCCCAGCGGTCGGGTGGGACCTCGGTGACGGCGTCGCGCCCGGCGACCACGTTCGCCCAGAATCCGGCGAGGTCGGGGGCCCCGGGGAACATGCAGGCCATGCCGACGATCGCGATGTCGAGCGGGGCCGGCGTCTCCCGCACGGCACGCGTGACCGGTGTGGTGCGTGCGGCGAGGAAGTCGGCTGCGCCGTCGGTCACCGAGCGGTGCAGCGCCGCCAGGGTGGTGGTGGCCGAGCGCAGGACGGCGACCTCGCCGGCCATGAACATCCCGTCGGTGAGCTGCCGTTCCTCGCCGACGGCCCGCAGCGCGCCGTCGGGGGCGCGTTCGACGCCCTTGCTGGCGACGCGCAGCCGGCCCACGTTGAGCCGTTCCAGCGTCTCCCAGACCTCCCGGTCGGGCAGGCCGCGGGCGCGTAACGCGGCTTCCCGGGCGCGGTAGTCGCCGGTGAAGGGGCTGGGGACGCAGCGGGTGGCGTGCCCGGGCGCGGTCTCCAGCAGGGCGGTCGTGGTGGCGGCGAGGACCTGCCGCTGGAAGGACGGCCGGATGGCGCCGTGGGCGACGGCTTCCTCGGTGAACAGGTAGGCGGTGCCCATGAGGACGCCGACGGCGGCGCCCCGTTCGGTGAGCGGTGCGGCCAGGGCGGCGACCATCGCCGCCGACCGTTCGTCGTGGACACCGCCGGCGAAGAGGACCTCCAGCCGCTGTGCCGACGCGTCGTCCGCGGTGGCCAGGAAGTCCTCCAGCACGGCGAGTTGGGACTCCCAGAGCGGGAAGGAGGCCCGGGGCCCGACGTGTCCGCCGCACTCGGACCCCTCGAACACGAAGCGGCGCGCCCCGGCGTCCAGGAACTGCCGCAGCAGCCCCGGCGAGGGCACGTGCAGGAACGTGCGGATTCCGGCCCGCTCCAGCGCCTCGGCCTGGGCGGGCCGTCCGCCGGCGATGATGGCGTGCGTCGGGCGCAGTTCCCGTACGGCGTCCAGCTGGGCGTTCCTGATGTCCTCGGGCGCGAAGCCGAGGACGCCCACGCCCCAGGGCCGCCCGTCGAGCGCGGCGCGTGCCTCGGTCAGCAGGGACCGGGTGCGCTCACCGTCGGCGAGGGCCAGCGCCAGGAAGGGCAGCGCCCCCTCCGCGGCGACGGCGGCGGCGAAGCCCGCCTGGTCGCTGACCCTGGTCATGGGCCCCTGGGCGACCGGCAGCCGCGTGCCGAGCGCGCGGCTCATCGCGGAGCCGGCCCGCAGGGCCCCGGAGGCGACGGTCCCGCCTCTCAGGGGACCGCGGGGAGCCGCGGGCACAGCCGCATCCGGCTCGGCACCGGGCCCGGACCCGCACTCGGACCCGGCCTCGCTCCCGGACCCGAACCCGGACCCGACGGGCCCACCACCACCGGCGGCGTCCACGAACCCCGCCCCGACCGCCCCCCGGACCGCCGCCGTCATCTCCCGCACCACACCCCGCACGTCTCGCCACCGCTCGGCGAACCGGGCGGCGAGGAAGCCGTCCTGGCCCACCGGCAGCAGCCGGCGGCGCAGGTCACGGGCGCCCAGCAGGGACGCGACCGTGTCGGGGTCGTCGGCGGCCGGCCGAGCGGTGTCCGGCCCGCGCCGGCGCAGCACCCGGTGCCCGCCCAGCAGCACCGTCTCCGAACCGTCCAGGGACCGTACGACCGCCCGGACCTCCTCGGGCAGCCCCGACTCGGCGAGCAGCGCCAGCTGGGCGTCGAGGACGACGCCCGCCGCCCCGCCCGCCACGGCGGCCGCCGCCGTACGCGGCCCGATGCCACCGCACGCCCAGACGGGAACCCCGCTCAGGGCCTCGTCGGACAGGAGCTGCTGGAGCAGGACGAAGGTGCTCAGCTCGCCGACCCGGCCGCCGCTCTCGGCGCCGCGGGCGATCAGCCCCCGGGCACCGGCACGGACCGCTTCCCGGGCCTGCGCGAGATCGGTCACTTCGGCCAACACTCGTTTACCGAAGTCGAGTTGAGCCGTATGGCGATGTGCGTCCGGAGCGAGGACCACCGTGCCGGGGGCGTCACCGAGGTCGGCCGGGCCCAGGGTGCAACGGCCCGTCAGCCGGACCCCGAAGGGCCCCGGCGCGACACGTCTGAGCCGGGACAGCTGTTCGCGGGCCGTTCGGTCACCGGAGCCCAGGTCCAGGATGCCGAGTCCGCCGGCGGCCGAGGCCGCGGCGGCGAGAGCGGCGTCGGCCTCTCCGAACGGGGTGATGCACAGGATCAGGTCGTGGGCGCGCACAGGCGAGGTCATGATGCTCCGGCACGATCGGCGAGACAGCACGGTGGGGGGTGTGCGGCGGAACGCTCTGGTGCGAGGGCACCGGAAACTAGCGAGGGCTTACTCACGGGTCAATAACGACGCACCCTTTTCACACGCGGTGGCCTCGATTCGGCCAGCCCGCCGAATTCCCCGCAAGGGGCGGGAAATCCCGGCAATTCCCGGCACGCGTACGAGCGCGGAGCCACCGGACTCCGCGCCCCATACCGGCACATACCCCAGCGAAACAGCCAGGGTATTCACCGGCGCCTCACTCACCCGCAACGCGCCGAGACACCGGGCCGAAGTCTGTAAATTCCACATGACATCGACCCGGTGGCGCGAACGCGGCCCGGTCGTCTCCCGGCGGCCTCAGCCGAGCGGCGTCCCCACGGTCGCGGGCACGGAGACGACCCCGCCGGCGACCGGGCGGACGACGTCCCGCACCACGTCGCCGGGGTGACCGAGGCAACCGGGGTCCCCTGATCCACCGGGAGAACCGGAGGCACCGGGATCACCGGAGTCACCGGGTCCGGACGGCCGCCGGTCACCGCGAACGCGGACCTGGGCGATGCGCGGCGCGTCCCCCGACCGGCCCTCGCGCAGCCCTCGGCCGGGTCCCGCGCCGGGGTTCCCGCGCGACGCGCCCCTGCCCGGCGGCCCCTCCGACAACCCTCCTCCGCCCTTCTCCTTCGCGCGCCCCGGCCGCCCGGCACCCGGCTCGTCCGTCCCTCCGGGAGCGCCCGGCGGCCCGGGCTCCCCGGGCGCCGCACCCGCAGGGGGCACGCCGTCCGGACGCGGCGCGAGCGTCCACCGCTCCCCCGCCGCGCCGTCACGCGCCGCGAGCCGCACCCGCCCGGACCCGCCACCGGATGACACGGCCAGGACGAGCGCCGGGTGATGCCCGCGGAGCAGGATCTCGCCGCGCACGGTGACGTCGTACGACACCTCCCCGGCGGGCGTCACGCAGTCGGAGACCGCGACGTTCTTCGTCCCGGTGTCGGCGGCGAGGCAGAGGGCCGGGTCGGCGGCGCTGCGCAACAGCCCGTCGTCCTGGTACGACCACTGCTGCGAAGCGGCGGCGGAGCAGGCGGCGAGCCGGACTCCCGCGCCCTCGACCGGCCTGCCCCCGGTCATGTCCAGGCAGCGCCCGGAGGCGAGGTTGTACAGGCCGCCGCGGGCGAGCGCGACGGGTGTGCCGGCCGCGGCGGCCGAGGGGGAGGGCGCGATGCGCGCGCCGGTACCGGTGCTGCGGCCGACGGGGGCGCCCCAGGTGGCACCGGGGTGCGGGACACCGTTGTCGTCGGACCAGCTCCTGACCACGAGCACGGTGGCGAGCAGGGCGAGCGCGGTCAGTCCCACGCCGACCGCCAGGACCGTGCGGTGGCGGCTCGCCGCTGCCGTACGGTGCCGGCCACCGGCTTCGGGACGGGCCGGCGGCGCCGGGTGCGGCCAGTCCCCGGCGCCGTCGCGGCCGGGGCGCGAGTCGAGATAGCGGCGGGCGCCCCAGCCGAGCACGGTCTCGGCGAGCAGGACGTCCAGGCTCTCGTCGCACAGGGCGAGTTGCTCGGCGGCGAAGCGGCAGTAGGAGCAGACCGTCAGATGCCGGCGCACGTCGGGCAGCAGGGCGCCGCCGCGGCGCATCGGGACATCGAGGAGCCGGTTGTAGAAGCGGCATTCCTTCGAGGGCGCGAGTTCCCGGTGGGCGCGCACGCAACCCGTGCGGAATTGCTCCCGCGCCTGGTCGAGGGCGTGTGTCGCGGTGACCGGGTCGACCCCCAGCAGACCAGCGGGTATGTTTATGGGTTCTGCTTCGACCTCGGTGTGCCAGAGAAGGCATTGCGAGGCGCCCGGAAGGGCGCGGAATGCGCGGTCGGCCAGCTGACGCCTTTCCGGAGTGCCGGGCTTTGTCGCGCGCAGCCCGCGGCCTCCGGCGGTTTTGCGCAATTCCGGCAGGGTGACGCAGGCGGCGTCGTCCCCCGCCCAGGCGCGGACGGTGTCACGGGCGGCTGCCAGCAGCTGCGGGCGCAGCGCGCCGCCGACGGCTCCGCCGGCGGTGCGGCCGAGGACCGTGTGGAAGGCGGCGGTGGCCACCAGCTGGGCCGTGGGCCCGGCGGCGGCCAGGCAGACGACCGCGTAGTCGCGGGTGGCCCGCCAGTGACGGGCCAGCAGCAGGGCGACGGCGTGATGGCGGGCCGCTCCCGGACCGCTGAGCCGGGCGACGAGATTGCGGTCGGACTCTCCGGCCGGACCGGGTGGGGGAGGGTACGGCGGGCGTGGGGGGTAGGAGGACTGCACGGAACCATTTCCTTTCCAGCGAACAGGACAGCGCACACAAGGGCGTCCTGTCGGAAAGCAGTGCCAGATCGGTGCGTACCTGATGGGCTGGCGTCGGCGTTATGCGCCTGCCATTGCCCTCCCGCGGGAAGGCTCACTTTCGCACACGGGCCTCACAGGAAACAAGAAGTTCGAATGACTCGGCCTCAATATCGCTCCACCACACAAAAGTTACCGGCGGTATCCCCATGAGGGTGGTCGCGCGGTCCGGTCAACTCGCCGCCGGAATAAGCCGGATGCCCCCGGAGACGCCCGGCGGCCCGGCCGAGCCGGACCACGCCGGACAGCGGCCCACAGCCCGCTCCCCTGCTTCTCCGGGCGGGCTCTCATCCGGGTGCCCCAGCACGGGCCGCGTGATCGCCCCCCACTCGACAGCGACCCCCGCCTCCGCCCGTGCGGTTCGCAAGGCGGTCGTACCGGCCGCCGGGCTCGGCACCGGCTTCCTTCCGGCCACAAGCGGGCCATCGAGGACCATCTCCACCACGCCTTCGAACTGGAGCGGGCACTGGCGGCCAAGGGTGACACCGTGCGCCTGGACGCCGTACGCGACCCGGCGCGGCTCGCGGACCTCCACCACATCCGCCAGGGCGACCCGCTCGGCCTCGGCCACGCCGTGCTGTGCGCCCGGCGGCACGTCGGGAACCAGCCGTTCACGGTGCTGCTCGGCGACGATCCGATCGACCCGCGCGAGCGCCTGCTCGGCCGCACAGGCTCGACCCGGCCGTGTTCGCCGTGCTGGAGCGCACCCCGCCGGGACGTGGCGGCGAGGTCCGGCCGGCCGACGCCCTGGGGGCCTCGCGGCGGGCGGCACCGCGCACGGAATGGTCTTCGACGGCCTGCGGTACGACACCGGCGACAAGTCCGGCCATCTGCGCACGGTGGTCCACCTGGCGTGCGCCTGCCCGGATCCGGGGCCCGGGTTCGCCGGCCGGCTCAAGGAGTTCGTGGCGGGGCCGACGGAGGGCGGCGTGACCGAGGGCGGCCGGAAGCGGCGCCGGGCCGCCTGACGCCGCGAGGCCGTGCGGGCCGGACGGAACCGCACCCCGCGGACGAGGGGAGGGGCCCGCCGGACGCCTCCCCTCCGGCCGTGTCAGCCCTGGTTGTTGGGCCGCAGCGTCCACACGACGGTCATCTCGCCCGTGACCGCGCCGTCCGCGCGCCGGATCTCGATCGCCACGGGGAACTCGGGGCGCTGCCCGGCGTCCAGGTCGGCGATGACATCGGCGGCCGGGCGGCCCAGGGTCGCGGTCGCGGTGACGGCGCCCATCGCCAGCTTCTTGTAGGCGATGTCGGCGCGCACCGCGAGCGGCACCGCGCGCGAGAGCTGGTCCCCGAAGGCGGCCAGCACGATGGCCCCGCTGGCCGACTCCCCCAGGGTGAACATCGCGCCGGCGTGCGGCCCGCCCACGTGGTTGTGGAAGTCGCCCTGGTCCGGCAGGGACACCACGGCCTTGTCCGGAGTGGTCTCGACGAACTCGAGGTTCAGCGTCCGGGCCATGGGCACGGTGGCGGCGAGCATCTCGCCGATGGACATCTGGTCTGCGCTCATGGGGGCATGTTACTCACGGGTAGCAGAGACTGACCAGCACGGTCGCGTCACACTTGGTACGGCCCTGACAAGAGCCGGTGACCGAACCGTGCCGCGGCCGCACTAGGGTTGTCGGCCATGTGGCCAGATCAGCAGCCGCCAGGGGGCGCGCCGAACCCGCAGCAGAACCCGTACCAGCAGCCGGGTTACCAGCAGCCGAATCCGTACCAGCAACCCGGGTACCAGCAGTACCCGCAGGCCGGCCCGTACGGTCAGCAGCCTCAGCAGGGGCAACAGCAGCAGCCCGGACAACAGCAGCAGTACGGCCAGCAGCCCCCGTACGGGCAGCAGCAGTACGGCCAGCAGCCCACCGGCCCCATGCCGGGGCCTCCGCAGGGCGGTGGCGGAGGCGGGCGCACGAAGCTGATCGCGATCATCGCGGCCGCGGCGGTCGTGGTCGCCGCCGGCGTGACCGGCGTCCTCGTCCTCGGCGGCTCCAAGGACGACAAGGCGGACGGCGGCAAGGGCGGGCAGCACGCGGCCAAGTCGCCCACGCCCACCTCGTCCTCGACCGGCGGCGGCGACACGCGCGGCGACGAGACGGCGAAGCCGACCGTGCCGGGCTGGAAGGTCGTGGTGAACCCCAAGTGGGGCGTCGCCTTCGACGTGCCCGGCGACTGGGAGGTCGAGCGCCCCGGCGCGGCGATCATCTACGACTTCCCCAAGGAGAAGGACCAGAAGGGGATCACCATGTCCGGTGTCGCCGAGGACAAGCCGTCGTGGTGCAGCTCCGACGACGACAAGAACGGCCGCACCGAGGACACCTCGCTGGCGGCGGTGGGCACCAAGGGCTCCAGCGGGGCCAAGAACTCGGACGAGATCGCGGTCAACACCCCGGCCTGGTGGATCTACGCCGGCTACACCATGCCCGACAAGAAGAGCATCTCGTTCGACAAGAAGGCCACTCCCTTCACGACCGCGTCGGGCGTCAAGGGCAGCTACGCCTGGGCCCGGTCGACCCACACACCGCGCAAGGGCAAGTGCATCACCGACGGCAAGGCGCTCACGTTCGGCTTCCAGAACTCCCTCCACGGCTATGTGGCGTTCAACTTCTACGGGGCCACGGGTGTGAAGGACGAGGTTCCCGAGGCGACCGTGCTGAAGATCCTCAGCACGATCCGGCTGCACGGCACCCCGACGGTCGAATGAGGCCACGTGGTGTTCCGGCCCGCCACGACACGGCGGTCCGGAACACCACGGTCCGGAACACCACGGGCCGGCGGCGCGCGGCCGGACCGGCCCGCGCCCCGCGGAATCCGGTGGGAAACAGGGGCACGCACAGGCGACAGTCGCCCGGTGAACCCTGCCGTCCCCCACCCACCCCGCGCACAGACCCCCTGGGCGAGCCGCAACTACTCCCTGCTGACCGCGCCGGCCGTCGTCACCGGTCTCGGCGCGAACGGCTCGCTCATCGGCGCCGCGTTCGCCGTGCTCGACGCGGGCGGCGACGGCGGCGACGTGGGACTGGTGGCCGCCGCCCGCACCCTGCCGCTGGTGGTGTTCCTGCTCATCGGCGGCGCCGTCGCGGACCGGCTGCCCCGGCACCGGGTGATGGTCGCGACCAACGCCCTCAACTGTCTCTCCCAGGCGGCCCTCGCCCTCCTGGTGCCGGCCGGCGAGCCCCGGCGGTGGCAGATGATGCCGCTCACCGCGCTCGGCGGGACCGGGCAGGCGTTCTTCGGTCCGGCGGCCGAGGGGATGCTCATGGCGTCGGTGGAGGGGGAACAGGCCGGCCGGGCGTTCGCCCTGTTCCGCATGGCCACGCGGGGAGCCGCTCTCGGCGGTGCCCCGCTCGGCGGCGCGCTGGTCGCGGCGATCGGTCCGGGCCGGGTGCTCGCGATCGACGCGGCGGCCTTCGCCCTCGCCGGCGCCCTGCGCTCGTTCCTCGACGTCGGCCACATCCCGCCCCGGGCGCCGGGCGAGGGCATGCTGGCCGATCTCCGGGAGGGGTGGCGGGAGTTCGCCGGCCGGCCCTGGCTGTGGGGCTCCCCGGGCCCGGGCGGCGGTGGGCGACGAACACCGGGCCGCGGGTGCGGCCCTTGAGCAGCCGGGGCAGCAGCCGGGCGGTCCCGGCGTCCCAGAACACCGTCTCCAGCACGTAGTTGGCGCGGGCGGCACCGCGGCGGCGGACCTTGGGCCGGGCCCCTGTTTCTGGCGGGGTGAAGTAGAGCCGTTTCGGCGGTGGTTCCGAGATCCGGTGGGTCGGGCGGTGAGATTCAGGAGCCACCCGGTGTGATGGTGTGTGACATGCCGCTTTCGGCGTAATGGGTTGTTTGCGCTGTTCGGGCGCTCACGCTTTGCCTGTTGATCACAGTCATGTTCAGGAGACCGGTGTGTACAGGTCGCGTGAGTGGATCTTCGAGCGGATTCGCGGGGACCGGCGTCCGGACCCGACCGTGTCGGGCCGGGAGCTGGCCCAGCGGTACCGGGTGTCGCGCAACACGGTCGCGAAGGCGCTGGTGCGGGGCGGCCGGTTCCGGCGCAAGCACCTGGTCCCACCGCCGCAGGTCGAGTCCCTGGCCGAGCTGAACGAGCGCCTGGCGGCGATCGACGCGGCCGAGGACGCCCGGCACCGTCCACGGCCGGCCGACCTCTCGTCTTCGTCGCGACGTCGGGCTGCACGTGGCAGCAGCTCCCGACCACCTCGTTCGGTCCCTCCGGAGCAACAGCTCATCGACGCTTCACCGAGTGGACGGAGGCCCGCGTGTGGGCCAAACTCAACCGCTTGGTCCTGGACGAACTCGGATCCCCTGGTGAAGGGCATCCCGCCAATCCGCTCTCGCCGCGGACGCCGACGCCGCGGGCCCCACAAACTCCACGCCGACAAGGGATACGACTACAACCACATGCGGCAATGGTTATCCAGCCGAGGCATCCGGCACCGCATCGCCCGCAGAGGCATCGAGAGCTCACAGCGACTCGGCCGCCACCGCTGGACCGTAGAGCGCACCATGGCCTGGCTCGCCGGATGCCGACGCCTGCACCGCCGCTACGAGCGCAAAGCCGACCACTTCCCGGCCTTCACCAGCATCGCCTGCACCCTCATCTGCTACCGCCGACTCACCAAATGAGATGGCATCTTAAGCGTCTTTTCATGGCAGCAAGATGGCCCGGGAGGGCGCTCGTGCGCGAGCACCGAATTAGGAGTTCGGTCCAAGCCCGGCCCGGCGGCGTCAGCGCATGGTTGGGGCGGACGCGCCAGGCCGTGCATGGGTGCCCGCGTCCGGCGCTGTTGATGTCACCCGTGGGTATCAGCTGGAGATAGCGCTTCTTGCGAATCTTGTGCTTCCTCCGAGACGTGGCGATCACGTAGTCGGCGCGCGTCCAGGACCACTCGGATCAGCCTTCCTTCCGGTTGAATTCGTTCGCGCACCCCCCGGAAGTCATGTCCCGAGTGAAGCAGGCAACGAAGGAATCCGGGGAGCCGTAGAAGGCCAATTTCATGTCCTTGCAGTCCACGCCGTCGAAGGTGACCGTGCCATACGTGGGAGACCAGGATCCATGTAGCCGTTCGGTGAACCCGGAGCACCCAGAGTCTACGACGTCCGAGACATTGTCCAAGCCTTTGGCCGTGAAGGTGCCGTCGTCCTTGAACTCAACTGTCGCCCCGGTCCAGTCCGACCACACGCCCGTCAGCTGATCAGCGGTGTTGACCTCGACTGGGTAGTCGGAACAGGAGGCCAACAGGAATGACACCGCACATCCCAACGCAGCGCCCATGAATGCACGTCGTATCCACTGATGCTGGTTGCCAGCCATACGGCCCTGCCTCTCGCGTCTCGCACATGCCCGGTAGCGACGCCTCAAGGAAGCGGCCGACATCATCTTGAACGTGTTCAAATCCTGGTGTCAATGGGGCCGGGGCGCGCTTCGCGATTACGGTCCGTGCGCCTGGCAGCGAAGGTCGGCATGGACTTTGGGCGGGAACTGCCATGGCCCGTGGGTGCGGGGCCGCTGAGGTCTGGTGGGCTGGTCAGACGGGCTACCGGGGGCATGTGCGGTTGGCCCCGGTCGGCATGGTTGCTGTACTTCGCTGCTGCACCGCACAGGCATCTGCGATCATCATCAGCGTGACCGATGACGAGGTGCTGGCGGCGGTCGAGGCCCGCGTTCAAGCAGGGCGCCCAACGGACCTGCACGACAGTCCGCTCACGCCGGCACCCGCATCTGCGGAGGCGTTGGCGGAGGCAGAACGCATCATCGGTTACCCACTCCCGCCACTGCTCCGCCGCCTCTACATGGAGGTGGCAAACGGCGGGTTCGGTCCCTTCGGCGGCATCGAAGGCCTCCGCGACGGATACACGAGCGAGGGGCTAAGCATGCTGGAGATGTATCTCCAGTACGACGAGCCCGATCCGTATCCAGAAGAGCAAGCGCCACCTTCTCCGCCTCACGGGGTGCTGTTGTTTTGTGACCACGGCTGTGCCATGTGGTCCCTGCTCGACTGCCGACGCCCGGAGGGGCAGATGTGGTGGTGGGACCAGGGAGAGCGACACAAATGCGACCTGACGCTCCGTGAATGGCTGAGCATGTGGCTCGAAGGGAAGCTTGAGCACGGCATCCCGGGCGACCTCGCGCTGGAGGACGACGAGTCTTGGTACTGGCCTGAGACCGGCGGCCACTGAGCCCACTGCCACAATGGGTCTCGCGGCAACCTCGGCGCGGTCCTCGATGACCCAGTCAAGCGCCCCAGCCTGGGGCTTGGAGCACTAGTTTCGAAGATCGCGCATGCGGAGGTGTGGTGACCTGCAGAGACGCTGACCTGCGCGTTTCTGTGCTGGTTGCCGTGGCTCCCCGCTGTTCCCCGTGCGGTACCCCCTCATCGGGCACGCAGGGGGCACGTGTGGCTCTCAGTGCTCTTTCACCGTTGCCGCTCCAGAGTGAGGCCGGCTGCAGCAATTGACGGCATTCGATTTTGACTGCATCAGGTCTTGCGGAAGATCCGCCAGGACTTCGGACGGGCCACACCCCGCTGCGTCGCGCGTATGAGGCCGCCCGGGAAGTCTCGGGTCCCAGGCCGACCGGCCCCCACACTCCAGCGCCGACGGCTTTTCGGTCCGCAGAGGCCGGTGCAGCGGGAATCGGCTGGTTGAGTGGAGTTCAGGCGTAGCCGTCCTCGATAGCGACTCGTCGCACTGTGCGCAGCGTCGACTGGAGACTGTCCATATCGGTCGAGCCGAGAGCGAGGCGGAGCGCCTGTGGTGTGCGCTTCGTGGTGGTGAAGGGTTCCGCTGTGCTGACCGAGATGTGCTGACGCGCGAGGGTGGCGGTCAGGCGATCGGCGCGTGCGTCGTCGGGCAGGGTCAGCCATGTGAAGTAGGACGAGGGGTGGCTGATGAGTGGTAGGTCCGCCAGTTCTTGGCTGGCGAGTGCTTGGCGGGCCTTGGCGTCGTCGCGTTTCTGCGCTTCCAAGTGGTCCACCGTGCCGTCCTCGAGCCAGCGGCAGGCGATCGCGGTGGTGAGGGCCGGGGTGTGCCAGGTGGTCGCCCGAATCGCGCGTTCGAGCGACGGCACCCTGGACGGCGGGGCGACGACGAAGCCGACCCGGAGGCCGGTGGCGACGCTCTTGGACAGTCCCGAGACGTAGACGGTGATGTCCGGTGCACTTGCGGCCAGAGGCGGTGGAGGGTCCTCGACCAGGTAGGCGTATGCGGCGTCTTCGATGATGAGCGGACCGTGCTGCCGAGCGATCTCGATCAGACGGGTGCGGTCGGGTGCCGGCATGACCCACCCCAGAGGGTTGTGCAAGGTTGGCATGGTGTAGATCGCGCGCACAAGGCGGGTCGCGCACAGCTTCTCGAGAGCATCGAGATCCGGCCCGTCGGTGGTTGTGGGTATGGGCTCCAGGTCGAGATGGAAGGCATGCGCGAGCACCTTGAAACCCGGGTAGGTGAGTGCGTCGACCGCGACGACGTCGCCGGCGTTGAGCGCGGCCATGACGGTGATGGCCAGGCCGTGCTGCGCACCGTTGACGATGAGGATCTGATCCGCGTCAGGAGTGATTTCTCGACGCCTCAGGTGCCGTGCGATCGAGGCTCTGTCCTGGGGACGCCCTCGATGTGGTTGGTAGCGCAGCAGCGAGTCGAGTTCACCAGAGGTGGCCACCTCTCGCAGAGCCTGCCGCAGGAGATCGGCTTGGCCGGGCAGCGACGGATAGTTGAAGTTGAGGTCGACCGCATCCGTGGCGACGACTTGCTGATCGATGCCGTGACCGGCGGGAACCGCGATGTCGCGCACGAATGTGCCGCGGCCCTGTTCCCGGCTCACCAAGCCCATCGCTTCCAGCTCGGCGTACACCCGGGTCGCGGTCACCACGGCGATGCCCTCGCGGCGGCGAGCCCGCGGTGTGTCGGCAGCCGCACGCCTGCGGCGAGTCGGCCTGTCCGTATGTCGGATGCGAGCGCATCGACCAGGATTTTGTACCGCGAGGCTGCCATGCATCGAGTTGTATCCATGACAATTCTTTGACTGTCCTGTTCGCGGCTCCTTACCGTCAAGACCCCACTCATCCGAAAGGGCAGCCGCCGTGCACATCGCCATCCTCACCTTCGAGGGCTACAACGAGCTCGACTCCTTGATCGCGCTCGGTGTGCTCAACCGCATCAAGACCGATGACTGGCGTGTCACCATCGCCACCCCCAGCCCCGAGGTCACGTCGATGAACGGCGTGACCATCGGACAGATGTCCACTCTTGAGGAGGCGTGTACCGCTGACGCCGTCATCGTCGGCAGTGGCATCGCTACCCGCGAGGTCGTCGAAGACCAGGCGATCATGAGTGTCCTGCGCGGCCTGGACCCCTCGCGTCAACTCATCGCCGCGCAGTGCTCCGGCGCGCTCGTGCTGGCCAAGCTCGGCCTGCTCAACAACGTCCCCGCCTGCACCGACCTGACCACAAAGCCCTGGGTCATCGCCGCCGGCGTCGAGGTGCTCAACCAGCCCTTCTACGCCAAGGACAACATCGCCACCGCCGGCGGCTGCCTCGCCTCGCACTACCTCGCTGCCTGGATCATCGCCCGCCTCGAGGGCAACGACGCCGCCGAACGCGCACTGCACTATGTCGCCCCGGTCGGCGAGAAGGAGGAATACATCGAGCGGGCGTGGCGCAACATCACCCCCTACCTGCCCGCTCCCACACCGGCGCTCGTCTGAACAACCAGTCGCAAGCAGTGACCGGCCAGGAAGTTTCTGCCCTGCAACTGGCCCAGTGAGCTTTTCAGCGTTGCCTCTCCAGCGTGAGGATCGCGGCTGCGATTGACGTCATCCGGTTGAGGCTGCAGCGTGACCTGCGGAAGATCCGCCAGGACTTCAGCCGTGCCATCACCCGCTCGACGGGTGCCCGGTCCTGGGCAAGTGCTCGGTTGACCGTGCGCTGGGTCGGGCTGAGTTCACCGCCGGGCGGGCGTTTGAGTCCGGTGGTCACCCAGGCTCCGGCGCCTTGGTAGGCACGGTCGGCGAGTACCGGAACACCCCTGGCGTTCGCAGATCCGGATGATGCGGTGGGTGCGGGCTACGGTCAGGTCGTGGGTCCGGCCCGGGCGGGCTGGCGAGATCCACAGCACAGACCCGGCCGGGTCGGTGACGACCTGGACGTTCACGCCGTGCCGGCGGTGCTTGTGGGAGTAGTCGGCGCGTCCGTCGCCCAGTCGGTCGCACTCGGCGAGGGTGCCGTCCAGCAATACATAGTCCGGAGTGCTCTCGCGCAGGACTTTGAGCAGGCCCGGTGCTCGGGCGGCGAGCAGGCGGATCACCGTCGCGGTGTAGGCATAGGCAGTGCCGACCGAGATCCCGAAACCCTCCGCGACCTGGGCTAGGGTGTCGTGCTTGCGCAGGTACACCAGGGCGACCAGGGCACGCTGGTGCGGTGGGAGCTTGCAGCGGCGGTCACCCTCGCGGGTGACGATGAGCATGGTGACCCACTCGACCAGGGCGTGAGGCAGGTCGAGTGCGGCAGAATACGGGACCAACGCGGCTCCTGTGCCTGTGGGTTGAGACTTCGAAGCCCAACGGCACGGGAGCCTCGTGGGTTGCGGGCGTCGAAACCGTCACCCGATCAGTGGCCACGCTGAAAGAGCTTAGTCGCTCTTAACCCTCCTGCGCCGTCGAGCGCTCAACCTGGGACACCTTCCAGCGGCAGGTGGTCGCGGTAGTACTCCGACTCCAACCACTCCTCCTTCACGAAGAGCGGGCGCGTCAGGAGCGCTTCCCCGACCCGCTGCTCACGCAGGAGGATTCCGAGATCGGTCAAGGAGAGCGATGCATCAGGGGTGTAAAGCACCCAGTTCCCGTGCCCGGCGGCGTGGTCCAGGAGGAACTGGTGACCCTGCGCCGGATCGCTGCCTGCCAGCGGGAAGTCTGCCAGGAACACCTGCGGACCGGTGACGGCATCCAGCGCAACGCATGCAAGCTTGCCCACGTCGTAAAACGCCATCACGCCGTCCGGGAAGTCTTCCTGCCCGTACGGGCCGCCAACCCGTGCCTCCGGCTCGGAGACCAGTAGTGCCTCGGCGACCTCTGCCGGAGACATCCCGTACCGCAGCGGCCCCACGCCGCTTCCGGCCAGCAGCTCCCAGCGCTCGCGCTCCCCACTTGCGCTCATCCACCCCGCCCCTACGTTTGACCGGCCCATACTTGTGTCCGCAGACGGACCGGTCGGCGCCGGCGACTCTTGAGACCAAGTGCTGAGGCTATCTCCCGTACCCACAACTCACCTCAGCTGCCATCCCGTACGCCGTCGCCCACACACCGTGGAGCGGGCGTGGTTCCTGGCGTCCAGGTGGAGCGCGCCACTGTACGAACGACCTGGACGCCAGGGGCCGCGTCTGCTCCGATCCCCCGCCGGAGGCACTGTTCTGACCGGCCGCGTACGCGGTGATCGACTCATGGCCACCGGCCCTATCCACCAGTGGGCGCGCGTCGGCGCAGCGTGGGCGGAGCGGGCCGGAGGCAGGAGCAGCGCCCGCAGCGGAGCCGGGAAGCGCGCCCGGCGGAGCGGAGCGCAGCCGGGGCTTGATGACGTACAGAGAATGCGGTCAGACGGCGTAGTCGAGGGCCGGGCACCAATGGTTACGTTCATCAAGGTGTTGCGCGCTGCACCAGGAGATCCCCGAGGACAAGCTGTCCCGGGTCTCGGCGTACGACTGGTTCGGCTCGGTGTCGTTGCTGCCGCTGGCCACGGTCCTGGCCGACCCCGTCGAGGGCGCCGTCGGCCGCGGGGGCGCCCTGTGGGGCTGTGCGGGTCTGGTGGTCCTGGTCACGGCGCTGGTCCTGCTGGTCCGGGACGTCCGCACGCTGACCCGCCGCGGCCACCGGGTCACGGCCGCCCCCGCCCTGTCAGCCGATGCCGAAAGCCCCGTCGGGGGGCTCGGGTGACGGGACCGCGTCGGCGTCGTCGACCGGCCGGGCCGAGCCGATGAACTCGCGCAGCGCGGGGCCGTGTTCGACCCGGGCCGGGAAGGTGTCGGCGGCACTGCGGCGGGCCAGCACGGCGACGTCGATCTCCCGGTGGGAGGCGACGAGCACCGCGTTGCCGAACCGGCGCCCGCGCAGCACGCCCGGCTCGGCGATCAGCGCCAGCTCCTCGAAAAGGGCGGCGAAGGTGGCCAGTTGCGAGCGCAGGAACGCGAACGGCGCCGCGTCGGCCAGGTTGGCCAGGTAGACCCCGTTCCGGCGGAGCACGCGCTCGGCCTCGCGGGCGTAGGCGAGCGAGGTGAGGTGGGCCGGCACCCGGGAGCCGCCGAAGACGTCACCGACCAGCACGTCGGCGGAGTCGGCCGGTGCGGCCTCGATCCAGGCGCGGGCGTCGGCGGCGTGCAGCGTGACGCCCGCGTCCTGCGGGACGGGCAGGTGCTCGGCGACCAGCTCCAGCAGTCCGCGGTCGGCCTCGACGACGTCCTGCCGGGATCCGGGCCGGGTCACCGCGAGGTAGCGGGGCAGGGTGAGCGCGCCGCCGCCGAGGTGCACCACGTCCAGCGGCGCCCCGGCCCCGGCCACGGAGTCCAGCACGAACCCGAGCCGCCGGGCGTACTCGAACTCCAGATGGGCCGGCTCGTCCAGGTCGACGTACGACTGCGGCGCCCCGTCGACCGTGAGCAGCCAGGCCCGCGCGCGGTCGACGTCGGGCATCAGCCTGGCGGTGCCGTGGTCGGTGGTCCTGATGACAGGTATGGGCTCGCTCACGACACCATTGTCAGGGGTGCGGGTGGAGCACGTCTCACGGGTAGGCGGGGGATCACGTGTCATGGGTGCGGGGGCACGGCCGTGGGCACGCGGATCCGGGCCGGGGCGGGGGCCGCGCGGCCGGACATGCCCGCCCCGCGGCCCCCCGAGCGCACCGGGCTCACTCCACGGCGGTCACGGTCCCGGCACCCACGGTCCTGCCGCCCTCACGGACGGCGAACCCCAGTCCCGGCTCCAACGGCACCTCACGCCCCAGCTCGACCCGCAGATCCACCGTCTCGCCGGGCCGGGCGACGCCCACCTCGCCGAGGTCGACGTCCCCCACCACGTCCGCGGTACGGATGTAGAACTGCGGCCGGTACCCGGTGGTGAGCGGCGTCGTACGACCCCCCTCGCGCCCCGACAGCACGTACACCCGCGCCGAGAACCGCCGCGCCGGCACCACGCTCCCCGGTGCCGCCACGACGTGCCCCCGCCGGACCGCGTCCCGGGACACCCCGCGCAGCAGGACGGCGACGTTGTCCCCGGCCTGCGCCTGCGTCATCGGCTTGCCGAAGGTCTCCAGACCGGTGACGACGGTCTCCACGCCGGCCCCCAGCACCGACACCCGGTCGCCCACGCGGAGCGTCCCGCGCTCGACGGCCCCGGTGACGACCGTGCCCCGCCCGGTGATGGTGAGCACGTTCTCCACGGGCAGCAGGAACGGCGCGTCCAGATACCGCTCCGGCATCGGTACGTACGTGTCCACCGCGTCGAGCAGCGCCTCGACGGACGCCGTCCAGCGCGGGTCGCCCTCCAGCGCCCTGAGCCCCGACACGCGTACGACCGGTACGGAGTCGCCCGGGTAGCCCTGGGCCGTGAGGAGGTCACGGACCTCCAGCTCGACGAGGTCGACGAGCTCCTCGTCGCCCGTGCCGTCGGCCTTGTTGAGGGCGACGACGATGTGGTCGACGCCGACCTGGCGGGCGAGCAGCACGTGCTCGGCGGTCTGCGGCATGATGCCGTCGAGCGCGGAGACGACGAGGATGGCCCCGTCGAGCTGCGCGGCGCCGGTGACCATGTTCTTGACGTAGTCGGCGTGGCCCGGCATGTCGACGTGGGCGTAGTGCCGGGTGTCGGTCTCGTACTCGACGTGCGCGATGTTGATGGTGATGCCGCGGGCGGCCTCCTCCGGGGCGCGGTCGATGCGGTCGAACGGCACGAACGTGCCGGTGCCGCGCTCGGCGAGGACCTTGGTGATGGCGGCGGTCAGGGTGGTCTTGCCGTGGTCGACGTGCCCCATGGTGCCGATGTTCAGGTGCGGCTTGGTGCGTACGTAGGCCGTTTTGGACATGGCTGTACCTCGAAGTCTCTGCGGGACGTACGGGAATGCGGGACCCCGGGGAACTGGCCGACCCTCCCCCTGCGGGGTCCGCCGGACGTTCCGGAGAGGGTCAGCTTCGGGCGCCGTCGACAGCGGCCGCGAGGATCGGGACGGCAGCCTTCGGCGCATCCGCGACGGCGGATGCTGCGAGGAGGAAGGCGTACCGGAACATGCCGTCGATCCTGTCCGACGCCGGGTCCGGCGTCGAATGGTTTTCCCGTGACGTGCGCCGACGAGGGCTCAGGCGCCGATGGTGCGCAGCGCCTCGCGGACGGTCAGCGGGGCGAACCGGCCCCCCTCCCGCGCCAGGAAGGCCCGTACGGCCCCGGGGTCGGTCTTGGCGTACTCGCGCAGGGCCCAGCCGATCGCCTTGCGGATGAAGAAGTCCGGGTGCCCGGACTGGAGCAGGCAGTAGCCGAACAGCCGGTCGGCGTCGGTGCGTTCCTTCCAGGTCAGCTGGTGGAGCAGGGCCGTGCGCACCACCCAGAGGTCGGCGTCGTCGATCCAGGCGTCCATGGCGGCGGCGAGTTCCGGGTCGGCCGCCACCAGGCGTCCGGCCACGTGCGCGGCGAGCAGGTCGACGGTGTCCCACCACGGGACGGTTGTCACCAGGTACCGGGTCACCGGCAGGAATCCGGAGGAACAGCGTCCCGCGTGCCGGCGCAGGTAGTCCACGGCGAAGTAGTGGTACTCGCGCTCGGGCAGGGCCCAGCAGCGCAGCGCGATCGCGGTGCAGTCGGCCTCGTCGGGCCGGGGCGTGCCCGCGAGGACGGTGCGGGACAGGGCGCGGCGGGCCGGGGCGGGGATCCCGAGGAAGGGGGCCACGTCCTTCATGTAGGTCCGCATGGACTCGGCCCGCTCGGGGTCACCGGCGGCCGCGTAGCCGGCGGTGAGCCGTGCGAGCACGGTGTCGGCGAGCGCACTGCGCGGCACCTGCGGCACAGCCGCCCCTGTGACGGTCATGAGACGAACCATACGGCGATCACACACGTTCGTCGGTTAATGTCACCGGATGCTCGATGCCAACCGCTCTGGCACCGCCACGGCCTCTCCCCGGGCCGTCGCCATGGAGTCGGCCGGGTCCGCGGCCGTGGTGCCGCTGCCCCCGGCGGGGTTCGCCGCCCGCTGCACACGCATGCTGCTCTCGCCGTACGCCCGGCTCTCCCTGCTGCTCGCGCTGCTGGCCGGCGCGGCCGGGAGCGTGCTGGCGTTCGAGCCGCAGCGGCTGCTGACGCAGGGCTGGCCGCCGCAGCTCGGCGGGGCCGCGGCGGCCGTGGTGTTCGCGGTGGCGTACGGGCTGTGCACGGTGGCGTTCGTGCCCCGGCCCCTGCTGAACCTGGCGGCGGGCGCGTTGTTCGGTTCGCAGGTGGGGCTGGGGGCGGCGCTGGCGGGCACGGTGCTCGGGGCCGGCGTGGCCTTCGGGCTCGGCCGTGTCCTCGGGCAGGACGCGCTGCGGCCGCTGCTGCGGGGCCGCTGGCTGCGGGCGGCCGACGGGCAGCTGAGCCGGCACGGGTTCCGCTCCATGCTGGCGGCGCGGCTCTTCCCGGGCGTGCCGTTCTGGGCGGCGAACTACTGCGCGGCCGTCTCCCGCATGGGCTGGCTGCCGTTCCTGCTGGCCACCGGGCTCGGCTCGATCCCGAACACGGCCGCCTACGCGGTGGCCGGTGCCCGCGCCTCGGCACCGACGTCCCCCGCCTTCCTGGTCGCGATGGCCTGCATCGCCGTACCGGCCCTCGTGGGCACGGTGGTGGCCTGGCGCAAACGCCACCACCTGCGCGGCCGGTGAGGGGTCAGATCCCCTCGAGGATCATCGCGTTGGCGAGTCCGCCCGCCTCGCACATCGTCTGCAGGGCGTAGCGGGCGCCGCGCTCGCGCATCGCGTGGACCAGGGTGGTGGTCAGCCTGGTGCCGCTGGCGCCGAGCGGGTGGCCGAGGGCGATGGCGCCACCGTGCACGTTGACCTTGGCGAGGTCCGCTCCGGTCTCCTGCTGCCAGGCCAGGACCACGCTGGAGAAGGCCTCGTTGACCTCGAACAGGTCGATGTCGCCCACCGTCAGGCCGGCCCTGCGCAGCACCTTCTCAGTGGCCGGGACGACTCCGGTGAGCATCAGCAGCGGGTCGGAGCCGGTCACCGCGAAGCTGTGCAGGCGGGCCAGCGGGCGCAGGCCGAGGCGGGCGGCCGTCTCGCTCGAGGTGATCAGGACCGCCGAGGCGCCGTCGTTGACCGGGCTGGCGTTGCCCGCGGTGACGTTCCACTCGATCTGCGGGAAGCGCTCGGCGAAGCCGGGGTCGTGGTAGGCCGGCCGGAGTCCGGCGAGGACCTCCTGGGTGGTGCCGGGGCGCACGCTCTCGTCGCGGGAGACGCCCTCCAGCGGGGCGACCTCGGCGTCGAAGAGGCCCGCCTCCCACGCGGCGGCGGCCTTCCGGTGCGAGGAGACGGCGAACTCGTCCATCCGCTCGCGCGTGAGCGACCACTTGGCGGCGATCAGCTCGGCGCTGATGCCCTGCGGGACCAGGCCCTCCGGGTAGCGCTCGGCGACGCCGGGGCCGAAGGGGTCCTTGCCGGCGGGCACGTTGGACCACATCGGCACCCGGCTCATCGACTCCACCCCACAGGCGACGACGAGGTCGTACGCGCCGGAGAGGACGCCCTGCGCGGCGAAGTGCACGGCCTGCTGGGAGGAGCCGCACTGGCGGTCCACGGTGGTCGCGGGGACCGACTCGGGCAAGCCCGCGGCGAGGACGGCGTACCGGGTGGTGTTCATGGCCTGCTCGCCGACCTGGTCGACGGTGCCGCCGATCACGTCGTCGATCAGCGCCGGGTCGACGCCGGAGCGCTCGACGAGGGTGCGCAGGGTGTGGGCGAGGAGCTGCACGGGGTGGACGTGGGCGAGGGCGCCGTTCGGCTTGCCCTTGCCGATGGGGGTGCGTACGGCTTCGACGATGACTGCGTCGCGCATGGTGCGGCCTCCAGCAGGGTCCCGGCAGCTCGGCTACCGGTGAGTAGGAAATCCGAACTCACCATAACTCGGTAAGTTGGAAAATCAAACCCTCGCCTACACTGCACCTCATGGCCGCCACGAAAGACCCGCGCCCCTGTTCCATCGCCGACGCCCTCGCCCTGGTCGGTGAGAAGTACTCCCTGCTCGTGATGCGGGAGGTGTGCCTGGGCAACGGCCGCTTCGACCAGCTCGTGCGCAACATCGGCGCCCCGCGCGACGTCCTCGCCACCCGGCTGCGCCGGCTCGTGGACGCCGGAATCCTGACCAAGCGGGTCTACAGCGAGCGCCCGCAGCGGTTCGAGTACCGGGCCACGCAGGCGGGGCTGGAGCTGGAGCCGGTCCTGTGGACGCTCAAGGAGTGGGGCGACCGCCACCTCCGTGACGGCGCCGGTCTCCCCATGGTCGTCGAGCACCGCTGCGGCAACGAAATGGTCCCGGTCGTCACCTGCCGGGCCTGCGGCGACGAGGTGCGCCACGGGGACCTCACGGCCCATCCCCAGGCCCCGGGCTGGACGATCACCGGTCCGGTGGCGTAGCGCCCCTCCGGAAGGACCGCTACGGGCCGCCGACCGGCCGCGTCGGCTTCATGGCCGGCCGCGCGGTTCCCTGCGCGTCTTCGGGGCGCGGGTACACGTCGAGCCGCCCGCGCATCCCGACCCGCCGCTGCTCCACGGGCACCACGGCGCGCACGACGGCTTCGGCCAGTTGCGCCGCGTCCCCCTCCGCCAGCTGACCCAGATGCCCACTCCCGCTCCGCCTCCGGTGCGCCGGCCGTGACCGGTCCGACCGTCCAACCCCCCGTTTCCCGGCGACACTCCCGGCCGGTTACGCTGCCCTCGTCTTTTGATCATCCTTTTACCTCCCAGCACTTGGACGCCCTACCGTCATGTCTTGGTTTGAATCCCTCGTCCTCGGACTCGTCCAGGGGCTGACCGAGTTCCTGCCCGTCTCCTCCAGTGCGCATCTGCGGCTGACGGCGGCGTTCGCGGGCTGGAAGGACCCCGGGGCCGCCTTCACGGCGATCACCCAGATCGGCACGGAGACGGCGGTCCTGATCTACTTCCGCAAGGACATCGGCCGGATCGTCTCGGCGTGGTTCCGGTCCCTGTTCAGCAAGGCGATGCGACGGGACCACGACGCGCAGACGGGCTGGCTGGTGATCGTGGGCTCGATCCCGATCGGCGTGCTCGGCCTGACGCTCAAGGACCAGATCGAGGGACCGTTCCGCGATCTGCGGGTCACCGCGACGATGCTGATCGTGGTCGGTGTGGTCATCGGCATCGCCGACCGGCTGGCGGCCCGCGACGAGTCCGGCGGCCGGCACCGCGCCCCCAAGCAGCGCAAGACACTGGAGCACCTGCGGGTCAAGGACGGCCTGGTCTACGGCCTCTGCCAGGCCTGCGCCCTCGTCCCCGGCGTCTCCCGCTCGGGCGCGACCATCAGCGGCGGTCTGTTCATGGGCTACCGGCGCGAGGCGGCGGCCCGCTACTCCTTCCTGCTCGCCGTCCCCGCCGTACTCGCGTCCGGGGCGTTCGAGGTGAAGGACTCGGTGAGCGAGGGTCATGTGGCCTGGGGGCCCACCCTGTTCGCGACGGTGATCGCGTTCGCGTCGGGGTACGCGGTCATCGCCTGGTTCATGAAGTGGATCTCCAACAAGAGCTTCATGCCGTTCGTCTGGTACCGGATCGCCCTCGGCGTCGCCATCATCGCGCTGGTCTCGGCGGGGGTGTTGAGCCCGCACGCCGCGGAGTCGGCGAGCTGACCCTCCCGCGCGCCGCGGCCTGCCACCTCCGTTTCGGCCATCTCCCGCGCGCCGGACCATCGCGTCCCCGGCAAGCGCCGCCGCTGCCGGCCCGCGGCCTTCCGCGCATCCGCCGTGGCCTGCGCGTTCGAAGGTTTGCACGGGTCACGGCCCTGCGCCCCGGCCCGGTCGCCGGCCCTCACCCGCGCCGGCCCGCGCCCTACTCCCAGGCCAGGCATATGCCGTGTGGACTGGGCCGACGGCGCACGCCGCGGCGGGCGGCGGTGACCAACCCCATACGGTCTGCGTAGCCGAGCGGTAGCGCAGTGTCAGTGCTTGCCCCTAGGCTGTCCGCATGTCCCCCGATTCCCTGCCCTGTGGTTCCGTGCGCTCTGCTGCCGAGGTCAACGAGCAGATCCGCGCACTGTGGCTGCGTGCGGGCGGCACCCTGTCGGCCCAGGAGCGCGCGGAGTACGAGCTGTTGGTGGTCGAGTGGGCCGCGGCGATCCGCGGGGAGGTCATCGAGGCCGCATGAATCTCGGCTCGCGAACCGACTCGAACCGACTCCCCTCGGGCCCGGCCTGGGCCCGCAGATGCGTGAGCGTCTCCTCGGCGACCGGATAGGGCCGCTCCACCGAACGACAACTCCTTCGCCCGTTCGAGCCGGCCGTCTCGCACCAGTGCGTGGATCTCCGTGGCCAGCGGTGTCACGTCCTCGATGCCGGTGATCCACTGGTCGGCGTACCGGGTCGCCGCCTCGCCCGCGAGACCGAGCTGCAGGGAGCGGTACGGCAGCGGGCCGAGGCGCAGATCCCGCTCGGGGTCCCACTGGACGCGCGCCGGGGACTGCCGCAACTGCCGCTTCCAGTCGGCCCGGTCCTCGTGCAGGGCGGGCACGTAGTGCGACAGGCAGGCGTTCCGCAGCGCCCACTCGAAGCCGGCACGGTCGATCTCGACGGCCAGCACGGTCTCCTCCTTGGTACCCCAGCCGCAGCGGTACATCATCCACAGGAAGGACGGCTTGATCCAGGTCAAGCCTTGCTCACAACCCTTTCTGCAGACAGTGGAGCACGGCACGAGCAGTACAGCGACAGAGAGCAGCTCGGGCGCTCCAGTCCGACGCGGCCGCGTTACTCTCCAGTCAACCTGACCTGCGGAGACGACCGATCAAGTTGGCTGTGCCATGTAGATATGCGAGACGGCCATCGCTGGATAGAGTCGTTCCGTTACAACTGGTTGTGGGGACAACCAGGGTGCCTTTTGGGGAGGGCCTGCAAGACATGAGTCGTCGCTCTAATGGCTTGGTCGGCGTCTGGGCTGAGATGCAGAGGCAGCAACAGCGCCAGCTGGAGGCCGAAGCCAGACGACAGAGGCAAGAGGCACAGCAAGCCCGTGCGTATCAGCGGCGAGCTGCCCAGGACTACCGCGAGTACCGGCAGGCAGAGGCACTGCGTCGCACTCGGGAACTGGACGCGCAGGTCACGGCGTTACAAGGTCTCCTCGTCTCGGGCTGCCAGGCCCCGGCTTTCAGGGCTTCCTCGCTCATACGCCCTGAAGACATCGAGCCCTTCTCTCCAGGAGCACTGGCACAGCCCATACCTATGCCGAACTTCGATCATTACGAGGTGCAGAGCGGGTGGACTGCCGGTCGGCGCGCTCAGGCTCAGGCCGACGCTCGGGCACGCTTCGAGCGGGACTGGCATGCGGCCCAAGCGGCTGAGGCGCAGCGGCAACAACAGTTGGCGTCGTACCAGCGGGACTACCGGGAGTGGGCCGACGCCCAACTGGCCGAGGTGCGGCAGCACAACACCGGTGTCATCGAACTGACGGATGGCGTCAGGCGCCGCGATCCCGATTCCGTAGTCGAGTATTTCTCCGCCGCGCTCTACGCCTCAAGATCATGGCCTGAGGGGTTTCCGCGTCAGGTGACGGCTGCCTATGACTCGGCAGCCGGACAGCTGGTGCTGGATTGGGAGCTGCCCGGCTACAGCGTCGTTCCTGAGGTCAAGGCTGTCCGGTACATGCCTACTGCGGACCAGGACAAGGAGACCCCTCGGCCCGTAGGCCAACGGCGGTCCCTGTACCGGGAGGTCCTGGCGCAGTGCATGCTGCTGGTGTTGCACGAACTCTTCGCCGCGGATGAACTGAGGGCGCTCGATTCCGTGACCTTGAACGGGTTCGTGGACGGCCACGACCCTACGACGGGCCGACCGGGCCACATTTACCTGGCAACCGTCATGGCTCCTGGCTCGACGTTCCGCGAGCTGCACTTGGCACAAGTAGACGCCGGCAGCTGCCTTGCCGATGCCCTGCGCGGACAACTCTCGGCTCGCCCCGACCAACTCACCTCGGTGCGGCCGAGTCGCCGGCCGCAGGAAGTCGGGAACCGGGTTGTCACGCATGGCAGCGACGAGGATCCCGACCTGTACGAGATGGACCCGATCGCCTTCGAAAACCTTGTTGCGGACCTCTTCCGCTCCATGGGGATGCAAGCGGTCACCACTCAACGCTCGAACGACGGCGGGGTCGATGTCGACGCCCTGGATCCGACGCCGATCCGCGGCGGCAAGATCGTCGTGCAAGTGAAGCGATACCGGAACACGGTGCCGCCCACCGCTGTCCGCGACTTGTACGGGACCGTGCAAGACGCCGGCGCCAACAAGGGCGTCCTCGTGACGACGTCGAAGTTCGGGCCCGGCTCACACACTTTCGCCAACGGCAAGCCGCTGGAGCTGATCTCGGGAACCGCGCTGGTCGACCTGCTGCATCGTCACGGGCTGCGCGGGCGCCTGGGCGAAAGTGCCCGCCGCCTACCGGCACAGCCGACATCGGCGGTGCCGGACACGCATTTGCCCGACGACTACAACGTCCTGGGCATGTCGTGGACCGGAAGCGTGGCCTTGGACGTGTGTGCTCTCGTCTGCCGTGGCAACCGGGTCCTCAGTGACGATCACTTCGTCTTCTTCAACAACCCACAGACACCGGACGGCTCCGTGCGTGCTCTCCCAGCGACCGCACCCGACAAGGCGGCGATCTGCGTGTCCTTCGACGCCTTGCCGGATGAGGCGGACCGTTTTGTACTCGTGGCCGCCGTCGACCCAGAGGTCAACCCGGACGCCGACCTGTCCGGCTTCACGGACGCATGCATCCGCCTCCTCGACCCAGGCATGGCAGAACTGGAACGCCTTGAGGTCTCAGACGGCCGGCCCCCTGAGACTGCCTTGGTTCTCGGCTCCTTCCGTCGCAGGACCAGCGGAGACTGGGACTTCGTCCTCGGCGGCAAGGGTTACACCGGCGGCCTGGAAGAACTACTCAAGGACTACGGCATCGAGGTGGATTAGCGATCCGCCCCCTTACCTCCGGGCCCACCACGGGTCCACAAGGACAGGTCACTGCTCGTAGCCACGGCAAGGGTCTGCCCGGAGGGCGAGAAGCCAGCAGCACGAAGCTCGGAGTAGTGGGAGTGGAAGATGTGCCACCAGCGCTCTCCGTGCGGACCGGAGTGTGGCAAGCCACCGTCGCGGGAAAGCAGGACTCGTTCGTTCGGCCAGGTGGGAGGAACGACCTCCAGCATCCAACCGTCTCCGCTGGTGGTGTGAAGCCCCCCTCCGAAGAGTCCGGCGATGCGCACCCTGCTTCCAGCGACGGGTCCCAGCCCAGGACACCACAGAGCGGGATCCGCGTCGCGGCTGGTCTCCTCGGGGTCAGCGTCACGATCCCGCGCGATCTTCTCTCCGGTGACGGCGTCGAAGAGACCATGACCGTCGGTCGAGACGACCATCACCAAGTCGTGGCCGGTGCCGGGGTGCGAGGCGAAGCCGATCCCGAGAAGTCCGCCGACCGGGGCGTAAGCGGTGCGTTGCCAGGGCTCGGGCGCGGGTACCACGGGGGCCGCGAGCAGCCTTTGCCGCATCGCCTGCTGGTACGGGGAAAGCTCCGGCTCAGGGTCTGATCGCTCGACCGGCGGTTCGTCCTTCGTCCACTTCGTCACGCAGCCATGATCCATACTTCAGTGGGTTCACCCAACCCAGTTCCAACAGCCAGGTAGCAGCCCAGGGCGAACCGGCAACCGGCGCGGGTCCGAACACCAGGCGGCTGCATCCTCATCAGGAAGGACCGCAGCGCCCACAGCCTCCATGCCATGGAGGCGTGCGGGCCGGCGAACTCCGTGAGTGCAGGATCGACCAGCCGACCATCTTGTGCCACTTCCTGCCCGAACCGGGCTGGGAGATCGTCCGCCGCTTCTTCGAGGCATAACGGCCTTACAGGGTCCCGACCCTGAAGGGAGCCGGCACGGCCATCCGTCCCTTGACGGCTCTGGGACTGACCCTGCAGACATGGCCCTCGCCTCGCTGCTGGCGACCTCGCCGTCGGTGCTGGCGATTCCGGGCATCGGTTCTCTCGATCACCTGGAGGAGAACCTCGCGGCGAACCATCTCCGTCTCAGTGACGAGGACTTGTCCGACCTGCGAGGCTAGCCGGCTCTGGAAGTCGGTTTGCCCGCCGTGCCCGTTGCCGCGGCACGCCCGACATCCCCGACCGCTACCGAGCGGCACCGGTTGCGGAAGGCAGCCTGGGGCCACAAGACCGAGCACCGGCTTCGAGAGCGTGCGCAGAGCGTGCTGCACGCGGCCCGCGGGCTGGCGAACGCGCGGATCGCTGAGGGGGTCGGCGTGCACGTGGACACCGTGCGAACCTGGCGGAGCCGCTTCGCACCGGACGCCCGCCCTCCTTGACCCCGCCGTAGGCCGCCCAGGTCAAGGCCCTAGCCTGTCAACTGCCAGCCGAGACCGGCACGCCGTCGTCCCGCTGGACTAGACCCGAACTGTCCCGCGAGGCCGTCATGCGCGGCATCGCTGCCTTCTTGTCGGCCTCTCCCATGCGCCGCTGCCTCGCGCGGGACGCTCTCAAGCGCGAGCCGTGAACAGTGCCAGCTGATCGGCGATCCAGGGGTCGGCCATCGTCAGCTGATCGGCGATCCAGGGGTCGGCCATCGTCAGCTGGCCGGCGATCCAGGGGTCGGGACGGGTGGCGCCGTGCTTGTGGTGGGCGGTGTGGGCTTCGGCATCCACGACTACGGCGGCGTGAGCCGGAGTGCGTGCGTCGAGGTGGTCGGGGGCCGCGACGGCGGAGCCGCCGACGGCCAGGAGGGCGGCTCCCGTGAGGACAGCGGAGACACCCATGGTCGCCGTACGCCGTATGAGCTTGGTCATCATCATGCCTTCCTGTGCAGCGCGTCGTTGTGGGACGGCGAGCTGTGGATCCTGCCGTGGTGACGGCGGGATGAAGGCTATGCACGAGGCAAGTAGTTGAACAATAAACCACCGTCGTGGGAAACGTCACCTGGACGGCCCGATCCAGGCCGGAGGGCGGCGCCCGCCGCGCCTGGATCGCACCCGCCCTTCGCACTGGCGACGCGGCCGTGGCGGACATCACGAGGCTCATGGCAGGAGAACGTGCCACCCTCGATATCGTGCAACTTTCAACCACTCTGTCGCGACTGGTTCCCGCGAGGGTGTCACGCCTGGCAGGGCCCGTCCTACGCCGGTCCGCCCGGCGCCCCCGGCCATGCGGTGCACGGGGCCAAGACGCTGATCGCGGCTCTGCTCGCGTGGGGTGCCGCGGCGCCCTGGGCTGCGGCGGGGCGCCCGTTCCTGGCAGTGGCCACGGCTTTGCTGATGGTCAACGCGTCCACCGTGCACCAGTCCGTGACGAAGGCGGTGCACAACGTAGCGGCACGGACCGCGGGCCTGGCCCTCGCGCTCGGGGCCACTCGGCTGCTGGGGCCGACCGCGGGCGCCACGGCGGTCATCGCCCTCCTCGCGGCGCTGGCGGGCCCCCGCCGCACCGCCGATGACCGGCTGCAGATCGCCTCGACCGCGGTCATCGCGCTGGCCGCCACGGCGACCGATCCCCTGGGCGGTGTCGTGGCCCCCATCCTGCAGACCCTCACCGGAGCGGTTGTGGGCATTGCCGTGAACGCTCTGCTGCTGCCTCCGCTGTATCTCGACGAGTCCGACTCCGCCGTACGCGAACTCGCCGACGCCATGGGGACACTGCTGCGCGACATGGGGGCCGGTCTGCAAGGCCGACAGCTCGCCTCCAGGGCTCACGGCTGGCTTCACCGCGCACGCAGCCTGGACAAGCGCCTCGCCCAGGCGGAGGAGCAGGTGCGCCAGGCCCACGAAAGCCTGCATTGGAACACCCGCTGCGTCGCCCATGCCCGCCGCGGGGAAGTGCCCTCGAGCGAGGCATTCGGGGCACTGTGTGGCGTCTCCCTGCAGGTACGCGGCATCGCACGGACTCTTGCCGACAATGCCCGCGACCACCACACCGATCACCACCTGGGCCACCAGTTCCTCGACCGCTATGCCGAGACGCTGCAGTTGGCGGGAGCAGCCGTCCAAGAGTTCGTTCAGCGGACCGGCCCGGCCGGTTCACCCGACGCGATACGCCGTAAACGCCTACGGCGAGCGCTGGACGGGGCCTCGGCCTGGCATGACACCATGACCAGCCTGATCGACGGGGGCACCCTCACCAAGCCCGGTGCGTGGCACGTCTACGGCTCGCTCATGACCGACATGGAAAGGCTCCTGACGGACCTGGACCATGCGGATGCGCACTCAAAGAGCCTTCCGCGACAGGGTGTTCGGTGACACGCGGCCTCCGCAGGGCCTACGACCCGCATCGCGTCCCATGAAGTGGTGCAGCCGACCCTGATCGTCTCAACTCCGTCAGCCCTACGTAGTGACTCCAGCAGCCGCATCAGGTCAGACGAAGGCTCTGGCGGGCCGCTTCGGCGATGACGGCGTCCGCTTGGTCGTGGCGTTTGACTGAGCCGCCCTTCCCCAGCGGGCCGCTGGGAGCATGGATGAGCTCTGTGAGCGTGGCTTGGTGGCCCAGGTCATCCGGTCGCGCTTCCAGGCGGCGGGGAAGCGGCCGGTGCGGGCGGTGGGGTGGCCGATCTCGGGGCGGTAGGCCTGGTAGACGGTGACCGTGGTGTCCGTGTAGCGGGCCCGGAGGCGGAACTTCGGCTCGGGTTCGACCGGCTGTTCGTTCACTTCGACCGGTTGTTCGTCGACTTCGACTGCTTGCTCGTTCACCAGGACAGGTTCCGGTGTCCGCCAGGTGGTGCACCACCGAATATCCCCGCACGCCCTCTTGGATCCTCGCCGCGCATGCCCAAAACTGTGCCGATGACGCAGCGCGCGGAGCTCGCGACCGTGATCGACCGACTGGCCGTGGACGAGCTGATCACCTCGTACGCGATGGCGGTGGACGACGGCGACTGGGGGGTGTACCGGAAGCTGTTCACCGGGGACGGCCGGGCCGACTACCGTTCGGCGGGTGGCATCGAGGGCGATGCGGAGCGGGTCGCCGGATGGCTGGCCGAGAGCCTGGCCCTGTTCGCCATGCGGCAGCATCTGATCGTCAACCGCCGGGTGCGGTTCGGGCTGCTGGAGCACGACGCCGGCGACACCGCCCAGGTGCGCGCCGACTACTTCAATCCGATGCGGTTCGCGGCCGACGGCGGATCGAGCGCGCCCGACCTGGTGTGCGGGGGCCGGTACGCGTTCGCGCTGCTGCGCACGGCCGAGGGCTGGCGGCTGCGCGAGGTGATCGTCGAGGAGAAGTGGCGCCGGCTGCCGTCGAAGGAGGCCGCCACCCCGTAGCCGGGCGGCTCCCCCTGTCAAAGATCCCTTCCGGCGCGCACACTGGAGCCATGGCTGGGTAGGGAGGGTCCCTATGAGGACGATCGACCGCTGGCTGACCTCCCCCTGGCGGCGCTCCGCCGCCGCCGCCCTCGCGGGTGCCCTGCCCGTGCTCGCGTTCCCGGCGCCGTCGCTGTGGTGGTTCGCGTACGTCGCCCTGGTCCCCTGGATCCTGCTGGCCCGCTCGGCGCCCACCGGGCGGCGGGCGGCGTACGACGGCTGGTGCGGCGGCTTCGGCTTCCTGGTGGCCGTGCACCACTGGCTGCTGCCGAGCCTGCACGTGTTCATCTTCCTGATAGCCCTGCTGCTGGGCGTGCTCTGGGCCCCCTGGGGCTGGCTGGTGCGCCGCTTCCTCGGCGGGGTGCCGTCGCCGGGCCGGGGCGCCGCCGCGCTGCTGGCGCTGCCGTCCGCCTGGCTGCTGGTGGAGCTGGTCCGCTCCTGGCAGGGGCTCGGCGGGCCGTGGGGGATGCTGGGCGCCAGCCAGTGGCAGGTCGGCCCGGCGCTGCGGCTCGCCTCGGTCGGCGGAGTGTGGCTGCTCAGCTTCCTGGTGGTGGCCGTCAACGTGGCGGCGGCCACCATGGTTTCGACGCGCGGGGCGCGCGTACCGGCCGTGGCCTCGCTGCTCGCCACGGCCGCGGCGACCTCGGCCGCGTGGGCGTGGGCGCCCACCCCGGAGGTCGACGGACAGGTCCGCGTCGCGATCGTCCAGCCGGGGATCGTGGACGGCCTGGCCAGCGGGGACAAGCGCTTCGCGCGCGAGGAACAGCTGACCCGGCGGCTCGCCGGGCAGGGCGTCGATCTGGTCGTGTGGGGAGAGTCCAGCGTCGGCTTCGATCTGGGCGACCGGCCCGACCTGGCCCGGCGGATCGCCGCGCTGTCCCGCGAGACGGGCGCCGACGTGCTGGTGAACGTGGACGCGCGCCGCTCCGACCGCCCCGGCATCTACAAGAGTTCGGTGCTGATCGGCCCGAACGGCCTCACCGGCGACCGGTACGACAAGATGCGGCTCGTCCCCTTCGGTGAGTACATACCCGCCCGCTCGCTCCTCGGCTGGGCCACCTCGGTCGGCAAGGCGGCCGGCGAGGACCGCAGGCGCGGCGGCGAGCAGGTCGTGATGAACGTCGGACACGGGCTGCGGGTCGGCCCGCTGGTCTGCTTCGAGACGGCGTTCCCCGACATGAGCCGGCACCTCGCCGACGACGGCGCGGACCTCCTCCTCGGCCAGTCCTCCACCTCGTCGTTCCAGAACAGCTGGGCGCCGGAGCAGCACGCCTCCCTGGCCGCCCTGCGGGCCGCCGAGACCGGGCGCCCGATGGTGCACGCGACCCTGACGGGCGTCTCCGCCGTGTACGGCCCGGGCGGGCAGCGCCTCGGCCCGTGGCTGGGCACCGGCGCGAGCACCGTCCACGTGTACGACGTACCGCTCGCGCACGGCATCACCCCGTACGTCCGCTACGGCGACTGGCCGGTGCACGCGGCGCTGCTGGTGCTCGCCGCGCTGTGTGTGACGGAGGGGGCGCGGGCGGTCAGGCTGCGCCGTAGCGGTCCTGCACCGCTCGTACCACGCGCTCGCACAGCTCATGAGTCGCCAGCGCGTCCCTCGCGCTGAGCAGCTTGCCCGCGCGGACGGCGTCGAGGAAGGCGAGCACCGCCTGCTCGATGCCGCGCTGCCGGGCCACGGGCACCCAGTCGCCGCGCCGGCGCACGGTCGGCTGGCCCTTGTGGTCGACGACCTCGGCGAGGTTGAGCACCTCGCGCTTGGTGTCCTGGCCGGAGACCTCCAGGATCTCCTCGGTGGAGCCGCTGAGCCGGTTCATCACGCCGAGCGCGGTGAAGCCGTCCCCGCCGAGCTGGAGGACGAGATGGTGCACGAGCCCGTCGGCCACGCGGGCGCGCACCGTCACGTCGTCGACCGGGCCCGGCACCAGGAAGCGCAGGGTGTCGACGACGTGGATGAAGTCGTCCAGGATCATCGAGCGCGGTTCCTCGGGCAGCCCGATCCGGTTCTTCCGCATGAGGATCAGCTCGCGCGGGTGGTCCAGGCACTGCGTGTAGCCGGGGGCGTACCTGCGGTTGAAGCCGACGGACAGGGAGACGCCCCGCTGCTCGGCGAGGGCCACCAGCCGTTCGGAGTCGGCGAGTTCGTAGGCGAGCGGCTTGTCCACGTAGGTGGGGACGCCCGCCTCCAGCAGCCGGGTGACGATCTCGGGGTGGACGGCGGTGGGCGCGTGCACGAAGGCCGCGTCCAGGCCGGCGTCGAGCAGGGAGTCGAGCGTGATGTGCCGCCGGTCCGCCGGCAGACGCAGGGTGTCGGCGACCCGGTCGAGGGTCGCGGGTGTCCGGGTCTGCAGGTGCAGGTCGATCCCGGGCTGCACGCCCAGCACCGGCAGATACGCCTTCTGCGCGATGTCCCCGAGCCCGATGCAGCCGACCTTCACGTGCGCTCCCTGTCCCGCGTGCCTGCCTGTGCCTCCCCGGAAGCATACGGGGGCCGCCAGTCGGCGATGCCGTCGAAACCGCGCAGGAACAGTGCCGGTCCGGCCTTCGACAGGGCGGCGATCACGGTGTCGCGTACGGCGACGGCGACGGGGTTGTCCGCCATGTCGAGGCGGGCCACCCTGACGGCCCGGCGGGCGACGGCGGTGGTGCGCGGGAGCCGGGCGGCGGTGTACGCGGGCAGGTCGTCCGCGTGGTGGGCGAGGACGACGGCGTCCTCGATCGCCTGGTTGCCGCCCTGGCCGAGGGTCGGCGGCATGGCGTGGGCGGCGTCGCCGAGGAGGGCGACCCGGCCACCGTGGTGGGCGGGCAGGGGCTCGGCGATGTGGTGGACGTCGTGGCGCAGCACGTCCTCGGCGCGGGCGGCGGCGAGTACGGCGGGGATCGGGTCGTGCCAGTCGCCGTAGCGGCGCAGGAGTTCGGCCCTCTCGTCGTCGGGGGCTCGCCCACCCGCCGGGGTCCGGGCCGCCGCGTAGGCGTAGACCCGGCCGTCCTTGAGCGGGTGCGTGCCCCAGATGCGGCCCCGGCCCCAGGTCTCGTGGGAGGCGAACTCCGCGCCGGGCAGCGGGATCAGGACCCGCCAGGTGGTGAAGCCCGCGTACACCGGCCCGGGGTGCGACGGGAACAGGGCGCCGCGCACGCGGGAGTTGATGCCGTCCGCGCCGACCACCAGCTCGGCCTCCAGCTCGTCGTCACCGGTGGTGACGCGGGCGGGCCTGGTGCGCTCGCCGGGGTCGGCCAGGGTCGCTGCGGTCGCGGTGCGCACGGCACCCGGCGGGAGCAGGGCGGCGAGGCGGTCGACCAGGGTGGCCCGGGGCAGCAGGACCAGGGGGCCGCCGAAGCGGGCCGCGGCGGCCTCGGCGCTCGTGCGGGACACCCAGCGTCCGCCCGGGGTGCGCAGACCGCCGTCCCCCTGCCAGGCGGCGAGGTCGCGGATCTCGTCGCCGATGCCGAGCGCGTCCAGGGCGCGCAGGGCGTTCGGGGCCAGGGAGAGGGCGGCGCCGGCCGGCTCCAGGGAGCGGGCCCGCTCCAGCACGGTCACGTCCCGGCCCCGTTGGTGCAGGGCCGCCGCCGCGGCCAGGCCTCCGATGCCGCCGCCGATGACGAGTACGCGTGCCGGCTGTGCCATGACCCCTCCTGGTTCACTACATCTGTAGTGAGAGCAACGCTACTACAGCCGTAGTGCGCCGGATAGGGTCACCTCATGTCCGTACAGACCCCCCGCCCCGCCCGCGCCGACCTCGTCGCCGACGCCGCCCTCGCCCTGCTCGCCGAGCGGGGGATGCGCGGGCTGACGCACCGGGCGGTGGACGAGGCGGCCGGACTGCCGCACGGCTCGACGTCGAACGTGGCCCGCACCCGGCAGGCGCTGCTGGAGCTGGCGGTGCGCCGGCACGCCGAGCGGGAGGCCCGGGTACTGGCGCTGGAGGAGATGCCGGATCCGCGCGGCGGCCTCGATGCGCTGACCGCGGCTCTCGCCCTCGCGGTCCACCGCTCCCTGACCCGGGGCCGCGAGCTGCTGATCGCCCGCTACGAACTGGCTCTTGAGGCCACGCGCCGCCCCGAGCTGCGCGCCTTCTACGACCGGACGGGCGCCGTCTTCAAGGAACAGCTGGCCGCGATGCTCACGGCCGCGGGCTCACCGGACCCGGACCGCCATGTACTGTCGCTGGCCGCCTGGGCGGACGGGCTGATGTTCTCCTGCGCCGCCGGGTCCTTCGGCTCCGAGGCGCCGGGGCTGGAGGAGATCCGCACGGGTCTGCGGGAGCTGCTGGCGGGGATGCTGGGCCGGTGAAAACCGCTGGAGAGGACCCTTGCGGAACCAGCTCCGCTCGACCTCCGCCATGTGCCGGACCAGACCCAGCAGGGACAGCTCGGAGGGCGGCACCGCGGCCGTGCGCAGTTGCTCCTCGGTCAGGCCCTCGCACTTCCAGGCCAGCGTCCGGCGGTGGTAGTCCAGCCGGCCTCGGAGATCGAGACGGCCCGGCGCCACGCGGCCGGCTTCGCGCTGGACGATCTCTCGCGCGGCAGGAGCCGGTTCACGGACGAGCCGTTCAGCCTGCGCTGGATCTACACCCACATGATCGAGGAGTACGCCCGGCACAACGGCCACGCCGATCTGATCCGTGAGCGGATCGACGGTGCCACCGGCGACCGAACGTCAGCGCCGGCACGGCGAAGCCACCCGCACGGGGCACGGGATCACCCGTGAGGGGGCATCGGCCTCGACTCCCTGGTGCCAACCGGGTCCGGAGCCAGCAGAGTTGCGCGGGTGCATCGAACGACGACCACCGCAGCGCTTCTGATCACCGTGGCCGTCTCGGCCCTCTCCGGCTGTATGACCGTACAGCGCCCGGCAAGTCCCGGGCCCCCGCCCGACGCGGCGCCCTCGCAGCCGTCGGTGCCGCGGCCGGACGGCAGCGCGGAGCCCCGGGTGGTGCAGGCACCGGCCCGGGAGGCACTGGAGATGGTCGGACCGTCCCGGCATCCGGAGCATCCGACGCCGACGGCCGCGCATCCGCCCACGCAGGCACCCCCGGCGCCCCACCGGGACCGGCCGCCCGCGGCCCCGCCCGCCCCCCCGCGTCCCCGGACACACCCCGACCACCCCCGGCGATCGCACGCACACCTCCCGGACCTCTCGAAGCCGGCCCCCACGCCCCCGGACGTCTGCGCCCTCGGCCGGAAGTACGGGCGCTGGCGCGGGGACAGCCCGGAGTCGGTGATCTGCGAGCAGGCATACGGACACTGAACGGCACCGGGCCGCTCAGCTGGGCCGCGGGCGTGGCGGCCCCCAGGATCCCCCGTCGCCCGGGAACCGGTCCTCCCCCAGCCGCAGCTCCAGTCGGCTGATGGCGGCCCGGACGCCGTCGCCGTAACCGTCGTCCGACAGGGCGCCGGCCGCGCTGCGGGCGCGGTGCAGATGGCTGCGGGCGGCCTCGGCGCGGCCGAGCTTGACGTAGTCGGCGGCCAGGTTGAGGTGCAGGGAGGGGAAGAACCCGCGCACGCTCAGCGCGTCGCCCTCCGCGCGGCCGTCGGCGAGTTCCTCCGCCGCCGACAACGCCCTGAGATCCCACGCGAGTTCGTCCGCCGGATCGTCCTGGGTGTCGGCGAGGTAGTGGGCGAGGGTACAGCGGTGCAGCGGCTCGCCCTCCTCCCCGATCTCGGCCCACAGGTCCAGGAAGCGGCTGCGGGCCTCCTCGCGGTCGCCACCGTGGTGCAGCATCACCACCTGCCCGATCCGCGTCAGCACGGCGTCCGGCACCGCCTGCCCCTGTCGCTCCACCACCACACCTCCGACGCGCGCTCACCCGACCTGCCCCCGACGCTAACCGTCCGAGCCCGCATTCCAGGTCAGCCACAGCCGAAACACCCCAGCACCACACCCGGCGAACGCCACCCACCGGAGAGACTGCGGCCCGCCGGGGACACGGCTCCTGACGGCGACACGGCCCACCGGGGCGCGGCCCGACAGGAGAGCGTGACGGGCAAGGACACATCCGGCCAGGAAACCTGGCCGAACCGAGAGCCGCACCCCGCCGGGGACACGGCTCCTGACAGGGCCATAGCCCGCCCGGCGCGGCCCGGAGGGCACGGCAGCCCCGGGCGCCGCCCGGCACGCGAGAGGGGCCGGCAGGGGCCGTAACCCGTCGGGGCCACCGCCCCTCCCCTGGCTGGCGACGGCAGGCCCTGCTCGAAGCGCGGTGCGGCGGGGTGTGGCCGCCGGGGAAGTCGTTCGCGGCGGGGCCGTGGCACGGCAGACGGCGATGCTGGGGCCGCCGGGGTGCATCCATCTCGCCCTGCTCGGGCTCACCGCCCGGTCGGCCTCACCGACCGCTCGGGCTCACCGCCCGCTCGGCCTCACCAGCCGGCCGGTCCCCGCGCACAGTCAGCCCCCTGCCCCCGCCGGTCCCACGCCCCCGGCCCTGCCCACCCCCACTCGCCCCCTCGGCTCGGTCCGGCTCAGACCCGTTCGGCCAGGTTCGGGACGCGCCAGTCGATCGGGGTGTGGCCCTGGGCCGCGATCGCCTCGTTGATCTGGGTGAAGGGGCGGGAGCCGAAGAACTTCTTCGCGGACAGGGGGGAGGGGTGCGCCCCCTTCACCACCACGTGCCGCGTCTCGTCGATCAGCGGGAGCTTCTTCTGCGCGTAGTTGCCCCACAGGACGAAGACCGCCGGGTCCGGCCGGGAGGCCACCGCGCGGATCACCGCGTCGGTGAACTTCTCCCAGCCCTTGCCCTTGTGCGAGTTCGCCTCGCCCGCCCGGACCGTCAGCACCGCGTTCAGCAGCAGGACGCCCTGCTCGGCCCACGGCATCAGATAGCCGTTGTCCGGGACCGGCAGATCCAGCTCCTGCTGCATCTCCTTGTAGATGTTGCGCAGGGACGGCGGGGTCTTCACACCGGGACGGACCGAGAAGCACAGGCCGTGGCCCTGCCCCTCTCCGTGGTACGGGTCCTGGCCCAGCACCAGCACCTTCACCTCGTCGTACGGCGTCGCGTCCAGCGCGGCGAAGACCTCCTCGCGCGGCGGGTAGACGGGACCCTTCGCCCGCTCGTCCTCGACGAACTCGGTCAGCTCCTTGAAGTAGGGCTGCTGCAGCTCGTCACCCAGAACCCCGCGCCAGGACTCGGGCAGCATGGCGATGTCGGTCACGTCAACGTCCTCACGATGTCTAACAACTGCGGCGTGCGGTCACTTGCAGGTCTCAGAACCTACAGGCGACCACTGACAATCGGTGCCGCGAGGGCCTTCGACCGCACTCACCAGCTGGTCTTGCGGTGCAACGCCCACATCATCATGATCGTCGACGGGTCGAGGGCCTGCTCGCCGCCGGAGATGTCCTCGCTGGCCGCCACGAACTGCCGGCCCTGCCACAGCGGGATCAGCCGGGAGTCGTTCACGAGGAACTGCTGGGCCTGCTCCATGTCCTTGACCGTCTGGGCGCGGTCGCTCTCCGCGCGCGAGTGGGGCAGCAGCGTGTCGGTGATCTTCTTGGCCGGGTAGGGCGTGCCGAGCGCGTTGTGCTCACCGACGAACGGGGCGATGAAGTTGTCCGCGTCCGGGAAGTCCGGGAACCAGCCGCGCCCGAACACCGGGTACTCCCCCTTCTGGTAGCCGACCACATAGGTCTTCCAGGGGCGGCTCTTGAGGGTGACGGTGAACAGCCCCGAGTCGTCCAGCTGGCGCTTCAGCTCCTGGAACATCAGCCCGGTCTCGGAGCCGTAGCGGTCGGTGGTGTACCAGAGGGTGAGCGGGACGCGCTGGGTGATCCCCGCGTTCGTGAGGATCTTGCGGGCCTTGGGCACGCTGGGGTCGCCGTACTCGTCGAAGAAGCCGGTGGAGTGGCCGGTCAGGCCCTTCGGGACCATCGAGTACAGCGGGTCGACGGTGTCCTTGTAGACCTTGTGTGCGATCGCGCCCCGGTCGACGACCTGGGCCACGGCCTTGCGCACGGCGGGCTGCTTCGCCCAGGGGTCCTTGGGGTTGAACACCAGGTAGCTGATGTCGGTGCCCGCGCCGTCGACCAGCTGCAGGTTGGAGTTGGCGTGCTGCTGCAGCGCGACGATGTCGTCGGCGGCGAGACCGCGGTAGGTGACGTCGATCTGCTTGTCGCGCAGCGCCTTGACCATGCCCGCGGAGTCCTGGAAGTAGCGGATGGTCACCGCGTCGTTCTGGCGCTTGGCGAAGCCCTTGTAGTTGCCGTTGCTGACCAGGACGGCCTGCTTGTCGTCCTCGTACGACTGCAGCTTGTACGGCCCGGAGCCGAAGACCTGGTCGTCCTTGCGCAGCGAGCGGGCCGGGTAGTCGTCCGGGTCGACGATCGACATGGCCGGCGTGGCCAGCACGAAGGGGAAGGTGGCGTCGGACTTGTTGAGGTGGAAGACGACCCCGCGGTCGCCGACGGTCTCCACCCGGTCCAGGCTGCCGAGCAGCCCGGCGGGGCCGCCGGGGGCGTTGATGGTGCGGACGCGGTCGATGGAGTGCTTGACGGCCTCGGCGTTCAGCGCGTCGCCGTCGGCGAACTTCATGTCCGAGCGCAGCGTGCAGCGGTAGGTACGACTGCCGGCGTCCGTGAAGGAGCAGCTCTCGGCGGCGTCGGGCTGCGGGGTGGTCGCGCCGTTCGGGTAGGCGACGAGCGTCTGGTAGATGTTGCGGAACAGCTCCCAGGAACCGTCCCAGGCCCCGGCAGGGTCCAGCGTGCTGGGGGCGCTGGTGGTTCCCACGACGATCGGCCCCTTGCTGTCGGGATCGCCGTCGGACAGCAGACTGCAACCCGCAACCAGGGATATGGACGCGATCGCCGCGACTCTCCGCAGGAATCGGTTCCGGTTGAACACGCGCACGCTCCTCGATCTGCCATACCAAGGGTCGGCAGACCTTATCGCAGCGATCGGTCCCCTGAACCTCCCCTGAAACAGCACTTCTTGATCGACTTCGCGATGACGACGTTGTCAGTCCGCTGTGCGGATACCGGGGGGCGTTCCGGGCGTCGTTCTGTCCGAAAATCGACGCCCGGAACTTGAGCTCAGACTCCGGCGTTCAGGAAGAGGCCGCCGTCCACGACGAGCGTCTGACCGGTGACCCAGTCGGACTGCTCGGAGGTGAGGAAGGCGGCGGCACCGCCGATGTCGGAGGGCACGCCGAGCCGGGCGAGCGGGTAGGAGGCGGCCGCCTCCTCCTCCCGGCCCTCGTACAGGGCCTGCGCGAACTTGGTCTTGACCACGGCCGGCGCGATCGCGTTGACCCGCACCTTCGGGGCGAACTCGTGCGCGAGCTGCTGGGTCAGGTTGATCATCGCGGCCTTGCTGACGCCGTAGGCACCGATGAACGGCGAGGGCGCGAGGCCCGCGATCGAGGCGATGTTGACGATCGCGCCGCCGTTGTCCTTCTGCCAGGCGTGCCAGGACTTCTGGGCGAAGCCGAGCGCGGAGATCACGTTCGTCTCGAAGACCTTGCGGGCGACGTTCAGGTCGAGGTCCGCGATCGGACCGAAGACCGGGTTGGTGCCCGCGTTGTTGATCAGGAAGTCGAGGCGGCCGAAGGCCTCCATGGTGCGCTCGACGACCTCGCTCTGGTGGTCGAGGTCGTGCGCCTTGCCGGCGACGCCGATGACCCGGTCCGAGCCGAGCCTCTCGACGGCCTCCTTCAGGGCGTCCTCGTTGCGGCCGGTGATGCACACCCGGTCACCGCGGGCGACCAGCGCCTCGGCGACGCCGTAGCCGATGCCGCGGCTGGCGCCCGTGACGACGGCGACCTTGCCCGACGGCTCGGGGAGTTCAGCGGAAGTCATGTACCCGTTCCCTTAGTTGAGCGGTCCGCCGGCGACGTACAGCACCTGGCCGGAGACGAACCCGGCCGCCTCGCCGGTGAAGAAGGCGATGGCGTTGGCGATGTCCTCGGGCTCGCCGACGCGCTGCACCGGGATCTGGGTGGCGGCGGCGGCCTTGAAGTCGTCGAAGCCCATGCCGACGCGGTCGGCGGTGGCCTTGGTCATCTCGGTGGCGATGAAGCCGGGGGCGACGGCGTTGGCGGTGATGCCGAACTTGCCGAGCTCGATGGCGAGGGTCTTGGTGAAGCCCTGCAGGCCGGCCTTGGCGGCGGAGTAGTTGGCCTGGCCGCGGTTGCCGAGCGCCGAGGAGGAGGAGAGGTTGACGACCCGGCCGAAGCCCGCGTCGACCATGTGCTTCTGGACGGCCTTCGTCATCAGGAACGAGCCGCGCAGGTGCACGTTCAGGACGGTGTCCCAGTCGGAGACGCTCATCTTGAACAGCAGGTTGTCGCGCAGCACGCCCGCGTTGTTGACCAGGATCGTCGGGGCGCCCAGCTCCTCCACGATCCGGGCGACGGCCGCCTCGACCTGGGCCTCGTCGGAGACGTCGGCGCCGACCGCGATGGCCTTGCCGCCGGCGGCGGTGATCTTCTCGACGGTGTCCTTGCAGGCGGCCTCGTCGAGGTCGATCACGGCGACCGCGCGGCCCTCGGCGGCCAGCCGTACGGCGGTGGCGGCGCCGATGCCGCGCGCCGCGCCGGTGACTACCGCGACCCGCTGTTCAGTGGTGGACATTGCTGCTTCTCCTCGCCCTTGAGAGAACTGTCGGGGCCCTCGGAAGTGAGCCCCCCATGCGGTGAGCGACCGCTTAGTACCTTCAGCACACGTGACGCTAGAAGCCCTGGCACCCGGTGTCAACGGCACACCGGGCCGGTGTGATCCATTACCTCACCAGGAGGTCCAGCAGGCGCTCCGTCTCGGCGGCCGGGTCCGCGGTGAGCCCGGTGTGCACGGGGCCCGGCTGCACGACGGTGGAGCGGGGCGCAATCAGCCAGCGGAACCGGCGCCCCGCGTCGTCCGCGGCCGCCTGACCGGCCTCCTCGCCGCCCGCGCAGTGCCGCTCGATCGCGCCGAGCGCGGCCCGGACCCCCACCACGTCGGCCCGCGGGTCGAGGGCGAGCAGCCGGGCCTCGTCCAGATGGGTGCGGGCGCCGACGAAGCCGCGCGCGCGGCAGTAGACGACCACGCCCGCGTTGACGCACTCGCCGCGCTCCACCCGCGGTACGACCCGCAGCAGCGCGTACTCGAACACGTCCCGGTCGCCACCCTGGCCCGCCCGGGTGATGTGCCGCTCGGTGACATGGCCGGCCATGTGGATGTGCCGCTCGCTCACTTGCCCTCCTCCGCCGCGGAGCCGATGCCGGTGATCCGCTCGGTGATGACGGCCGCCCGCGCGAGCAGCGGCCGTGCGTAGGCCCGGCGCAGGTCGTCCGGGGTGTCGAAGCCGGGCTCGTCGGTGAGCCAGGCGTCGGGGATCTCCGCGGTGACCTCGGCGAGGAGGTCCTCGGTGACCCGGGGCGCCAGCTCGGCCGCGGCGGCGGTGACGTCCGGGGCGAAGCGGGCGAGGGCGTGGTCGCAGGCGTCGTAGGGGCGGGCCGCGGAGGCCGAAGCGGAGGGCCAGTTGTGGTGCCAGATCATCGTCGCGCCGTGGTCGATGAGCCACAGCTCGTCGCGGTGCACGAGCAGGTTGGGGTTGCGCCAGGACCGGTCCACGTTGTTGATCAGGGCGTCGAACCAGACGATCCGCCCTGCCTCCTGGGGGCCCACCGGGAAGGCGAGCGGGTCGAAGCCGAGGGCGCCGGAGAGGAAGTCCATGCCGAGGTTGGTGCCGCCGCTGGACCTGAGCAGGTCCTGCACCTGCTGTTCGGGCTCGCCGAGCCCGAGGACCGGGTCCAGCCGGACGGTGACCAGCCGGGGCATCCGGAAGCCGAGGCGGCGGGCGAGTTCGCCGCACACCACCTCGGCCACCAGGGTCTTGCGGCCCTGTCCGGCGCCGGTGAACTTCATGACGTAGGTCCCGAAGTCGTCGGCCTCGACGAGCCCCGGCAGCGAGCCCCCCTCACGCAGGGGCGTGATGTAGCGGGTCGCGGTGACTTCCTTGAGCATCGCCCCAGGTTACTGGGGCGCCGGTGGCCGGACGACAGGTCACCCACAGGCGTGGCTCACCGCTGTCACACCTCCGAGCGACGAAGATCTGAGTGCCCGTCTGAACAGGTGGTGCGTCAGGACCGTACCCCTGGACGGATCACGAGAAATTCCGCGGAAGGGAATCCCACATGAGCAGCGCAACGCCCCAGCCACTCCCGGGACCGGCCCGCCGTACGGTCGTGGCGGCAGCCGGAGCGGCCGGGCTCGCCGCCGCCCTGACCGCCTGCGGTTCGGGCGACAGCTCGTCCGACACGGTCAACACCGGGGCCGGGTCCGGTTCCTCCGGCTCCACCGGCACGACGGGGAGCACCGGCTCCACGGGAGCCCCGCAGGGCAACGGCGGCTCCGCCGGGGGCGCCGCGCTCGCCAAGACCTCCGACATCCCGGAGGGCGGTGGCAAGATCTTCAAGGACCAGGGCGTGGTCGTCACCCAGCCGGCCGCGGGCCAGTTCAAGGCCTTCTCGGCCAAGTGCACCCACCAGGGGTGCGCGGTGGGCAGTGTGGCGAACGGCGTGATCGTCTGCCCGTGTCACAACAGCCACTTCTCCGCCGCGGACGGCAGCGTGAAGCAGGGGCCCGCGACGCAGCCGCTGGCCGAGCAGAAGATCAGCGTCTCCGGCAATGAGATCAAGCTCGCCTGAGCCGCCTCAGCCGCGCCCGCCCGGCCGTTTCAGGCAGCGGAGCACCTCGTCGGTGGACGTGACCGTGGCGACCAGCGCGAGGGTGTTGCGGATCAGCGCGGGGGTGTAGTCGGCGGGCACCCCCGCGACGGCATCGGCCGGGACCACGGCCGTGTAGCCGAGGTTGACCGCGTCGAACACCGTGTTGGGTATCGCCACGTTGGCGGAGACACCGGTGACGACCAGCGTGCGGCAGCCGAGGTTGCGCAGCAGGGCGTCCACGTCGGTGCCGTGCAGCGGCGACAGGCCGTGCAGCCGCCGTACGACGAGGTCCTCCGCCGCGACCTCGATCGGGGGCGCCACCCGGACCGCGGTGCTGCCGGTGAGCTGCTGCACGGGGAGCCGTTCGGCGGCCCGGAACAGCCGCGCGTTGCGGCTCGCGCCCCGGCCGTCCGGGCGGCGTTCGGCGACCGCGTGGACGACCTGGACACCGGCCTCGTGGGCGGCGGCCACCAGCCGGGCGACGTTGTCCAGGGCGCCGGAGGAGCGGGCCTCCCGGGCGAGCTCGGGCAGGGCGCTGTCCGGGCCGACGACCCCCTGCTGGCACTCCACGGTGAGCAGGACGGTACCGGCGGGGTCGAGGAGTTCGCTGAGTTGTGCGTACGTCGGCATGGCGCGCCCCTTCGCAGACGACCGGTCGAACACGAACCGTGCGGAAGTGAACCGTGCGGAAATGAAACGTGCGGAAATGAAACGTGCGGACGTGAACCGTTCGAGAATGACCCGTTCTCTTTTCTGACGTGTTGTCAGAGGATCATCCGGACACGATAGTTCTCTTGCACGACGTGGGAGAAGAGGGGGCCGCATGACCGTCACTCAGCAGCGCCGGGGCAGGAAGATCATGATGACGCCCGGGGAGCTGGACGAGTTCCTCACCACCCAGCGCACCTGCCGGGTGGCCACCGTCTCGGCGGACGGCACACCGCACGTGAGCGCGCTGTGGTTCGCCTGGGACGGCAGCTCGCTGTGGCTGTACTCGGTGGTGCGCAGCCGGCGCTGGGCCCAGTTGCGCCGCGATCCGCGGGTGGCGGTCGTGGTCGACTCGGGCGAGGAGTACGACCAGTTGCGCGGGGTCGAGCTGTCCGGCCGGGTGGAGTTCGTGGGCGAGGCGCCGCGCACCGGCGAGCTGTGCGCGGAACTGGACACGGCGGAGACGCTGTTCGCGCGCAAGAACTTCGGCCTGGACGAGATGCCGCACGACGGCCGGCACGCCTGGGCCCGGCTGACCCCGGAGAAGATCGTCTCCTGGGACTTCCGGAAGCTGGGCGGGGCGTAGGGCTCAGCCGAGCCGCTGGGCCGCCGTGCGCAGGGCCTCCACCGCCGCGCGGATCGAGGGGCGGCGGTCGGCGTCCGCCCGCCAGACGACGTACACATGGCGGCGCACCCGCTGGCTGAGCGGGATCATGACCACACCGTCGGGCACCGGGTGGCGGCCCAGCAGCGGGGCGATGCACACCCCGAGCCCGGAGGCGACCAGGCCGAGCTGGGTGTGGGTCTCCCCCGCGCGGTGCCCGACGATCGGCTCCACGCCCTTGGACCGCAGCGTGAACATCAGCCACTCGTGGCAGAACTCGCCCTCGCCCCAGGTGATCCACTCGTCCTCGGCGAACTCGGCGAGGTCCACCTCGTGCCGGTCGGCGAGCCGGTGCCCGACGGGCACGGCGACGTCGGCCGGGTCGTCCAGCAGGGGCGCCTTGACCAGGCCGTCGGGCACCGGCATCGGCTTGTTGTACCAGTCCAGGACGACGGCGAGATCCAGGTCGCCGCGCACGACCGCGGCGATGCCCTGCTCCGGTTCCAGTTCGCTGGAGCGCACCCGCAGCCCGGGGTGGGCGGCCCGCAGGGCGCCCAGCGCCGCGGGGAAGAGCCCCCGGGCCGCGGTCGGGAACGCCGAGAGCCTCAGTTCGCCGACGACCTGCCCGCGCTGCGCCTCCAGGTCGGACTCGGCCAGCTCGACCTGGGACAGGATGCGCGCCGCGTGCTCCGACAGCAGCCGGCCGGCGTCCGTGAGCCGCACCCCCCGGCCGTTCTTGGCGAGGAGCTGCTGGCCGACCTCCCGCTCCAGCTTGCCCAGCTGCTGGGAGACCGCGGACGTGGTGACGTGCAGGGCGTCGGCCGCCGCGCTGACCGAGCCGTGCCGGGCGAGGGCGTCCAGGGTGCGCAGGCGCTCGAGGTTCAACATGTAAGTGATTCTAAGAGGTACCGCGTGAGAATTCTCGATTGTGCTACGAGGTTGTCGTTTAGCATCGTGTAGGTCATGAGCACAGTCACCACTCCCCGCACCCGGTCCGCCGGGTCCTCCGCCCCCGTCCGGCCCCGCGTCCGCCTCGACTGGCGGCTCCGCTTCGGCGCGCTGTCCCTGATCTGGGGCTTCAGCTTCCTGCTGATCAAGGTGGGCACGGACGGCTACGCGCCGTTCCAGGTGACGCTCGGGCGGCTGGTGTTCGGCACGGCGGTGCTCGGGGCGGCGATGGCCGTCAAGCGGGAGCGGCTGCCGCGCGGGGCCCGGCTGTGGGGGCACATGGCGGTCGCCGCGTTCTTCCTGAACGCCCTGCCGTTCTCGCTGTTCGCCTACTCGGAGCTGACGATCCCCTCGACGCTGGCGGGCATCTGCAACGCCACGTCCCCCCTCTGGGGGATGGCCCTGTCGATGGTCGCCCTCTCCGAGGACCGGCCGACCCGGGTGCGCGTGGCCGGGCTCGGTCTCGGCTTCATCGGGGTGCTGACGGTGCTCGGCGCGTGGCAGGGCTTCCACGGTCTGGACGCCACGGGCACGGCGATGGCGCTGCTCGCCTCGCTGAGCTATCCGGTGGGGTGGATCTACGTCCGGCGGACGCTGGCCGGCGGGGGTGACTCGCATCTGTCGATGACGGGCGCGCAGCTGCTGCTGGCCACGGTGCAGTTGGCGGTGGTGACACCGCTGTTCACCTCGTTCCCCGCGCACTTCTCGCTGGTTCCGCTGCTCGCGATCGCCGCGCTGGGGGCGTTCGGCACGGGGCTCGCGGTGCTGATCCAGTACGGGCTGGTGGCCGAGGTCGGGCCCACCACCGCGCAGATGGTCACGTACTTCATCCCGGTCATCGCCACGGCCGCGGGGGTGGCGATCCTCGGGGAGTCGCTGCGCTGGAGCACACCGGTGGGGGCCGTGGTGGTGCTGGCCGGGGCCGCCCTCACCCAGCTGCGGCCGAGGAAGGACGCGTAGGGGCGGCAGGCCGCCGCGGGGCCGGCGTCAGTAGCGCTGCGCCTTGGCGAGAACGGGCGTCAGCTTCGGCTCCTGCGGCTGGTGACTGAAGGCGATGGGCTGGTCCTTCTGCCCGGGCTTGAGGTGCTCCGCGCCGACGTACCGCGTCTCGACCACCTTGCCGTCGGCGTTCTTGAAGTCGACCTGCACGGCGTAGGAGGCTTCGCTGTGGGTCTTGTTGATGATCGTGACCAGCACGGCGAGCACTCCGCCGGTCTGTGCTCTCGGCATGCCCGTCATCGAGACCTCGGACATCGCGTTGCCCTGGCCACTGACGTTCTTGAGGGCCTGTTGCGCCGCGGTGCTCCTGCGCTGGGTCTCGGCGTCCACCGATGCCTCGAACTCCGAGGCGCGGGCCGAGGCGGACGACGCCGCCGCGGATGCGGAGGACCGGGCCGAGCTGATCGCCGCGGAGGCCGAGGACGCCATGGCCGACGGCGGTGTTCCGGAGAAGGACGAGGCGTTCGGCGTACTGGAGGCGCTGGCCCGGGGTGACGGGCCGGTCTGCTGACCGTTTCCGTTGCCGCAGGCGGCGAGAGTGCCGGTGAGCAGGAGGGCGCCGAGGGCACCGCCCACGGCGACCCGGCGCCGGGCCCTTCCGGAGCCGCTGAGTCGTCTCACGGCCATGGTGCCGTCCCTGGGGTCGATGGTCATCTTCCCCCATCGTCGGGGCCGGGTTCGCCGGACGCGACTCGAGCGGTCGGGCACCGGCCCCGCTCCACCCGGACGGAGTCCCCTGAAAGCGCCCCGCATGCGCCGCCGGTGGGCCAGGGGGCGTCGTTTGGATCAGCCCGGGTCCGCGACGCCCGGCACGGCACCTCGCCGCGTTGTCGGACCACCCGAGTACGCCCAGTACGCGGGTGATCCTCCGCCTTGCGATGCACCGCACCGGACGCCGCGGCCTGATCCGACCTGATCCAAACGAAACCCCCTAGCCGTACACCCGCGCCGGAGACGGGCGTACCGCCGCCGCCACCGCGTCCGCCAGCGGGGCGATGTCCTGCGGGGTGAGCGTCGAGACCGTGAGGCGGATGCCCGGTGGCGACGCGAGACGGAACCGGGCTCCCGGGGCGACCGCCCAGCCCGACCGCACGAGACGGGCCACCGCGCCGGTCTCGTCGGGCACCGGCACCCACACGTTCATCCCGCTGCGGCCGTGTGCCGCGACTCCGCGCTCCGCCAGCGCGTCGACCAGTGCGTCCCGCCGCGCTCCGTACGCCTTCGCCACCGCCTCCCGGTCCACCGCGCCCTGCGTCCACAGCCGGACCACGGCCCGCTGCAGCAGCAGGCTCACCCAGCCGGGGCCCAGGCGCTGGCGCCCCCGCACCCGGTCCACGGTGACCACGTCACCGGCGACGACGGCCAGGCGCAGGTCGGGGCCGTAGGCCTTGGCGACGGAGCGGACGAAGGCCCAGTGCCGGGTGACGCCCGCGAGAGGGTGCGGCGGAAGGCCGACGATGCCGTGCCCGTGGTCGTCCTCGACGAGCAGGGTCCGCGGGTGGTCCCGCAGCACCGCGCGCAGGGCACGCGCGCGCGTGGCGGTGACCGAGGCGCCGGTCGGGTTCTGGGCGCGGTCGGTGACGATCAGGGCGCGGGCCCCGGACTCCAGGGCGCGGCGCAGGTCGTCGACGCGGGGACCGTCGTCGTCCAGGCCGACCGGGACGGTGCGCAGCCCGAGGGCGGGGATCAGGTCGAGGAGGCTGCCCCAGCCGGGGTCCTCCACGGCGACCGCGTCACCCGGTTTGAGGTGCGCCAGGAGGATGCGCTCGATGGCGTCGAGGGAGCCGGACGTGACGGTCAGCGGGCCCGCCGGTACGCCGTCGGCGTCCAGCTCGGCGCGGGCGATGCGGACGAGATCGGCGTCCAGGGGGTCGTCGCCGTACAGGACGGGACGGCGGTCGCCCTCCTCCGCCGCCGCGGCCAGGGCCGGGGCGAGGCGGGGCAGCAGCTCAGGGTCGGGGTTGCCGGTGGACAGGTCACGGCCGCCGGCGGGGACCTCCACGCGGAGCTCCTCGCGGCCGGTGGTGGCGGGCCGGGGCCGGATCCGGCTCCCCCGCCGGCCGGCGGTCTCGATCACCCCGCGCTCGCGCAGGGTGCGATAGGCGGCGGCGACCGTGTTCGGATTCACCCCCAGCCGGGCCGCCAACTCACGCATGGGTGGCAGAAGTTCGCCCGGCGCCAGCTCCCCGGCACCGACCGCGCGCTCGACACTGGCAGCGATCTCGGCTGCACCACGCCCTTCGATCCGATACTCTCCTAGCACAAACAACATTATGCACTAGTGCAATAAAGATCGCCACACAGCTCGCAGCTCGTCAGGGAAGGACCCGTCATGCAGGTGACGACCGGGGAACGGCCGCAGTCCGCCGCCTACACCCCCACCGACCGCACCACGCCCACCCGCTCCGCGGACCGGGCGTCGTACGACCGGGAGCTGGTGCACGCGATATTGGACGAGGGATACGTCTGCCACCTCGGCTTCGTCCGTGACGGCGCCCCGGTGGTGCTGCCGACGCTGTACGGCCGGGTCGGTGAGCGGCTCTACGTCCACGGGTCCACCGGTTCGCGCCCGCTGCGGATGACCGGCGCGACCGACCCGGGGCTGCCGGTCTGCCTGACGGTGACCCACGTCGACGGGCTGGTGCTGGCCCGGTCCGCCTTCCACCACTCGGTCAACTACCGCTCGGTCGTGGTGCACGGGGTCGCGCACGAGGTCACCGACCCCGAGGAGCGGCGGCTGGCCCTGGACGCGCTGGTGGACCACGTCGTACCGGGCCGCGCCGCCGACTCCCGGCCCGCGAACAAGAAGGAGCTGGCCGCGACCGCGGTGATCCGGCTGGACCTGGAGGAGGTCTCGGCCAAGGTCCGCACCGGTGGCGTGAACGACGAACCGGAGGACCTCGCCCTCCCCCACTGGGCCGGGGTCGTCCCGCTCCGCAAGGGCTACGAGGCGCCCGTCGCCGACGCCGGCCTGACGCCCGGCATCGAGCTGCCGGACTACCTGGCGGCGCTGTAGAACCGGGCCGTCGCACGGAGGCAGGTCACACCGGGGCCGGTCAGGCGGAGGCCGGTCAGACGGGGGCCGGTCAGACGGGGGCCGGCGCCCTGCGGCCGGCTCCGCGGGCCTCGCTCACCGCCAGGCCCGCCACCGCGCCGAGCAGGAGCAGGGTGCCCGCGACGGTGGCCGCCGTGAGCCGCTCCCCGAGCAGGGCGACGGCGAGCACGGCCGCGGTCACCGGCTCCAGCAGCATGATCACGGAGACGGTGGCGGAGCGTACGACGGCAGCTCCCGCGAAGTACAGGGCGTAGGCGAGGGCCGTGGGCACGGCGGCGATGTACATCAGGAGCCACAGCAGCCGGGCCGGGTGCGCGGTGTGCGGGAGCAGCCCCTCGTGGACCGCGAGCGGCAGCAGGCACAGCGCGGTGACGGTGAAGGACCACACGGTGGTGTCGGAGGCGTCGGCGCCGCCGTCCCGGCCCCACCGGCGGGTGAGCAGGGTCATGGCGCCGTAGCCGGCCGCCGACAGCAGGGCGAGGAGCACGCCCGCCGGCCGGACCGTCGCGGCCGAGCCGCCGAGGGTGAGGACCGCCAGGCCGCCGACCGCTCCGGCGACGGCGAGGATCCCGCCGGCTCCGAGGCGCTCCCCGAGCAGCAGCCGGGCCCCGAGCGCGATGAGCACGGGGCCCGCACCGAGGGTGACGACGGTGGCCACGGCGAGCCCGGTGGACTGCACGGCCGCGAAGTAGGCGGTCTGGAACACGGCGAGGCCGAGGCCGGTGGCCACCGCCCGGCCGGCCCGGCGGCGCAGCGGTACGGCGGCGGCCGGCCGGACGCTCGGGCGCAGACCGCGCCCGGCCAGCAGCAGCACGAGTCCCAGCGCGCAGCGCCAGAAGGAGAGGCCGAAGGCGCCCATGTCACCGGTCCGGTAGACCAGGGAGGCGGCGGCGCCGGCGGTGCCCCAGGCGGCACCGGTGACGATCAGATAGAGCAGGCCACGCCCGACGGGCAGGCCAGTAGCAGCGTTCGACAAGGGGATTTCTCCGCAGAAGCGCACCCGAGGGTGCGGAAGTTCGAGGGCGACCCCGCTCCAGCGGGGCGCGCGGACTTCGTCTGCGGGCAGCACCGTCCCGCCGGGCGCGGTCGCGCCCGGCACGTGTCCCGGAGGCCCGCCTCAGGCGGCCGGAGGCGGAAGGACGAGTGCGTTCGACGGCATGATCGGCATCCTAGGCAGCCGTGCCCCGGGCCGACAACTCCCGTTCCGCGCCACCGCCGGCCACCGGCTCGGCGGCTCCCTTGGCGGGTGCCGAGGACTGGGCGATGAACGCGCCGACCAGCACCACGGCGCCACCGGCCACCTGCGGCGCCGAGAGGTGCTCGCCGAGCAGCACCCAGGCCAGCACGGTCGCTATCACCGCCTCCAGGCAGGCGACGACCCCGGCGACCTGCGGGGACAGCCGTCGTACGGAGAGCACGCCGGTGGCGTACGCGACGACCGTGGCGATCAGTACGATCCAGGCCAGCAGGGCGACGGCCGGTACGGCGGTGCCGTTCATGTCCGCGGAGCCGGCCAGCACCGACCAGTGCATGCTCCAGGGGCGGGCGACGAGCGTCAGCACGGCGGAGCCGACGAGCAGTCCGTAGGCGATCACGCCGAGCGGGTCGGGGGCGGTGTCGCCGGCGTCGCTGCCCTGGTCGGACAGGACGAAGTAGCCGACCTGGCAGCAGGCGGCGCCGAGCGCGCACAGCAGGCCCAGGGCGTCGAAGCTCAGACCGGACCACACCTCCACCACGCAGGCCAGGCCGCCCGCGGCGAGGACCACGCCGAGCGCGGCGGCGCGGGTCACGGGCCGCCGCTGCACGAACCGCACCCAGCCGAGCACCAGGGCGGGAGCGAGATACTCGACGAGCAGCGCCACGCCGACCGGGATGCGGGAGAGCGCGGCGAAGTAGCAGGCCTGGACACCGGCGACGGCGAGCAGCCCGAACCCGGCGAGGAGCGCGGGGCGGCGGCGCGGCAGGGCGCGGTGCCGCACGGCGAGCGGCAGCATGACCAGGGCGGCGCCGGTCACCCGCAGCCACACCACGTGCAGCGGGTCGAGGCCCGCCTCGATCAACGGCTTCGCGGCGACTCCGGACCCACCGAAGGCCAGTGCCGAGGCGAGCGCGAGACCGAGCCCCACGCCCCGGCCACGACCGCCCTGACTGCTCTCAGACGTATGCACCGGCACATGATGACAGGCGACGACAGGAGCGTCACCCTCGATGACACCTGTCTCAGGAGATGGACATCCCCGGGTCGATCCGCGTGTGCAGGTCGCCGGTGCGGATGCCCGCCCGCTCCAGGACCTCGACGGCACGGGAACCCGGGTCCGCCACGAGCGCGGCGAGCAGGTCGGTGCCGGCGACGCGGACATCGCCGCGGCGCCGGGCGCGGCCACGGGCGCCCGCCATCGCGGCGGCGGCCGCGGGCGACCAGCAGCCGGCGTGCCGGGCCTCGCCGTTACGGTCGACGGGACGGGAGACGTCGGCACCGGCCGGGCGGGGTACGTCAGGGCCGGCCGGACCGGGTACGGCGGCGAGCGCGCCGGAGTCCTCCACTCCGGCCTGCCAGCGCAGTCCGTAGCCGATGCTGCGCTGCACGAGGTAGCCGAACAGCCGGGCGAGCTGCGGCGGCCCGCCCACGGCGGCGCGGACCTCGGGGTCGTGCTCCAGGAGGGAGTGCAGCAGGTGGGCGGTGTCGATCTGCCGGTCCCCGTCCCGGACGGCCCTGCGACGGGCACCGGCGAGCACCGCTGCCAGCTCGGCGCCGAGCGCGGCATCGTCGTCCGTGTGCGCGGCCGTCTCGTCACGAGGGGCCGGGCGGGCTGTACGGGGGTGCACAACCTCCACCCCATCAGCCCCAACGGGCCGAGTCATCCACGGGCGGAACCATTTTCGCGTCCCACACAGAGTGGACATCGCCCACCGGGATCTCATCCTTGCGGAGGAGATCCGGCCACCCCTCCCCGACTCCGGCGCCGGCCGCCCACCATTTCTGACGGTTCATCAGTATTGAATGTTCGCGCCCCTGCGGCTACGTTCCGCGACACCGTAGCCCGGTACGGCCGAACCGAAGGGGTGGTCGCATGGCCGAAGTCAGCGCGGAGGCACGCATCCAGGCACCGGCCGAGAAGGTCTGGGCCCAGCTCACCGACTGGCCGTCGTACGCGGAGTGGAACGCCACCCACACCAGCTTCCCCAAGGGCGGTCCGCAGACCCTGGCGGTGGGCGGGACCTTCCAGGAGAACATGAAGCTGATGGGCTTCCCCGCGGAGGTCGACTGGACCATCGAGGAGCTGGAGCCGGCCCGGGTGTTCGGCATCCGGGGCAAGGGCCCGATGGCCGTGACCGTCGCCACCCGCTACACGCTCACCCCCGACGGGAACGCCACCACCGTCCGCATCGACGGCGAATTCACCGGCGCCGCGGTTTCGCTGATGGCGGGCAAGCTCAAGGACTCGGCGACGGCCGCCCTGAACGAGTCGCTGCGCAAGCTGGCCGGCCTGGTCGCCTGAGCCCGGACAGGGGAAGGCGCCCCGCGGAGGTGCTCCGCGGGGCGCCGGGGCCGTCGTACGAGACTCAGTGCTCGTCGGCGAGGATCAGGTACAGCTTCTTGCGGGCGTCGTTGATGACGGCCAGCGCCTTCTCGCGCTGTTCCTTGCTGCCGGTCTTCCACACCTGGCCGAAGGCCTCCATCAGACCGAAGCCGGCCTGGCGGATCTCGTGCAGGGCCTCCCAGTCGACCCCGCGCGAGGCCTCCTCCCAGGGCGCGTCCGGCCCTTCCTCGGCGGCGGCACGGCCGCTCTCGGTGAGGGAGAACAGCTTCTTGCCGCCCTCGCTCTCACTGGCGATCAGGCCCTCGTCCTCCAGCAGCTGGAGCGTGGGGTAGACCGAGCCGGGGCTCGGCTTCCACGCGCCGCCGCTGCGCTCGGCGATCTCCTGGATCATCTCGTAGCCGTGCATGGACCGGTCCTTGAGCAGGGCCAGGATCGAGGCCCGCACGTCACCGCGCCGCGCCCGCCCTCGCGGACCGCCCCTTCCTCGCGGCCCCCAGGGGCCGGGTCCGAATCCCGGTCCGCCCGGGCCGAAGCCGGGACCGCCCGGCCCGAACGGCCCGAAGGCGGCCCGCCGGCCCTCGAAGCCGCCCGCGCCCCGCCGGCCGGGGCCCTCGTGCCGATGTCCACGCTCGAATCCGTGGGTACGCATCGCGATCACTCCATTCCATCGACGATCTGTCACGTAAGCATCGCGTATCGTTCGCGATGCCTCAACGATATATCGGAACAGTTCGCGTGACAACCCCCTGCCCGACCAGGGGTGCCTGTGCCCGCTACTCGGTCCGGTTCGCCGCGCGCAGGGGGCAGCCCGTACCCACGCGGGAAGTGAGGTCCGCGCGGAGCGCCGTCAGTTCGGCCATGCGCGCGTCGACGACCCGGATCTTCTCCTCGAACAGGGCGGACAGGACCTCGGCGCTGTCCGGAACGTCCCGCAGCCGCTCACCGTGCCGGGCGATCTCCGCGAGCGTGAAGCCGAGCGTCTGCGCGGTGCGGACGTAGTGCAGCCAGATCTCGGTCTCCGGCGGGAAGTCGCGGTAACCGTTGGCCAGGCGCTCGCCCTCGATCAGGCCGATCTTCTCGTAGAAGCGCAGCGTGTCCCTGGACAGCCCGGTCCGCGCGGCCAGTTCTCCGATGCGCATGGCTCCCCCGCCGGTCGCTCGACTTGACCTTGGAGCGTACTCCGCTGTTTAGCGTGGGCGGCGCCCCGAGCGAGCCCTCCCGAGGAGCGTCCATGAACCCGTCAGCCCCGCCCTACCTGCGTCTCGTCCGCGCGAGCGGCTGGTACGACCTGATCGTCACGGCCGGCTTCGCGACACCCTGGACGTATGCGCTGGTGCACCACGTCCTGTCGGCGGCCGGTGCCGCGGCCGGCCTCGGCACGATGCCCGCGCTCACCCCGGTGCAGACCCTCTACGCCAACCTCATGGGCTCGGTCGTCGTGATCTGGTCGGCCTTGCGGATCGTACGGCCGCTGCCCCTGCACGGGCTGCTCGACGGCACCGCGCGCCTGCTCTTCTCGCTGTGGCAGGCGTACGCCCTGGCGCACGGTGGACCCCGGGTGCTGTGGCCCTTCCTCGTGGTCGAGGCGGGCTTCTGCGTCACCCAGCTCGCCCCGTGGCTGCGGGCACGCACGGCGGTCGGCCCGTGAACGTGCCGGGAAAGGTGCCAGACCTCGCCGATTGGCCTTGGCCGGCGGGCCGGCGCTGCCACTAGCGTCGGTGTCATGCGCATTCGAATCGTGGACGCCTTCACCGACCGCCCGTTCGCCGGCAACCCGGCCGGGGTCCTGCTGCTCGACGACGTCTTCCCGGACGACGACTGGCTGCAGAACGTCGCCATGGAGGTCAACCATGCCGAGACGGCGTTCGCCCACCGGCTGCCCGAGGGCGGCGATGCGGACTGGGCGCTGCGCTGGTTCACGCCCGTCACCGAGGTCGCGATGTGCGGGCACGCCACGCTCGCCACGGCCCACGTGCTGCACACCACCGGCGCCCACACCGGTCCGGTGCGGTTCGCGTCCCGCAGCGGCGTGCTCGTCGCCACGCCCGGCGCGGACGGCTCCATCACCCTGGACTTCCCCACCGCCCCGCTGACCCCGGTGGAGGTGCCCGCGGGGGTCGCCGAGGCGCTGGGCGCCGTACCGGCCGCCGCCTTCGACACCGGGCCGAACGTCGGCGACCTGCTGGTGGAGCTGGCCGACGAGAAGACCGTGCTCGGCCTCGCCCCCGACCACGGGGCCCTCTGCGCCTACTCCTCGCGCGGCATCATCGCCACCGCCCGGGCCGAGGACCCGTCCCAGGGCTACGACTTCGTCTCGCGCTGCTTCTTCCCGAACGTCGGCATCGACGAGGACCCGGTCACCGGCAGCGCCCACACCGCGCTCGCCCCGCACTGGTCCGCCCGCCTCGGCCGCGACGACCTCACCGGACTGCAGGCCTCCCGCCGCACCGGTCTCGTCCGCACCGCACTGCGCGGCAAGCGCACGCTGCTCACCGGCCGCGCGGTCACGGTCGTCGACGGCGAGCTGCGGGCCTGAACCGGCCGCCGCCGGTCAGGCCGTCGGCAGCCAGCCGACCTTGCCGGCGAGCAGGGCGTACCCGACGAACGCGCCGATGTCGAGCAGGGAGTGGGCGACGACCAGGGGACCGACCCGGCCCCAACGGCGGTACAGCCACACGAACACCACGCCCATCACCATGTTGCCGATGAAGCCGCCGACGCCCTGGTAGAGGTGGTACGAGCCCCGCAGGACCGCGCTGGCCACCAGCGCGGTCCCCGGCGTCCACCCCAGCCTGTCGAGCCTGCGCAGCAGGTAGCCGACGACGATGACCTCTTCGAGGACCGCGTTCTGCACCGCGCTGAGGATCAGCACCGGGTACTTCCACCACACGTCCGGCAGCGCCTCGGGCACCACCGTGAGGTTGAAGCCGAGGCCGCGGGCGGCCAGGTAGAAGGCGATGCCGGTGCTGCCGATCACCGCCGCGACACCGGCTCCCTTGCCGAGGTCGGGCCAGGGGCGGGTGCGGTCGAAGCCGAGGGCGCGCAGGCTCGAACCCTCGCGCAGCAGCAGGTGGGCGACGAGGGCGACGGGGACCAGGGCGGAGGCGATGTCGAAGAGCTGCCACGCCAGGTCGAGCCAGGGGCGGCCGGGGGCGGCGGAGGCGTTGAGGGTGGCGGCCTGGTCCTTGAGGCCCCCCGGTTTGGTCACCGCGCCGATGAAGCTGATCAGCGCGGAGACTCCGCTCGCCCCGAGCGAGAGCGCGAGGACGAGCAGCGTCTCGTCCCGCAGTGTCCGACGCGCATCCCGTGCCCTCGCGGACGGTTCGGCCACCGAGTCAGCCTCCACCTGCACCCCTGCCTCCAGCCGGCTCATGGGCCGAAGGCCCACCTCTGCCCGGCAAGGATCGCAGAAGGGCAGGAGAAGACGGCGCACAGGGCGGCGGTCGGCACAGGGCGGCGACCGGCACAGGGCGGCGGCCGCACAGGGCAGCGGCCGCACTGGCAGCGGCCGGCACTCGACCGGCCCCGGCACGCCTCATGGCACCGGACAGCACCGCGAACGCCGCGCACACCGAGCACACCGGGCACGCCGAGCACACCGGCCACGCGGAGCGCCGTCTCCGCCGTGGCGGCGCTCAGCCGCAGCGCGGCCCGGCGACCTGCTCGGCACTCGGACCGTGCACCCGTGACCTCCTCATCCCAGAGGCACGGGCTCCGGCAGACCCACCGGCCAGGTGTGCACCGGCTCTCCCACGTGCATCAGCTCTGCATAGCGCCGGGTCGTCGCGGCCAGGGCGGCGTCACGGCTCATCCCCTGCTCCAGGGCCCTGTGGAACGTCGCGGCCTGCCACGACGCCCCGTTGACCCGGCGTCGGCAGCGTTCCTCGATGACGCCCAGATAGAGGTCCCGGTCGGCGGCCTCCACGCCCCACGCGTCCAGCCCCGCGGAGGCCAGCGGCAGCAGCTCGTCGCGGATCAGGGTCACCGCGTCCACCTCGCCGGTGCCGCCGTAGCGTCCCCGGCGCGGCCAGACGAAGCGCGCGTCGATGCCGTACCGGCAGGCCGCGTCGAAGTTGGCTTCGGCCGCGGCGAAGGGCAGCCGGGTCCACACCGGCCGGGAGTCCTCGGCGAGCGCGCGGACGACGCCGTAGTAGAAGGCCGCGTTGGCGATCACGTCGGTGATGGTCGGTCCGGCCGGCAGCACCCGGTTCTCCACCCGCAGGTGCGGCACGCCGTCCGCTACGCCGTACACCGGCCGGTTCCAGCGGTAGATCGTTCCGTTGTGCAGGACCAGCTCGGCGAGCTTGGGGGTGCCGCCGGCCTCGATGACGTCGAGCGGCTCCTCGTCGTCGCAGATCGGCAGCAGGGCCGGGAAGTACCGCAGGTTCTCCTCGAAGAGCTCCTGGGCGGAGGAGATCCACCGCTCGCCGAACCAGGTGCGCGGCCGTACCCCCTGCGCCTGGAGCTCGGGCGGGCGGGTGTCGGTGGACTGCAGGAACAGCGGCGGCCTGGACTCGCGCCACAGCTCGTGTCCGAAGAGGAACGGTGAGTTGGCGCCGACGGCGATCTGCGCGGCGGTGGCCACCTGGGCCGCGTTCCACACGTCGGCGAACCGGGCCGGGGTGACCTGGAGGTGCAGCTGCACCGAGGTGCAGGCGGCCTCGGGGACGATGGACTTCGACGTACAGACCAGGTGTTCCACGCCGTCGATGTCCAGCCGGAAGTCCTCCCCGCGCGCGGCCACGATCTGGTCGTTGAGCAGGGTGTAGCGGTCCACCTCGGAAAGGTTGGAGGAGACCAGGTCGTCCCGGTCGAGGGTGGGCAGGATGCCGATCATCACGATGCCCGCGTCCACCTCCCCGGCCTTCCGGTCGGCGTACGCCAGTGAGGTGCGCAGTTCCTCGGCGAGCCGGTCGAATACCCTGCCGCCCAATCGGTGCGGGGCGATGTTGACCTCCAGGTTGAACATGGCGAGCTCTGTTTGGAAATCGCGGCTCGCGATCCGCTCCAGCACCTGACCGTTCAACATTTTCGGCATGCCGTCGGAGCCGGCGAGATTCAATTCGATCTCCACGCCCATGAGGTTCTTGGGCCGATCGAATCGCTTCTCGACCAGCAAGCGCTCCAGTCCCGTCAGGCACTTCTGGAGCTTTTCGCGGTAGCGCTGGCGATCGGACAGGTCGAACTGCCCTGCCACGACCTTCTCCCCCATCGAAGTGTCCCTCCTCGGATGGGCGGGCCGACGATCCGGCCGCCGGGCTCCCGGGTCAGGTGGGATGATGCCCAGCCGAAGCGATCGATAACGTCCCGCGCGGACCCGGCGCCCGCTACTCTGTCGGAATGTTCCCCGCGGCACATTCACGGGGCATGCCGCAGCGTGCATCTTCGAGTGCCCCGTACGTCTCGTGAAAAACGCCGACGACATTCGGCCGACCGTTACCGGGGCGTACGGCGAGGTCAGCGGCGAGGAGCGGCCCGGGAATCGGGATGACCGCCGCAAATCGACGGCTTAATGTGCCCTTGCGCGGCTTACCGGAATCCGATAGATGAAACTCCTACCGAACACGGGTCGTATAAACTGCGTCCACAAGGCAGAAGGTTGGCGCCCCCGGTCCCTGGTTCCCGCCGTGTTCCGGCAGTTACGGTGACGGACGGCAGCCCGGACCCATCCGCGTTCACGACCCGGGCCCCCATTCTCTTTGGCCTTCCCTGAGCTGACAGCGTCGTCCGCCCCACCCTCCTCGCGCCGCCGCGCCTGTCGAACGAGAGGCGACCCACATGCCGCTGCACGTGCCCCCTGCCCCCGCGCCCGCCCTGCGTTCCGTCCTCACCGCTCTCGGTTCGCCCACCGCGGTCCGCGAGGCGCGCACTCCCTCCCTGCGTGCCGCGCAGGGCCCGGCGACACCCGAACTCCCGCTTCCCGTCCATGTGTTGGACCGGATCACCGCGCAGGGCCTGTCCGCGACCCGGCTGGCCGGCTGGCGCTTCCTCATCCGCTGCGGCGACCGGGCGGTGGCCGCGGCGGAGACCATGCTCACCCCCGACGGCTGGGCCTTCTCGCACTTCTTCGAGGGCCCGTACGTCCCCTCCACCGAGCGCGCACTCAAGCAGGCCGAGGCGCTGCAACAGCCCTACCAGGCGCGCCTGCTGTCCGTGCCCGGCCTGTACATGCTCACCCTGTGGCTGCACGGGGAGCACACCGCCGACGGCGCCGAGGGGCACCCGGCCGCCACCGATCTGCTGGTCCCGCTGGCCCCGGCCCCGCCCGGCATATCGGCGCACCGCCCGTTCCGGGTCGCCGAGTTGCTTCCGGTGCTGACCCATCGGGCGACGCCCCTTCCGCTGCTCGGCCCGCCGGTGCTCGGCTCACCCGCCTGACGGCGTACCGGTACGACCGTACGGAGGGCCGACGCCTGCATGGACTAGTCCCATCCGGCCAGTGCAAACCATCCAAAGGGACAGTGCAGTTGGACTGAACCGTCCGCGCGGGTGACGCGTCATGAACCTGTGAGAAGCGGTGCCGCGAAATCCCTGCGGAATGACGCCCTGAGGGCAACACTGGGTTCCGACCGACTCATCATCACGGGGGACGGACATGATCACGACCGAGCGAGAGATCCCGCCCATGTGCCAGCACCAGCCACCGTGCCCGCCAGCCGAGTCCGCCGACCGGGAGTCCGCCCGACTCGTGGCGCACCACCCGGAACAGGGATGGAGCCTGCTGTGCAACGGCGTGCTGCTCTTCGAGGACACCGGTGAGCTGCTGCCCGACGGCCGCATCATCGCTCCGCACCGTCCGCTCGGTGCGGAGCGTGTGATGACCGCCGCCTGAGCGGAGCGGGACCGGACGAAGGGGCCGGCCACACCCACCCGGTGTGCACCGGCCCTGACGCATGTCCGGGGGTCGTCACGTCCCGTAGCCGGCCGGCGGCACAGCGCCTCGCCGGCCCTCGGCGCACCGGAACCTCAGCCCTTGGTGGCGCCGGCGGTGAGGCCGCCGACGAGCTGGCGCTCGGCGACCGAGTAGAAGGCCAGGGCGGGGACCATGGCGAGGACCAGGTAGGCGAAGACGCGTGCGGTGTCGGAGGAGTACTGGCCCTGGAACTGCTGCACACCGATCGGGATCGTCCACCAGGTGGAGTCGGTGAAGACCAGCAGCGGCAGGAAGAAGTTGTTCCAGCTGGTGACGACGGCGAGCACCGAGACCGTGCCGAGCGCGGGCCGGGCCATCGGCAGCAGCACCCGCCAGAAGAAGCCGAGCGGCCCGCAGCCGTCGAGCGTGGCCGCCTCCTCCAGCTCGCCCGGGATCTGCCGGAAGAAACCGCGCAGCACGATGATCGTCATCGGCGGCCCGAACGCGGCCTGCGGCAGGATCACTCCCAGCGGGTTGTCGAGCAGGCCCATCGAGCGCAGCAGCAGGAACAGCGGCAGGGCCGCCACCGCGAAGGGGAACATCAGCCCCATCGTGAACAGCGTGAACAGCACCTCCCGGCCCCGGAAGGCGAACCGCGCGAACGAGAACGCGGCGAGGGCGGAGACCACGACGACGATCACCGTCGTACCGGCCGCGATCAGCGTGCTGTTGCCGACCAGCCGCCAGAAAGAGCCCGATTCCAGGATGTCGCCGTAGTTGGAGAACACCCAGGGGTGGGGCAGCCCGACCGGGTTGCGGGAGAGCTGGTCCGTGGACTTGAACCCGGAGAGCAGCGCGTACAGCAGCGGTACGGCCATCACGGCGCCGACCACCACCAGGACGACGTGCAGGGGGAGCGTACGGCCCCCGCGGCGGACACTCATGCTCCGGCTCCCCTCATGGTCGTGGTGGCCCCTTCGAGGTCGCGGCGCAGGACGAACCGCTGGTAGGCGAGGGCGAAGACGAGGCTGACGGCGAACATGACCACGCTGATCGCGCTGGCGTAGCCGACCTGGTAACGCTTGAAGCCGTACAGGAACATGGTCACGGCCATCGTCTCCGAGTGGTGGTCGGGGCCGCCGGCGGTCACCACCCACACCAGGTCGAACAGCTGGATCGACCCGATGACGCAGAGGAAGACGCTGATCCGCAGGGTGGGCGCGAGCAGCGGCAGCGTGACGTGCCGGAACCGCTGCCAGGGGTTCGCCCCGTCGACGATCGCGGCCTCGGTCAACTCGGCCGGTATCGCCTGCAGTCCGGCCAGGTAGAGCATCATGTGGAAGCCGAAGTACTTCCAGGTCATGACCAGGAAGAGCGTGGCCATCACGGTGGAGGTGCCGGAGAACCAGTCGCCGCCGAGCCCGCCCAGGCCCACGGCGCCGAGGACGTGGTCGGCGAGGCCGTCGCCGGGGGCGAAGAGCATGCTGAACAACACGCCGGTGATGGCCTCCGACAGCACGTACGGCGCGAAGAACAGCATCCGGTACACCGCCCGCCCGCGTACCTTCTGGTTCAGCAGCACGGCCATGGCGAGCGCGAACGGCAGCTGCAGCGCCAGCGACAGCACGACCAGCAGCAGGCAGCGCCACAGGTCGCCGAGGAACACCGGATCCTGCAGGAGGCGGCTGAAGTTGCCGGTCCCGGTGTAGTCGGACGGCATCCCGAAGCCGCCCCAGCGGAAGAAGGACGCGTAGAGCGCGAACAGGATCGGCAGCAGGACCAGCGCGCCGAACAGGACCAGGGCGGGCAGCTGGAAGCCGACGGCGGTGAGCCAGTGCAGGGTGCGCCGGCGCGAGCGCTGCCGGTCCGCGCCTGCCACCGGGGCCGGCAGCACGGCGCCGGGTCCGCTCCGCTCGCCCTGTCCGCCCTGCTGGTCCGGGAGGAAGGTTGAGGTCATCGCGGGCCTACTGCTCTTCCTTCGCCGTCTTGGTGATCGCGTCCGCGACCGCCTGCGGGGACTTGGAGCCGGCGATCAGTCCGGCCACGCTGTCGTTGACCTGCTGCCCGAGGGCGGGGGCGTAGGCCTGGTCGAGGTAGAGCTGGAAGCCGGTGGCGCCCTTCAACCGGGCCTGTACCGCCTTGATGTTCGCGTCGCTCAGGGCGCTCTCGGCCGCCGGTACGACCGGCAGGACGCCGGTCTTCTTCACCAGGTCCCGGTCGGTGGTCTCGGAGGCGAAGAACTTCAGGAAGTCGACGGCCGCCTGTGGTGCGCCCCTGCGCAGGGCGTGCCCGCCGCCTCCGCCGAACACCTCGGTGAGCTTGCCCGCGCCGCCCTCCACCTCGGGGAACGGGAAGAAGCCGAGGTCCGCGCCGAGCCCCTTGCCCGCGTCCGCCTCCACGACGGGCGCCCACTGGCCCATGAGTTCCATGGCCGCCTTGCCGTTGCCGACGGTCGCGGCCTGCCCGGTCGGGGAGGAGTAGGCGGCGCCGAGAAAGCCCTTCTGGAAGGGCGTCAGGTCGACCAGCTCCTTCAGGTGCTGTCCGGCCTGGACGAAGCCGGCACCGGTGAAGTCCTTCTTCTCGTCGGCCTTCCGCAGGGCGTCGACGCCGGCGGTGCGCATCGCGAGGTACGCCCAGTAGTACATGGCGGTCCAGCTCTCCTTGCCGGCCAGGGCGAGCGGGGTGACCCCGGCCGACTTGAGCTTTCCCACGGCGTCCAGGAAGCCGCTCCAGGTGGTCGGGGGCGCGCTGATCCCGGCCTTTCCGAAGAGCGCCTTGTTGTACCAGAAGCCGACCATGCCGATGTCGAACGGGATGCCGTACAGCTTGTCGTCGAGGAGGTACGGCTGCTTGGACACGGGCAGCAGTCCGTCCGCCCAGGGCTTGGTGCGGTCGGTGAGGTCCTCGACCATGCCGGCGTCGACCTGTTGCCGCAGGACGCCGCCGCCCCAGGTGTGGAAGACGTCCGGCAGCTTCCCCGAGGCGGTCAGCGCGGTCATCTTCGACTTGTAGGCGTCGTTCTCCAGTTGGACGATCTTTATTCTCACCTTGGGGTTCTGGGCCTCGAACTTCTTGGCGAGGGCCGCCCACACGGTCCTGGTGGGCTCCGTGGTCGAGATGTTCCACCATTCGATCGTGGTCGTCCCCGAGGACGACCCTCCGTCCGAGTCGCCGCCGCAGCCGCTGAGTGCGGTCACACCGAGCCCGGCGGCCGCCGAGGCCGCCAGGAAGCCGCGGCGGGACAGTGCAGGGTCGCCCATCGTGCGCTCCTTCGAAGGATTTCGGAGTTGCTTCGGAGAGGTGGTTCCGAAACATTCGAAGAAAATCCCGAACGTTCCGAACGGCGACTCTAGGAAGGCGCATGGGGAGCGTCAAGGTGTCGCGCAGGAGGACGCGGGCGCATGGCCGAACTCAGGGTGGTCGAAACTTTCGAATTCGGCAGCGAATCCCGCTGAGGCCACTCCCGGGCCCGGCCGGTCCCGGACCGCCGCGGACATGTCCCGTGCCCCCGGTTTTCCCGAAAACCGGGGCCGCCGGCTGGTCGAATCGACCGCGCGGGAGTGGGATGGGAGAGGAAGCCCCACGAGCGGGCCGCGCGCGCAGGGCCCGCGGGCAGCCGTGAGGGACGGTGGAGCCATGTCCGGTTACGACGCCTCGGCGACCGCCCGGGTGGTGGTCGGTGTGAACGGTTCCCTGGGCAGCGTCACGGCCCTGCGCCGGGCCGCCGCGCTGGCCCGGCACCTCAGGGCCGAGCTGTGGCCGGTGCTGGCCTGGGAACCGCCGGGCGGGGATCCCGCCGCGCGGTGCTCCCCCGCCGCCGGACTGCTGGTCGGGGAGTGGCAGCGGCTCGCCCGGCAGCGACTGGCGTCCGTGCTGGAGGAGATCTTCGACCCGGAGGGCCCCGGAGTGCCGATGCGCCCCGTGATCGTCCGGGGCGCACCCGGTCCGGCGCTGGTGGCGACCGCGAACCGGGAGGACGACGTCCTGGTCGTGGGCGCGGGACGGCGCGGCCTGCAGCGCGCCTTCTCCGGCCGGGTCTCCCGGCACTGTCTGGCCCACGCCGTCTGCCCGGTCCTGGCGGTGCCGCCGTCCCCGCTGGAGTCCGAACTGCTCACCGTCCACCGGCGCAACACCTGGCACCGGCGGATGGACACCCGCGGACTGTGAGCGCCCCCGGCGCCCTTCGGCGCCCACCGCTGCCGTCGGGTCAGGCGGGTCAGGCGGGTCAGGCGGGTCAGGCGGGTCAGGAACGGTCCCCGCTCCGTCAGGACGCCATCAAGGTCTTCGCCCTCCGGCGCCCGCCGGGGCCGTGGCCGCCTACCGTCGGACGTATGGAGTACCGCGACGACACATACGCCCGGGTGTCGGGCGCCCGGCCCGCCGGCCCGGACGTCGTGGCGCACGATCGCGACTGGGCCCATGACGTCCGTACCTCGGCACGCTGCGCCGGGGCGCTGCTCGGGCTGCTGCTCCTCCTCGACGGGGCGGCCGGCTCCCTCTCCCCGGGGCGCGGCGCCCTCTGGTTCCTGCTGGCCGTCCTGCTGTTCCTCGTCCTGTTCCCGGTCCGTGTGTCGGCGGGCACGGGCTGGCTGGCCACCCGCCGTCTGTGGGCCGCCCGCCGGGTCCGCACCGATCTGCTGGTCGCGGTGCGGCCACCGGCCGGTGTGGCGCAGCGCCTGGTCCTGCGCGACGCCCTGGGCAACCGGGTGGAGGTCGACCCCGGCGTACTGCTCCGCAACCCCGGCCTCTGGTACCGGCTGGCCGAGGGTGCCCGGGCGTCCGAGACGGCCGGGATCCTGCGGGTCGGGACGACGGCGCTGCACGACCTGTCCGCCCGCCTCGACCGCGAGACGGCACTGGAGGTGTTCCGCGCGTCGGGCCTGGACTGACACGCGGTCCCGTCCCGGCACACCGAAGACGCCGCCCCGGTCCGTCGAACATGACTCTCAGTGGCCGGTTACTCGGGCAGCCGCCCGACGCTCCGGCCGGTTGTCCTTGCTCCAGGCAACCGCCGCCTGCCTCCCCCTTCTTGCCGCCTGCCTCTCCTTCTTGATGCGGCCCCTCTCTCCGCGGGTCATTCTTAACGCAAGATTGACGCCCCCTGAGCCCAGATCCATAGGCCCGAGCGTCACGCTCTGCATACGCTGGTGCCGCCGTCCGCGTGATGGCCGGAAAGAGCTGAGCCCCACATCAGGAGCACGCCGATGGCCACGACCGAACACCCTCCCAGTACCAGCCGCCTGCGCGCCTGGATGCTGGAGGGTCTGTCCGACATGGGCAAGCACGGTGGCCACACGGGCCCCCATGCCCAGCCGGAGCCCCCGCACAAGGGCCAGCGCTGGTGGCGGGTGATGTGCCTGACGGGCGTCGACTACTTCTCCACCCTCGGCTACCAGCCCGGTATCGCCGCGCTCGCCGCCGGACTGCTGGGGCCGATCGCGACCATCGTCCTCGTCATCGTCACCCTGGCCGGCGCACTGCCGGTCTACCGCCGGGTCGCCGACGAAAGCCCGCACGGCGAGGGATCCATCGCCATGCTGGAGCGGCTGCTGTCCTTCTGGCAGGGCAAACTGTTCGTGCTCACCCTGCTCGGCTTCGCCGCCACCGACTTCCTGATCACCATCACCCTCTCCGCCGCCGACGCCTCCACCCACCTGGTGGAGAACCCGCACCTCACCAGCGCCCTGCACGGCCACCAGATGGTGATCACACTCTTCCTGGTGGCACTGCTCGGCGCCGTGTTCCTCAAAGGCTTCCTGGAGGCCATCGGCGTCGCGACCGCACTGGTCGGCATCTACCTCGCACTGAACGTCGTCGTCGTGATCGTCGGCCTCTATCACGTGCTGACCGCGGAACACGTCATCACCGACTGGTCCAGCGCCCTGACCGCCCAGCACGGCAACGTCTTCGTCATGATCGGCCTGGCACTGCTCGTCTTCCCCAAGCTCGCACTCGGCCTGTCCGGCTTCGAGACCGGCGTCGCCGTCATGCCGCACGTCGAGGGCGACCCCGGCGACACCGAGGAGAAGCCGACCGGCCGGATCCGGGACACCAAGAAGCTGCTCACCACGGCGGCGCTCATCATGAGCGCCTTCCTGATCACCTCCAGCTTCATCACCACACTGCTCATCCCGGAGAACGAGTTCAAGCCCGGCGGCCAGGCCAACGGCCGCGCCCTCGCCTACCTCGCCCACGAATACCTCGGCGGCGCCTTCGGCACCGTCTACGACATCTCCACCATCGCCATCCTGTGGTTCGCCGGCGCCTCCGCCATGGCCGGCCTGCTCAACCTGATGCCGCGCTACCTGCCCCGCTACGGCATGGCCCCGCACTGGGCCCGCGCCGTCCGCCCGATGGTCATCGTCTTCACACTCATCGCCTTCCTCGTCACCTGGATCTTCGACGCCAACGTCGACAAGCAGGGCGGCGCCTACGCCACCGGCGTGCTGGTGCTCATCAGCTCCGCCGCGATCGCGGTGACCATCGCCTCGCGCAAGGCCGGGCAGCGCAAGTGGACCATCGGCTTCGGCGTGATCTCCGCGGTGTTCCTCTACACCACCGTCGTCAACGTCATCGAGCGCCCCGACGGCGTCAAGATCGGTGCCTGCTTCATCGCGGGCATCATCCTCGTCTCGCTGCTGTCCCGCCTCGCCCGCGCCTTCGAACTGCGCGTGACCAGTGTGACGTTCGACCCCATGGCGGAGCGGTTCCTCCGGGACATGGCCACCCGCAAGACGCGGATCATCGCCAACGAACCCGGCCACCGTGACAAGGCCGAGTACCGCGACAAGATCGAGCAGATCCGCGCCGACAACGACATGCCCGAACAGGAGGACTTCGTCTTCGCCGAGGTCACGGTCACCGACCCGTCCGAGTTCGAGGCGAGCCTGACCGTGCGCGGCGAGGTCCTGCACGGCCGCTACCGGGTGCTCACCCTGGAGTCCGCCTCCATCCCGAACGCCCTGGCCGCACTCCTCCTCCACGTCCGCGACCTCACCGGCTGCACGCCGCACATCTACTTCGAGTGGACCGAGGGCAACCCGTTCGCCAACTTCCTGCGCTTCTTCCTCTTCGGCCAGGGCGAGGTCGCCCCGGTCACCCGCGAGGTGCTGCGCGAGGCGGAACCGGACCGCAAGCGCAGGCCGAAGGTCCACACCGGCTGAGAACACCGGCTGAGAACACCGGCCGAGGACACGGGACTCAAGGACACGGGCCGAGGAAACGGCCCGATGCGCAGGCCGCCGGCTCTTGGCCCTATCGTGACCGGCATGCAGTCCTACACGATCGGCCAGGCCGCGCGGCTGCTCGGCGTGAGCCCCGACACCGCCCGGCGCTGGGCCGACGCCGGCCGGGTGGCCACCCATCGCGACGAGGCCGGGCGGCGCCTCATCGACGGCCGCGACCTCGCCGCGTTCTCGGTCGAACTGGCCAAGGGCGGTGGCGCGGAGGAGGACGCCTCCTACACCTCCGTCCGCAACGCCTTCCCCGGCATCGTCACGGCGATCAAGCTCGGCGACGTCGCCGCCCAGGTGGAGATCCAGGCGGGCCCGCACCGGCTGGTGTCCCTGCTGACCCGGGAGGCCGTCGAGGAACTCGGCCTGGAGGTCGGCATGGAGGCCACCGCGCGCGTGAAGTCCACCAACGTGCACATCGACCGCGTCTGAACCCGTCGAACGCATCCGAACCGGTCCGCCGCGTCTGAACCCGTCGAACGCATCCGAACCGGTCCGCCGCGTCCGATCCGGTCGGCCGCATCTGATCCGGCCGGCCGCGGCGGTTCAGGAAGCCGCCGGCGCGCGACGGGACGAGGCCGGCGCCGGGGCGCGCAGGGTGCCGTCCGGGTGCCGGCCGGCCGGCCCGAAGCGGTACTCCCCGTCCACCCGGATCGCCGTGATCCCGCTGATGTGCCGGGCCCCGCACCGGTCCTGCGGGAGCACCAGCTGAGGCCCGGCCCCATCCAGCGGGGTGCCGTCGATGCTCACGCCGAGCAGCACGGGCGCGTCCGCGAAATCCGGGTCGATCTCGGCCCAGGACAACAGCGTGTGGTGGCCGTCGGTGCCGGTGACCGCGATGAGGAAGCGCAGCCGGTCCTTGCGCCGGGCCGGGTCGAAGCCGGGACCGGCGTCGGCGAGGACGTCGTACAGCCGCGGGCCGGCGAACCGGTGGTGCTGCACGCCGCTCGTCGCGCACTCGAAACTGACGTCCACCTGGTGCTGTGGCCAGCGGAGCAGATCCGGCACCGTCAGCCTGCCGGGTCGTACCAGATCGCCGGTCAGGACGATTTCCGCGAGTGTCACCGTCGACCACCTCCCGCTGCACCGTACCCGCCGACGGCTCCCGTGCAAACGCACATGCAAGCTACAAGTCACAAGTTCGCAGCTCATGCGATGTGACAGGAGACTTACACCTGGCAGATGCGGCAGTATCATCGCCGCACGGCCGGTTCCTCCGGCCGCGACAGGGCGCGACCGTCGTTCCACAGAACTAGAGGAGTAGATCCGTGATGACCCGTTCCGTGCGCCGGACCCGGCGGATGCTGCAGCTGGCCGGTGCGGGAGCCGCCGCCCTGATGGCACTCAGCGCCTGCTCCTCCTCCGACGGCGACTCGTCGCCCAAGTCCGGCACGTCCACGGCCGCCTCCCCGAAGCTGTCCGGCACGGTCACCGTGTTCGCCGCCGCCTCCCTGAAGGAGAGCTTCACGACCCTGGGCAAGGAGTTCGAGCAGCAGCACCCGGGCACGAAGGTCACCTTCAACTTCGGCGGCAGCGACACCCTCGCCGCGAGCATCACCGGCGGTGCCCCGGCGGACGTCTTCGCCGCCGCCAGCCCCAAGACCATGGCGATCGTGACCGGCAAGAAGGACGCCGTCGGCACCCCGGCCACCTTCGTGCGCAACCAGCTGGAGATCGCCACCCTGCCGGGCAACCCGGACAAGGTGTCCTCCCTGAAGGACCTGACCAAGCCGGGCCTGAAGGTCGTGCTGTGCGACAAGACCGTGCCGTGCGGCGCCGCCGCGCAGAAGGCCCTGGACGCCAGTGAGCTCAAGCTCACCCCGGCCTCCTACGAACAGGACGTCAAGAGCGCCCTGACCAAGGTGGAGCTGAAGGAGGCGGACGCCGCGGTCGTCTACAAGACCGACGTGAAGTCCGCGGGCGGCAAGGTGGAGGGCGTGGAGTTCCCCGAGTCCGCCCAGGCGATCAACGACTACCCGATCGTCCTGCTGAAGAACGCGCCGAACGCCGAGACCGCCAAGGCGTTCATCGCCCTCGTGCAGTCCGCCGACGGCCAGAAGGTGCTGAGCCGGGCCGGGTTCCTCAAGCCGTGACCTCGCTCGACAAGCCCGGCGCCGCGGCCGGCCCCCGCACGGGGCCCTGCAGCGCGTGGCCCGACGTCGCAAGCCCGACCCGAACGGCCAGCGCAAGAAACGGGTCGATGCCCGCTACAGCGTCGAGGAGAAGGCC